>CAZUOM010000002.1:174539-184198 GCA_964621305.1 uncultured Gammaproteobacteria bacterium | reverse complement strand
AAGATTGAAAAGCCTCAAACTATCGTTTTTATCAACACTTTTCTTCAATTAAACCATCTTATCCAAACTGCGCTTATTGCTGCGTTTTTTTGGGTGAATTACATCAAATCTAGCACATTAAAATTGGAATGATGAAACCTAGAAAGGATGCACCCAGTCCCGAGTCTGTGACGGGATTGCGTGCATCCTTTCTGGGAGGATGACTAGAAAATACGGAGGCACTGTGAAAAAATCATTGACCGCCATTCTTCTCATTGGCGCACTCGCGACGGTGGGATTTTCTGGCGCTTGTTATTCAAATCAACAAGTAGCACCTGGCGGTGCAACCCAAGTCACAAATTTGCCGAAAGTGCCCAGAAATCGTAATGGGCTTACCGTTGAACAACAAATGATCCAAGATCGAATCGATGTCACGAACGATCCGACCAAAGTCATGTGGATCCATCTGATCTCCCTCGATGGCAAAATCATCAAACGCATGCCGGTAGCCCACAAAATAACCAGCTCTGGCAAGCGTCTTGTGCCAGTCCAGGCAGCAGAAGCGGGTAATGGTTTGCCATCGTTCAAAGGCGCGGACGGGACCATCTACTACACCGCCGAATTTTTACAACCTGATGGTACGTTCGGTAAGAGTGACGACTACGTCTTTTGGTTCGATCCACAACATCGGTACCACCAGTGGGGAACCGCCGGTGGTTTGGGGTATCTTTTGACGGACTACCCCATTGATCTCACAAATCAACAGGATCTGATTACTGGGATGTACAACACGGATAAAGCAGCGTACGAATGGCAAAAACTGCAAGAAGCCCTACTGTGCAAACAAGAGGGCGGCGCGTATGATACTCAGAAAGGAGTTTGCAACAAATGATGCGCGAAGATTTCGGGACAATTTTGAAAACGGGCGTCGGGTTGATCTTGCTAATTGTCCTGCTTGCACTCGTTGCGCAGGTTCTTGGCTTGATCAACTTATCCGCGCAAGTTGCGATTGATGAGTTCGGACCACAAGCAGCCCTCAAAAAGTACGAGTGGTTCATCGATCAGCAAAACTACATCGAAAAAGCAGACAAAGACATCGCGCTTTTTGAACAACGCCGCGCCGACGTTGATATCCAGTTCACCAAAACCTACGGCGCAGACCGGTCTAAGTGGCTGCCTTCAACACAAGTGCTATACAATCAAGCCGCCGGCACCGCACGCGATGATCTTGTTGCCGTTGTCTCCAACAGGAACAATCTGGTCAGGGAGTACAACGCGCAGTCGTTGAAGTTCAATTGGACACCCTTCCAGACACGCGCGGATTTGCCACCGCGGTCGATTTTCGAATACGTCGTCAAGTAGTCACTCCAAAAAGTAACTGCCCAGAACAGTTATATCGTTCCAAATGCCAAAAAGGCAGGTGGGGTTCAATAGAATTAATGTGCGAAATAATTCGCGCAATGATTTCTATAGAGCCCCACCAGTACGTTTTCCGATGTGTATCGGAACTGATGAGGCCCAAAGGCCGAAACGTTTCAGAAACTAAGTTAACCTATTCTCTCCCTAAAATCCTCTTCCTCTTTCTCCCGTTCATATATTGCCGAACCGCTTCAATGGTAGCCACCCACAGGCGTTTTTCTTTGTGGGCTTCAATTCTGCCGAGCCTTGCTAATAAATTGAGATATTTTGCCGAATAAGGTTTTTTCTTGCATCGTGCAACAATTCTTGTATCATCGCCTCATGGATCATATTGGAAACATAACAAAAAAAATATCTTTTTCAAAAATTTTTTCGGTTATCCTGCTCGTTTTTGCCATCGCGTTTAACCTGTGGCTCTATCGGCTGGAGCCGACGGCGGCAATCGATCCAAACGACAATACGTTCCAATATGCACTAGTCGATCGCACCAACCAAATTTGGGATTTTGCAGCAAATAATTGTCCCAAAAATTTGTCATTTGTCATTTGTCATTTGTCATTTCTTGTCGACCACTGGGTGCCCAATTGGGCCCAAGGATATAACCTTCCAACGTATTACAGTCATATACCTCAAATCATAATCGTAGCGTCATATCGTTTCCTAACGATGTTTTCCGAATTTCAAATTTCAAATTTCAAATTTCAAATCGATTTATTCCAATACTATCATCTCATCATCTATCTTCTTCTTTCTTTCTTCCCCCTTTCCGTCTTTCTTGCGCTCCGCGTCATCCGTCTTCCTTGGCTCATAGCCGGTTTTGGCGCTCTTATGACTAGCCACATTTCAACCGACGGGCTATATGGACTGGACCCGGCTTCGTTTTTGTGGCGCGGCTACGGCCTATCCAGCCAATTGTTTGCCATGATTCCCCTGCCGCTGGCTATTGCCTGCAGTTGGCGATATTTTAACGAAAAAAAATCATCTTTCGTGCTCCCTGTTTTCTTTCTCGTTGCTACAACTTCCGGACATTTGGGTGTTGGCATTATTGCTCTTCTGTCTTTGATCCCCATGGCGCTGGCAAAACCAAGCATTGAAAACTTTAAAAAACTTTTTCTTTTGGGCGGGGTAACCGTGGGAATCCTTTCCTATTGGATCGTCCCAGTGCTCCTTTATGACAACTACCACAATATCTCCGTCTGGGATCCACCGTGGAAATTTAATAGTTACGGAGCAAAAGAAGTCATGACCCGGCTCTTCAATGGGGATCTCTTTGACTTTGGAAGATTGCCGATCCTTACATTGATGATTTTCGTTGGGCTTTTTTCTCAAACAAATTTCACCTATCTCTTTCTCTTTTTTCTCCTCCTCTATTTTGGGCGAACCACCTGGGGCGGTCTTATTGATCTTATTCCCGGGATGAAGGAATTTCATTTATCACGCTTCATCGTGGGTCTTCACGCATCTGGAATATTTCTGGTAGCCATCGGATTTAATTGGATTTTAGAGAAAGTATTACGCAAGCATAATTTGCTTATTGGATTATTTGCTTATTTGTTTATTGGCTTATTGATACTAGTACCCGTCTACCAGCAAACAATCCGCTACAATGAGCTCAACGACAAACTTATTATCCAAGCAAATGAAAATTTTGATAAGGCGAAAAAAGATCTTGATGAGTTGTTTACTTCGTTAAGGAATCTGCCGCCAGGACGGGTCTTTGCCGGAAGGGGCGGTGACTTTGGGAAAAATTTCCGGGTAGCTGAAACCCCATACAATATCTATCTTTCGACGTTTGGCATCCCAACGGTACTCTGGCTGCCGCAAACCTGGTCGCCCAATTCCGATGTGGAGCAATATTTCAGCGACGACAATATTGCTACCTACCATCTCTTTGGCGTACGCTACGTGGCTGCTCCACCGTCAGCCGCGGCCCGCCCGTTTTGGCATCTGGTCAAAGAAGCTGCCAGTTGGAAACTGTACGAAATTCCTACAACCGCTTATATTACAGCCGGCGTCAGGCCGGCGGTTGTGTCGGTTGATAAACGCAGCTATGCCAACGTCGTCCGCCTCTGGGTTCAGTCGGATAAAACCCATCAGTTGGGACTCTACCCTGAGCTTACGTTTGCAAAAGACTATCCGCGCAAAACAGGACTGCCGAACTTCCGTATGCTTGATGAAGTAACGTATAAAACTCCTGAAGGAAACCTTCACAACCTCTTCAAAGAACCACCGGTTTATTTGCCGCCTGGCATAACTAATGTTACTACTTTTAACAATTTAACAATTCAACAATTTAACAATGCCAAAATCCTCTCTCAAAATCAGGAAAGCGATATGGTTTTCAGAGCTAAAGTAAATGTCGGTAAAAACTGCACAGAGTGCATCGTAATCCTCAAACAAACCTTCCACCCCACCTGGCGCGCAGCCGTAGATGGACAACCAGTCAAGCCATTTTCAGTATTTCCGGTATTCTTGGCTGTTTCCGTCCCCGAAGGCGACCACGAAGTGTCTTTTGTGTATCAGCCATCTACGCTGAAAGTCTCGTTGCTTTTCTTCGCCCTACTTGTCATATTTGTTCTTCTTGTTGGAAAAAAATTTTACCTGGGGTATTGACAACCGGGTAAAAACGAGTCATTCTGGATATTATGAAACGTAAATCCAGAAGAGTGCATCATAGAAAGGCGCGTGTCGTCCGTGCGCAGGCAGCCGGACAACCCCAGTATCTTGTCTTCGTCCGGGGATGGATGTTTCTAGTTATGTTTGCCCTCATGCTGGGACTAGGAGCGGTCATGGGGACGGCTCTAAATAATATGCTCAACGAAGGTCAGGTCGCAGGCGTCCAGGTCGAAAAGCCCCTCAAGTAGCTCCCCGAAATGCCTTCTTTGCCGTGTCGATGATGACCGGAATCTCCAGGTAGTCGATGGCGATGGCGCCATAGGCCAAAAGCGGCGGAATAGCAATCGGGGTCATCCCAATCAACTGCGCGATAATGACTTCATCGGTAATCCAAAACAGGTGAAGCCATTGGACATTGAGAAACACAAGGTATACCCAAGACCGACCAAAGTGTTTCTTTTTCATGACCTGCCGGATATAAATGACTGATACGGAAACGATTGCAGGAATCTCGGTGTAGTCAACCAGGGCGTAGAGCCAAGAGAGTTCTGCTGGAAAAAGAAAGTAGCTTTTACCTACAGAAATCGTTGCCACAACGTGCGTCGTCAACCAATAGAGGTGAAATAACTGGAGGCCGAAGAGAAAAGCGGCAAGGCGAAGGTGGATATGGTAGTAACGCTCGTACCAGGCAATAAGTTTTTTCACCATAGGATTATATACATGGAGGTAAGTATAGCAGGCTAGCGGTAACTTTTCGGGGTATTTACTCATGAGAAATGATATGTTATCATAAGCTATTATGGAAATTGGGTTTCCGGATTGGATAAAGAAAAAAAATCAGAGCTATGGTGGAAGGACTGAATTTCCCTATCCCCATCCTACCTACCCATGGGACAATTTAAAAAGACAATTTGAAGGAAAACTCGGATTTCTAAAGAATCGCTGTTGGGAAATAGACCAGCTATTGATCAAGACAGGACTAAAGGAAAAATTGGATGATGCCAGAGCAAATGGCCTAGGAAACCTCTATTGGTACCGCATACCTCCAAGCTGGCTCGGAGCCAGCCCTAATCATTTTTTAATCGATAAGGACAGCGATATTGTTCAATACGAGCTTAGCGGGGGTAAGAGGCTATCAGATGGAGATATTGATCTCTCCAATACCTCAGAGGATGCCATTGGCTACGGTTTTGCTATCAATGCTAAACAAGAAGGTAATTTATATCCATGGAGATATTTTTTGATAGGTCAAAAAATTGTAGACAAGAAACCTAAGCTTTTTCTGTATATCGGAGAAATTAATGGAAAAGTTAGACGTCAACAACAAACAGAACTTGATGTGTCAAATCCTGCTGCTATAGTAAAAACGCAGGATTTGATATCAGAAAATCTTGCCAAATTTACAAGTGGAGAGATTCCTTCGTAACCTTCGGCTCTAATACCCTCACTTTTTGCTCAACCTGATTGCCCAAAACGAACTTAGATCTATACTGAAAAAACTCAGATCTGCAATTCGTTTTTCCAGTATATACCCATCTAATCAGCTTTTTCGCTGCTCGTCCTGAGCTTCGAAGGACAAATCTGAGTAAGATGGGTATACACAGAAAATTTTGCGAAGCAAAATTGTTCTGTGGACCCGAGGGGAATCGAACCCCTTGCCTTCTGACTGCCAGCCAGACGTTCAACCAGGTAAACTTCGGGCCCTTCGCCGCGTTGCAGCTCAGGACCAGGCAGTCGGACATCCTCCAAGCCTGGCCCAAAAATAAAAATGTTCAAACAACTTAAATCGTGCGAGTTTTGAGTCCGTTTCGGACGAAAACCTCGTACTGAGTCCCGCCACGGAGGCGGGACGAAGTGGACCTAGCCAGAATCGAACTGGCAACTCCGTCATGCGAAGACGGCGGTATACCACTTACCTATAGGCCCGGAAGATTTTTCGGGAAAATTTCCAGGTAAACCCTACGTGGATAATTATAGCAAACGAAGTTTATTTAAGGAACGGCAGTGGATTGACGACCACCCCGTTTTTACGCACTTCAAAGTGGAGGTGTATCCCGGTGGAGCGGCCGCTTGATCCCATTTTTCCGATAGTCTGCCCGCGGGCTACAGTATCTCCCGGATTAACATAAATTTGACTCAAGTGGGCATAGAGCGTTGAGAGTCCTTCGCCGTGGCTGATAATGACGTATTGTCCATATCCGTAGCGCAAATACTCAACCAAGCCAACAGTACCGCTATCTGCCGCCGCAATACCGGGTGCACCCGGATTGGCGATATCCACCGCGTTGTGATACCAAACCGGGTACTGGGTAATGATGCCTCCGGCGGGCCAAAGAAATTGACCTGTACCGCCGACAAATACCGGAGGAAGCGGCCTGACAATGCCCGGCGCCTCCAGCATAACTCCATCAGGAACGACGAGCTGTTGACCGGAGGCCAAGGCAAATGTGTCTAAGTCAGTAAAGTCATTAAAAGGAAAGTTGACGATCTTTTGAGCCTCGGTCTTATATTTTTTGGCAACCGAGTAAATGGTTTCCCCTTCTTTCACTTTGTGGACAATACCAGTTACCGGAGGGATTTTGAGCTCCTGGCCTATACTTAAAGCGTCTTTTTTCATATTGTTGAGCCATTTGATGCTGTCAATCGATACGCTAAATTTTTCTCCGATTTTTCCCAACGTATCCCCGCTTGCAACCGTGTAGGTAATAACCTGGTCTCGGGGCTTCTCAGAGATAGCCGTCTGCACTCCGTATTCGGTCGGATCAAGAGAGGTAGCTACGGCCGAAGGTGGAGTAAAATCGGAGAGATTATCAGGAATTGCTCCGGGGTAGGAATCAGCCAAAATCGGCGCTGAAACCACACCAACCATAAATAGAACCCCTAGCGAAAAGTGGAGAAACGGTCGCTGGTAGGTGCCACGCCTGGCCATCAAAATATCAACGATAACGGCTTTCTGGCGCTCAAAACGGCTACCAAAACGCTCAAGTTTTTTTTCTATGTAGTAGTACCACCCGCGCCCCCAATCACTAACCTCATCCAAAAAAACTGAAATGATTCGTTGCATGGAGTCATCCCTTATTGAGGCTATCAAGAAAGTCTGCGTTTGTTTTGGTTTTACCGAGGCGCTCGATAAGCATCATGGTGCGCTCCTCTTCAGAAAGAAGTGAAAGCATGTGGCGAAGAGTTGATATTTTTTTCATAGCTTCCTCGCCCAACAGAAGTTCATCGTGTCGCGTGCCGGACTTTCCTACATCAATTGCAGGGAATACTCTGCGCTCTTGAAGCACACGCGAAAGTGTTAGCTCCATATTGCCTGTTCCTTTAAATTCTTCATAAATGAGGTCATCCATACGGCTGCCGGTGTCGATAAGGGCAGTGCCGATGACGGTCAGCGAACCGCCGGTTGTCACGCGATCAATCTTCTCGCCCAAACTCTTGTTCTCAACTGAAAGTTCAACGCACCGGGCCGCACCCAAAAATCGCTTGGCAGGGTAGAGGGCAGCCGGATCAAAGCCGCCCGTGAGCGTCCGGCCTGACGGGTTGACGACCAGGTTATAGGCCCGTGCCAGCCGTGTGATCGAATCGAGTAAAATGACCACGTCGCGCCCCATCTCCACCAGTCGCTTGGCCCGATCCAAGGCTACTTCTGCAATACGCGTTTGTTCCGAAGGAGACTCATCAAAATTGCTAGCAAAGACTTCACCTTTAACACTGCGGGAAATATCAGTAACCTCTTCCGGCCGTTCGCCGATAAGGGCAGCCATCAGATGAACTTGCGGGTAGTTGGCAGCAACTCCTGCGGCAATTTCTTTGAGAATCGTGGTTTTTCCGGCTTTTGGAGGAGAAACGATCAAGCCCCTTTGACCAAAGCCAATCGGAGCAACCAAGTCAATCATCCGCGTCGAGAGAGGAAGTTCTCCTGTTTCAAGCCGCAGCTGCGCATTGGGGTACACCGGTACGAGATCTTCAAACTTAGGCCGTTTTTCCATACTTTCAGCAGGTAATTCGTCGATTTTTTCTACTTTAAGAAGACCCCAGTATCGCTCGTTCTCTTTGGGGGGCCGGGCCTGCCCCTCCACCATGTCGCCGTTTCGTAAAAGAAACCGCCGAATTTGCGATTGGGATATGTAGATATCCCGTTCACTTGGAGTGTATTTCGGACGCAAAAACCCATGGCCTTCTGGCATGGTATCTAAAACACCGCGCACGGTTTCTGTGGGAACATTAATATCCGGCTCAAAATTCTCGCTTCGCTCGTAAGGCTCGCGCCTGGGGTATTGCGGCCGTGGATAGCCTCCGTTGCCAAAACGCGACCCGCTGTGTCCATTGCCGTCGTCATTCCGGTATCCTCCAAATCTCCCTCTGCCGCGGTATCCTCCAAATCTCCCTCTGCCGCCCTGATACGGCGGCGGTAAATGAGGCAGATCAACGCCTCGAGAACTTGGAGATATAACACTGCCCATGGATTTTTCTTCTTTTGTCCCTCCGACGAGGTCATCAACCGTTGGCGCCGCCACAGATTTTTCTTCCACAACCATATCCTCCTTTTTGAGTGGCTCGGATTTTGTCGCTGTCGTTTTTCGGGTAGCCCGGTATGCCATGAATAAAAGATGAGGCACGTAATGTCCAGGTGCCCATCAAATGGAGCTTTTTATTTTCGGGATTTCATGAAAAAAACTCTAAAACCGAGGTTTCCTATAAAGCCAGTTTGTGTCTTCTATTTGTATGTTCGATTAAACCAAATATTCCAATCATTGTCAATAGGCCCGCCTTTAATAGAAAAGTCGCTCCTCCCCATCCTAGTTGCTTCATCCATTAAATTACGCGCTATAGCTGGGTTACCATAATTTATAGTATAAACACTTATTCGAGCCGTATGGTCGCCTCTCCTGAAATTATTAATCAACCGTTCAAGATCTTTGACTAGTTCTCTCAACTAAAGTGGGCCATGCTAGCAGGCTGATCAGAAAGATATTTATTAAATTCATTTGATATCATAAAAAAACTTACGTCTGTTTTAGATTCCAACAGTATATATCACTGTCTTCTCATTGTCAAATGCTTTCTCCCCTAGAAGCATAAATTTCCACTCCTGAATAGAGCGAAACTTTGTCCGCTCCAGTGAACCCACTATGATATAGCGAACGTTATATTTGGCAAGGAGTTCTTTAGTTTTACTAAGATCGCGGTCCTCGTAAATCCTTCGCACATCTTCTCGCCTGGGGCTCACCACGTCGTAACTACCGCGCCAGAGCCACTCATGGACCGCCCAGCCGACGATGGTTGGATTTCCAGTAAACGCTGAAAAACGCGCATAATCGGTGTAGGAATCCCCATCTGCTTCAACCAGTATTCCGCGGGCTGGCTGCGCGTTAAGCCAGTTTATTGCCAAAAAATCATCCGGGTACTCTTTTCTAAGCCATCCCAATCCGTCCAATCCTTCGTATTTCCTCAATTCTCCAAAGTAGCTTCTCACCGCAAAAACAGGATATACAGAAACAAGAAATAGCTGTGGCAGAAGGAGCAAAAGAAAAAGTTTTTTACGGACTAACATGACGATTGTATACCCTGCCACGATCGAAAACAAGATAAACGCCTGGTAGCCCAGCTTGAACATCGTATTACTACGAAAGTGCGCCGGGTAG
>CAZUOM010000002.1:63115-174529 GCA_964621305.1 uncultured Gammaproteobacteria bacterium | reverse complement strand
CTTTAAAATAAAAAAACTCCGGGAAAATAATTAGAATCAAGGAAAATAGGAAAAATATGGTAATTAATTTTTCTTTTCGTCGGGTTATTAACCAAATACCGCAATATAGAAAAAACCCCCAAAGCACCAAAAGCATCCATATTGGTGAATGCTGACACTTTTCAACTCCCTCAAAAATTATAGACCCGATTTTTGTATTGGCTAGGAAACCGGGCGGACAGTTGACCGCGACACCTGAGACGAAAGATTTGAAATGTGATAGAAACGGCCAACTGGTTAATAAGGCCGCAATAGAAATAATTCCCAAATTCTTTAAAAAATTTTTTCTATTTAGTATAAAAATTAAAAGTGCGGCAAGCAGTAAATAAATCGGGCCGTCCAGAGCGTTTGTCATCAACAGTAAACCAACAACGAATCCGTAAAAAAACATGTTAGCCCTCCCAATCAATAAAGCTATTGCCAAGAGCACAAACGGCAAACCCAGCACATGTCCATGCACGTCGGACACGACGAACGAGTAGCCGGGAAACTCATGGATGGTCAGTGGGATAAACCGCGTCGCGTTGGCATACCAGTAAGTTTTGATTCCACCCAAATCCCATCCAAGTTTCCAAAATGACACTACGCTATCCCCCACATATCCCTTTGTAAAGGCATAAATCGTCTGGAGATTACCGGCCAAAGTCACAAGAAATGCTGTTACTAATCCTCCTCTAACATTAGTCAGCTGACTGCCGATTGAAAAGCTCATCGTAATTGTCAACGCAAACAGGGTTGCAAGCATCAGGTTAAACGTGACGGCCAAATCAAGGCCGGACAGCTTCGTCAAAACCGCTGTCACCAGGTGTCCGAAGTAGTAGTAATTGATCGCAGACCCTGCATACCACATATCTGCCGGAGGAAAATAGTTACTTTTGAGAATCGACTGCATGAAACCAAAATCCATGAATTTCTCAAGCCCCCGGATGCTCGGCTCATGCGCCTTTATCCATGACCAAAAAAGCAATGCAGAAAAAAAGAAAAACTCTTCAGCAAAAAACACAAAAAACTTATTCCTCTTATCTTCTTTATACCTCTTATCCTTCAACGAAAACAAAACTCCTACCAAAAACGTCGTACCCAGTGCTATGGATACCGTACCGGTAGAAAACGGCAGAACATGAAGCGCTCCCGCAATGTACACAATCCAGCTCACGACAGCCATCCCGACTGCCTTGGAAAATAAGTAGCCACTGTCCCACCATCCCCCAAAGAGCCTCCGCGTCAGGGGCCAGGCGGCTGTGCCAACCAAAAACAGTGTCCCCCACCAGCGCACCACCAACCAAAAATCAGCAAACATATGAACCGATTATAGCCCAGCGTGGTACAATCTGCCCATGAAGATTGCCATCATCGGGGGCGGCATAACAGGCCTTGTAGCGGCTTACGAACTTGCCAAGGGCAGCCACAAAGTCACTCTTTTTGAAAAAGAAAAAACGTTGGGCGGTCTTGCTGCTGGCTTCCGTGAAAAACGCTGGAGCTGGCATCTGGAGGGAGCCTACCATCACCTGTTTACTAGCGATAGTGCCATCATTGGCCTGATACATGAATTGGGATTGTCCAAAAATCTGATCGAGAGGCAGCCGGTTACTGCAACGCTATGGAAAAATCGCATCTACCGCCTAGACTCTCCCCTCTCTCTTCTTTCCTTTCCCGGAATGCCTATTTTAGACCGGATTCGGACCGGATTGTTTCTTGCAGGACTTAAAATCAATCCCTACTGGCAACCTCTTGAGCTAGTCACGGCAAAAGATCTTGCAATTGCCATCGGAGGTAAGCGCGCGTGGAAGGCAATTTGGGAACCGCTTATGAAAGGCAAATTCGGTAGGTATGCCGATACGGTTGCCGCATCATGGTTTTGGGCACGCATCAAAAAACGGACCGCGTGCCTTCTCTATCTGAGTGGGGGCTTCCATGGGTTGATTGAGAAATTGGAAAAACGCATAGTGGCCCACCACGGGAGCATTCTCAAAAATATCCGCATATCTTCCATCAAAGAAGTTCTAGGCTTTGAACGCATACTCCTTACAATTCCCACACCAATTGCACACAAGCTTGTTCCCAATTTGTCACTTGGCATTGGTCATTTGGCGCTGACGATCCCCCACCTTCATGCCCAGACGCTCATCGTTGAAACCAAAGAGCCTATACTAGAAGATGTCTACTGGCTCAACGTCACAGACCGTTCGTTTCCGTTCTTATCAGTCGTGGCGCATACTAACTTCATGGACAAGAAACACTATGGAGGAAGCCATATCACGTATTTCGGCAATTATCTGCCACCCGGCCACCCGTTTCTTGCCCTCTCTGCTCAACAGCTTTTTAAACAATTCGAACCATATATAGAAAAGCTTAACCCGCGTTTCAATTTGAAATTTGACATTATAAATTTGAAATTATTTGTCGGTCCATATGCCCAACCGGTCCACAAGCTCCGCTACTCCCGCATTGCCCCAAAACTTGAAACATCCCTGCCAAACGTCTATCTGGCAAACCTTGACAACATCTATCCTTGGGATCGCGGAACCAATTATGCAGTCGAACTAGGAAGACGGGCCGCACTAACCATGACATGACCTATTCTAATCTTTTTCTTGCTATCACTATTTTTCTTGGTGCGGCTGTACGCTTCACCAACCTCAACTGGGATTCCTACCAGGCCTTCCATCCGGACGAGCGCAACATCAGCTGGGCAGTCACAAGAATCCGTTTTTTCAGCCAGATGAACCCGCAGTTTTTTGCTTATGGAGGACTGCCTATTTATCTGTATCGGGCCATTGGAGAACTTGTTGTGGCCATAACAAAGGATACCAATTGGCTTTTTGACTGGGGCCATATCGCTCTTATCGGCCGATACGTCTCCGCGACGCTTTCTTCAATAAGCATTTTCCTTATCTTTCTTGTTGCAAAACGACTTTTCTCTCGTCCTGTCGGGCTTATCGCTGCTATCCTGCTCTCTTTTTCCCCTTGGGCCATCCGCGAAGCCCACTTTGCCACCACCGAAACCATGCTGGTATTTTTTCTATTACTACTTCTTATATTTAGCCAAAGAGTGATGGTAAGCGGTGTCATCCTAGCTCTTGCAGCCGCCGCAAAAACCACAGGCCTGCTGTTTGCACTTGTTGCACCTTTACGATCGCTTCCGATTGCTGCTATTGTGTTTCTTATTTTTTCTCCCTATACAATCCTTGACTGGCAACACTTTAAGGAGTCGATGGATTACGAAACCGGTGTAGCTCTTGGCAGCTTCCCCGTCCCCTACACGCTTCAATTCCTTGGCACGCCTCCCTACTTCTATCAAATCAAAACCATGCTCTGGCAGAGCGGTCCCTTCGTTATCCCTGGACTGATAGGATTATTATTTTTGTTTAAAAAAACTACATTTGTTATTTTCCCGATCATATATTTTTTTTGGGAGGGTAGCTGGTTTGCTAAATTTGCCCGCTATAACGTCCCGCTCCTTCCATTTCTCACCATCTCCGCGGCATGGTTACTCGTCCTTCTCTATAAACGTTTTCGTCTTGCTGGCGCTGCTTGTATTGCTAGTGTTACTGGCCTTTCTATTTTTTGGGGTCTAGCCAACTGGACCATCTACCTACATCCCCAAACGCGGGTGGAAGCATCTCGCTGGATTATCAAAAATATCCCAGCAACGGCAACTATTTACACCGAGCACTGGAATGATGGCCTACCAGTCTGGCTCCCCGGCGACCCGACTGTTGCCTATAAACGAGAACTCCTAAACGTATATGACGCTGATACAGAAGAAAAAAAGCAGATAATCACTAAACAACTAGAAAAAGGAGATTATATTATTCTTTCAACGCGAAGAATCTGGGGCACTATGCCAAAACTGACTGACCGCTACCCCTTCACGAGCGAGCTTTATCGAAAGTTATTAAACGGAGAATCAGACTACAAAGAGATTGCCACCTTTACTTCGTATCCATCGCTCTTTGGCATTACGGTCAACGACGATACTGCTGAAGAAAGCATCCAGGTTTTCGACCACCCTAAGGTACGGATTTTTCAAAAAAACGCGCATCAACTATAGCCTCTATGGGAAGTTGACAGCCTCCGTACAAAAATTTCTCTATTCCAGATCAAGTCCCTTGATGGGAGATAGCTTGCCTGCCCAACAAACTATCCCCCACCAAGAGCAGAAATTTTTTACTGAGCAAACTGCCCTTTATTCAGAAAATCGCGAAGCGATTATTCTGAGAACTATCAACTCCCCATACAGTGTATATTTTAAAAAATCTAGGCGATTGTAACGCGCTATTTTCTTATTGTCAAATATATCGTTGTTCATAAAAAAACATCTCAACTATGAGATGGTATTTAGCTTACCCTAGCGGCCTATTGTCCGTCTTGTAGCCGTAGTAAAAAAATTGACAAGTTGAGATAGCTCTGATAGCTTGTTTATTTAGATATCATTCAACTGCTCAAGCGATGTGATATCAACAAAAAAAGCATTACTACACGTAGAGGCCCAAACCACTAGCGGTAGTGATGCTTTTTTATCGAGTAAGTTACGAAAAACACTGCCCTTACACTGTAAAAACCGGTATACAAAGACCCTTGTCTCTGAGCTTCTGGAACTGATCTTTTGCTTCCGCTTCAAAACGCTCTCGCTCTCGCGATAACGGCGATACGCGTGATGTCTTGCCCCCGCCAAAAAGGCGGGAGAGATACCCCATTCCCTGTAAGAGAAATCGGGACAAGCCCAAACTGATACTAGCGATAGTCATGTTCTCATTGAAGCATCTCTTTTCCTACTTTGTCAAGTCCTATAAAAATTTTACATATAAATTTACCTATACCTATAGTTTTAAAGTCATTAAAAAGACTGTTAGTATGCTCTAACTACTTTTAAAGAAATAATTGTGGATAACTTTTGGAAAATTACTTAAGACGCGAGAAAAATAGCTGCCCGGCGGGAGTCTGATGGACTTTAGTAACAATAACGATGACCTCTGTAGCTACTTTATCTTTTGCGTTGTCTACGACCACCATGGTTCCGTCCGACAAATACCCAACCCCCTGTTGCCGCTCCCGGCCCTCATGGGCAATCTTGAGCGTCAGCTCTTCGCCAGGCATGAGGGCCACTTTTAGGGCTTGTGAGAGATCGTTGATGTTGAGGACTTTGACCCCTTGGGCCCGGGCAGCTCCCGCAAGGTTAAAGTCCACCGTCAAAAGTCTAGCCTTCCATCGTCTGGCCAAGACGATGAGCTTACTGTCTACGTCTGGCGACTCCGGGGCCTCCTCGTCAACAACCTTTGTTTTGACCATGGGGTTAACTTTTTGTCCCTTAAGCTTGTTGACTGCTTCAAGTCCCCTTCTCCCTTTATTTCTCCGAATCGAATCGGGAGAATCCGCAATTAGCTGAATCTCGCGCAAGACAAACTGGGGGATGATCATGGTGCCGGCAAAAAATCCGCTGTTGACAATGGGCAAAATCCGAGCGTCGATAAGCACGCTCGTGTCGACCAAAATCGGACTTTGCCCAAGATCTTTCGGTTTAGTCCCACTCTCCTCTTTTGCCGCACGCCGGAATGGACGGGTCGTAATCTGACCAATTGCCACCAAATTTTTGACGATCTCACGAGCCAACGCCTGGGTGAATGCAGCTGGCGGCTTGAGCGCGCCCAAGGGTGTTAATCCTGTGCGTTGTGCTAGTTTATTGTTCGATAATTTCTTCATGATAACGTTGCTAGTGTAACACAAAAAACATCGTCTTAGCCACAAAATGGATCCCTCCAGTCGGAAATTTATTGACCTAATTTGTGAAAGCGGTTCGTCTTAAAGAATTCTCTGTAGCGCCACGGCAAAGGCTGCTGTTCGAAGCGAAGTACCCAGTTTTTGCGATGCATCCCAGACAGAGGCGGCTGCCGATTCCATTTTTAACTGTAGATTTCTGTTAACCTCCACGAGACTCCAATGCTCGCCTTTAAGGTTCTGGTCCCATTCAAAATAAGACACAGTGACTCCTCCTGCAGTAGTGAGAATATCTGGAATTACAGTTATTCCTTTTTTAGCAATAATTTCATCTGCCTCTGGTGTAGTCGGTCCGTTTGCAAGCTCAAAGATAATTTTTGCAACAATATCATCTGCATTATCTTTATGGATGGCATTTTCTAAAGCCGCAGGGATGATGACGTCAACCGGCAAAGAAAAAATCTTTTCAGGACTAATTGGTTTTCCGAAGCGCACATCGCACACAGACCCTCTGCAGTAACAGCCTGCTACCGTCCCCTTCTGTCTCTTGCACTCCATCGTCGTATCAGGATCCACTCCTTCTGGCACATAAACAGCGCCTTTACTATCAGAAACAGCAACTACTTTATACCCATGATCATGAAGTTGCTTGGCAAAGTAATATCCCGCATTCCCAAACCCCTGGATGGCAACTGTTGCCTTTTTGGCTATGTGCAATTTTTCTGCTAGCGCAGAAAACACATACCACGCCCCCTGTGCAGTGGCGCTATGCCGTCCCTCTGACCCTCCGTGACCCAGCGATTTCCCCGTCGTCACCGCCCACAATTTTTTCTCTTCTTCAGCATTCACTTTATAACTTTTAACTTTCCACTTTACAAACTCGTCCGCCATCCACGTCATGATCGTCTCGTTGGTGTTGACGTCTGGGCCGGGGATGTCGAAATATGGACCGATATCCTGCGCTATTGCCCGGGTATAGGCTCGCGTCAATCGCTCTAGTTCGCCTGCTGAAAGCGTTTTGGGGTCTACCGCAATGCCGCCCTTTGATCCTCCGTAAGGAATATCGACTAGAGCGTTTTTCATTACCATCCAAAAGGCGAGTGCTTTTACTTCGTTCAAATCTACTTGCAGGTGATATCTCGTTCCCCCTTTATATGGCCCGCGAGTATTATTGTACTGGACCCGATATCCTGAAAATATTTTTAAACTCCCGTCATCCATTCTGAGTGGAATGTTCACATGAATTTCCCGTTGGGGTTGAGATAGAATTGCCAACGCTTCCTGAAGTTTTTTTGTGTCCTTCAATTGCTTAGCCGCTTTTCCCATCTGTTGTAGCGCATTCTCAAACGGATTGTTTTTTTTCATACCAGCTATCCTACATGATTTTTCTTTTTTCTTCACTAAGGAACTTGACAAATAGTGCAGAGAGAGAGAGAGAGAGAATACGGGCATGGAAAATAAATTTGATCCAAATGTGATTCTCGGTGCAGCAGTAAGTTTAGTTTCAAAAGACTTAACCGATCACGAATTGGCTGCTTTAAATATAGCGATGCAACTTGGGGAAGATCCCCGAGGAGTAATTGGCTTTGAAAAGGTAAAGCACTTATTTACACTAACAAAAGAGGTAGAGGACCCTATCACTCACCAAAAAGATACCATTCCTTTCGCACATCAAGCTGTACAAGAAGCGTTTGCTTCTATTGTACTAAGTCGATTAGCACCGGTAAAAAGCTCTACTTAGAAGAACGTCTCCGTAAAGATTTGGTCCGGATAAACCCCAACCATGGATTATTTTCCATTGCCGTCAGTAAAACAGCTCTGTTTTAATTTGCATCTCTTCGATGTTGGATTTAAGCAGTCGATTAGTCATGTCGCGCACCATCTCTCGACTGCCGCAGAGGTAAAAATCACACTGGTCCAGGTGGTCATGTTCAAACACGTAGTCGGTTATTCGTCCACGCTTCCCCTTCCAGGCAGAACCTGGTTGAGAAAGTGTCAAGTGGTAGGTAAATGATGTATGGATTTTGGTTAGTTGGGCAAATTCTTTGTCCCAAAATATATCATCTTCGAAGCGTAAACCAAAATACAGCCGGGCTTTGCGGTCTGGCTCTCGCGCTAGAGATTCGGCAATCATGGCGCGGATGGGGGCAATCCCCGTGCCGGTTGCGATAAATACCCGTTCGTTGGGGCTTTGGTAATCAACGGTGAACCTTCCCAGAGGACCTAAAAACGTCACACTGTCGCCCGCCGTAAGATTCATAAGCCACACTGACCCCGGACCCATGGGGGTGGTATCTGCACAAATCTCAAACATCTCCCCGTTAGGCGCCGTCGCAAATGAGAAGTTCCTGCGAGTTTTTTGGTCAATTACAAAAGAGCCATATTGGCCGGCAATAAATTCCATCGGATCCGCAACACGCAGCCGAGCCACATATACCCTCTGGGCAACCTGGTGCAAAGACTCAACAACGGCACTATGGAGCTGGGACGTTTGCATAGGGCGGAGCGGTTACGAATTTTCTGATAGCCACTTTTGTACATCGAGAGCGGCCATGCAACCGAAGGCTGCCGCCGTCACCGCCTGTTTGTACCGGGCGTCATGGACGTCGCCGCAGGTAAATACTCCGGGGATATTGGTTTTTGTCGCATAGACCATAAGGCCTGTGTCTGTTTTTTCTTCAAAGCGCTTGACATAGCCATGGCTATCTAGCTCCAAGCCTTCAAACTTTTGAGTGTTGGGAGAAAGTCCTATGGCCACAAACACCCCTTCTCGCGGCAGAACCCATCGCTTGCCTTGGTTGTTTTCCAAAAGAAGACCAGTTAGTTTCTCTTCGCCCAACATTTCAACAACATGAGTATTAAACAAAAATCGAACGTTTCCAAACGCGCGGACTTTGTCGACCATTGCCTTCTGCGCACGAAATTGATCCTTTCTATGAATAACAACAACGTCGGGGCTGAACTTAGCAATAACCTGCGCCTCTTCCATGGCGCTATCTCCTCCGCCGACGACAGCTACCGGCTTACCCTTGAAAAAAAACGCGTCACAAGGGGCGCACGAGGAAACTCCGTGGCCGCGCAATGGATCTTCACCGGGAACACCAAGCCAGCGCGTGTCGGCGCCGGTTGCAACAATTACGGTTTTGCCTTCAAGCGTTTTATCTTCCGAGCTAACTATAAACGGTCTTTTCGTTGCGCTAAGATGGGTAAAATCAAGATCTAAAATCTCAACACCTAGTCCAGCTACCTGATCACGCATTTTGCCCATGAGTTCCGGTCCCATGATGTGGGCAAATCCTGGAAAATTTTCTACGTCGGTAGTGAGCATTAGCTGCCCACCCCACTTACGCCCAGCAACAACTGCAGTTGAGAGTCCAAACCGCTGTGCGTAAATGGCGGCAGTTAGCCCTGCCGGCCCGGAACCGAGGATAATGACATCGTACATAGAAACTTTAAAATTAAAAATGTAAACTGTAAACTTTTTGAGGAAATTCCAATTTTAAAGTTTAAAGTTTTAATTTATCAGTTTGTTTAACTCCCCCAGGATTGTTTCTTTACTCTGTAACCCGATAAACTGTTTGACCACGGTCCCGTTTTTGAAAATCATGAGGGTGGGGATAGACATGACCATATACTTTTGCGCGACACCCGGATTGTCATCTACGTTAAGCTTGCCGATTTTTACTTTTCCGGCTATTTGGGTCGCCACTTCCTCAATGATCGGATCCTGCATCCGGCACGGACTACACCAGACTGCCCAAAAATCCACAAGAACTGGCTTATGGCTTTTGATAACTTCTGTGTCAAAATTTTGGTCAGTAATTGTTATATCTACCATAAACGTTAAGTTTACCATGACGGGCGCTATTCCATCGTCTTCTCCGGCCCGTGGTAGCGGTGATAATCAATGAACCTCTCGATTCTCTTCTCGTCAAAATCGTCAAATACGTCGAGGTACGTCCACGCCGTCAACGCAATCCCCGTATTCAGTTGAGGCCGTGAAACGACAATTAGTTTTTTCAACGCTTTTCTACGCGCTATTTCTTCTAACTGTGGCACAAGTTGTGCAGCACTAGATGCGTAATGAACAACCACGTACCCATGCTCCAGTGAATGGATGAGCTTTCCTTCATTCTGCGGCTCTTTGTAAATGCCGGACCTGATCCAATCCGCCTCATGCGGGCCAGAGGTCGGCGGATTGCTATTGTAGGAAAACTTGCTAATTTGCTCCTGGCTGACGTGTTCCCTTCCCTGATCGGCCGTCTTTGTCCCCGGCGGCGGGGTCATGACATACCGGATAACCCAAATAACCACTATCATCCCCATTGCGATAGCACCGACTTTCCACCACATAAAATGTAGTATAATTTACTGTCAAATAAAAATCACCATGAGAATACTATTTGGCGGTCCTCTAACCGACCATAAAAACCCGGAGAAGTGCCTAGCTCACCTGGCAGGTGGATCAGCTTGGCACCTCTTACTTTATAAATACAGCGCGACCGTCATGTTCCAGAAAACGTGGACGAGGATGGGGGCAACCAGAGACCGGAAGTTATAAAACAGCACACTGGTTGCCAACCCCAAAATAACGTCTGTCACAAAAAACAAAACGAGCGTCATCCCCTGTAATTTGAGAGTCGTCACGAGAATCGGCACATGAAGGAGTACAAAGAGGATGGTTGATAGAAAGGCAGAGTACGGCAGGCTTTTTGATTTTTCTAGAATTCGATTGAATAAAAATCCGCGACTTAAAAGCTCCTCGGATAATGCTGTCGCGGCTGATAGAACCAAAAGTGTAATGAGTCCATACTTTTGTAACGCTTCAATTGGAACAATATTCAGTTTTCCGTATTTAATGGCGTTGGCAGCAATGCCCTCGAGGACAAAAAGAAAACCAAGTCCAATCCCCACATATAGACTCGGGGAAAAATTCTTCATTGTGAGCCCAACAGAGGCGAGTCGCTTCTTTTCTTTTTTAAGGACAAACCAGATCACTGGTGCGACAAAAATAAGAGGCTTAAAAATAAATTCGTCCACCCATTCCGGCAACTTTAGAAAATAACGGTACAAACTCCAAGCGAGCAAAATCCAACCCCATAGCTGGTAAACCTGCTCAAGAGTTATTACTTTTTTCTTGGTCATACTACCACCTTAGCGTATAAAAAGGACGGTTTCCAGAAGGAAAATAGCAATCATTACCAAAACTGCCGGCTTCTTCCACTCAAAAATCTGGCGGAGGATCATCGTAAGGTATATGGAAAGAACCAACCCGGTAGCAAGAAGGCTGCCCGATGATGTAACTACAAAAAGACTGACTACCACAAAAAGCGCTTGAAAAGTAACTGTCCGAAACGGAGAAGGCGCGAGGTTAAAAAATACTTCCGCAATATCAAGGAAATACACGCCCAACAGTCCCCCACCAAGATAAGCGGCCGCCCAAACCGGCGGCCTGATCTGCCACTTGAGGAGCCCCGCGCCAATGAGGTAAGCAAGGGAGATAACCAAAAAAATCAAGGGTTTTCTTTTGATAATTTCTTGAACTTTTTTTACAAATGGATACGCGGCAAGCGAGGCAAAAATTTCTCTCATGACTCCAGTATACACCTCAATACTAGACAAAGTGCAAGACCGGAATAGTTCCAAGGCCGGAAAATAAATGTAATCGTATTTATACACAACTTTTGAAGGCGCAAATTTTCATGCCATGGCATGAAAATTTGCGCCTCGTAGTTTCAATGGATAATCTCAAACGCAATAAAATCCCCCGTTGAATCGGATCATTCGGCTTTAATATTCTCTACCCGCCTGCCTCCAGCCCATGATAACAACGTTTCGCTAGTTCTTCTAGTTTGTCTTTAGCGCCTTCGGCGACAATCTCAACAGCTCGGTCTTGCCTATTCCTCACCCAACCAACTAACTCAAGTTCTTGCGCCTGCTGACAAGCCCATGACCGAAAACTGACCCTTGCACGTCACCGGAAATGATAAGATAAACGCGGTTCACTCCTCCCCCTTCCTCAGCTTTGCCACCTTCCACATAAACAACTTTGCCCTACTTCGAGCCTGAGCGTCTTTTACAAAAGAAAGCGCTTTCTCAAGAATCGCCCGGTGAACGGTTTTGGCAAGGCGAATGTAGAGAGACTTATGTTTATAATCGCCCAAGGTTTGCGCAAGATAAATCCCATACGCCTGAAATTCACGGGAGATGTATTTATCTCCAAGAGGATTAAATTTCGTAAGAATTTTTCCGATGGTTTGCATGTCTAGTTAAATCTATTCATGGCATGATCTAGGCCTTCTATGAGCGCTAAGCGGACAGCTTCCGTGCCGCGTTTGATAATGTGCTTAAACGTTCCTGCCTCTCCTCGGCCAAATTTAGACAGCACAAAGGCGATGACTGCGCGGCGGTGAAGATTTTTGTGCTGGCTTCGGCCGGTGGACTCCATGCCGCGGCCAATCCCCAGCCGAAATCGGACAAACTGGTCGCTTTTGAGATTATTCATTATGGAGGCAACGCCATTGTGGCCGGCGCTTCCGCCTTTTTCCCGTATCCGAATTTTTCCCAGAGGCAAATCGATATCATCATGGATTACCCACACATCAGTCGGTTTGAGTTTATAAAAGGCAACAAGACTTTTAACTGCAAGCCCAGATTGATTGACAAAAGTAATTGGTTTTACCAAAAGAACATCGCCAATTTTTGTAATAAGCGCTTTATGTTTTTGGGAATTTTCCCACACGACTGGCCCAATCCCAAGTTCTCTAGCGAGATGATCAACCACCAGAAAGCCCACATTGTGCCGGGTATTTTCATATTCTCTCCCCGGATTACCAAGGCCGACGACTAATTTCATAGCAGTAATTCTACCACTTCTTCATCGCTAACCTGCCCAAACTCCTCGTAAAACTGGCCAACGGCGGAAAAATCAGCTGGCGTATCTAGAATTACGAGCTCATCGGCAATTTGTTGCAATCGATTGGTTACATCGGCAGGGGCAACTGTGAGGGCAACGATAATTTGCCCAGCTTTTTTCTTTCTTAGCCACTTGACCGCAACCTCCGCTGTCGCCCCGGTTGCCGCTCCGTCATCAACCAAAATGACGGTTTTTCCTGTAACGCTCAACTGTTTTTTTCTTTTTCTATAAAGCAGCGATTTCTCTTGTATTTTGTCATTGAGATTTGAGATTTGAGATTTGATGTAGGATTGAGAAGCTCCTGTCCTTGCTGCAAGCTGCCTATCAATCACTGTTACCCCATCAGGCGCCACAGCTCCTAAAGCAAGCTCACTATTGTCAGGTACACTAATTTTTTTGACAACAAGAACATCCAGGAGCAGTTTAAGGTTTTTAGCTACTTCAGATGCTACCACCATCCCGCCGCGAGAAAGACCGATGACAAGGCTAGAAGAATCTCGATACGAGAAGAGTTTTTCAGAAAGAAGAAAACCAGCGTGAACGCGATCTTTGAAAATCACACCTGTGTTTATTTACCCAACTTAGCCAGTTGCTTTTCTGCCAACTCTCCCACGTAGGGCACCTTGTACATTTCTCCCTGGAATGCTTTCCACATTAGGACTATCCAGAGTATAAAGGCTGTAAGAGACAACACCAGTCCCACAAGCCAGCCCAAAATCGGGATAAATCCGAGTGCGATGTTGACAACAAATACGCCACCAAACAGAATAGTCGACTGCATCGCGTGAAACCGGACAAACGCGCTTTGCCTCTCAATAAGAAGCATTATAATACCGGTCACAAACCCCAACAGGTACGATGCCGCACCCATAAGATTTTCATTTCCTTTTACTTCCGCCATTTATATATCACCTCGCTTCCTGTCCTCCCAAGATTGCTCCATGAGCCGCGCTACGAATGGTAGGTAAGGCGAATGGGAAGATCGAGAGGATCTCTCCTCACCATACCCGACTCAAAAATTTTCGTCAATGAGGAGAATCAGAAAAACATCGTCAGTTGCTCTTTTGAGGCGTCTTTTGCCGTCCCTTCTCCCCAAATTTTGACCACCCCAAACACTCCGTCGTAGCCGGGATCGATGACGATGTCGCCACGACGGACTTTTTCAACTCCCTCCGCAATCCGGCTGCCAGCGATTTTAGAAATACTGGCAACACTAGCTTGTAGCAAAATAGAAAACTCGCCGCCGAGCTGGTTAACGAGTCGATCATACTCAAAAGCGACTTTCGGGCTCCCCACTGGCGATCCGATCGCCTCGGCGATAATTTCCCCAAGTGGCACGAGCATCGCAAACGGTGGACGGTTTGGAAACTTTCTGCTATACGTCATGTTTTCATTTTTAAATAGCCCCAAGTCTTCTTCGCTTAGTGAAGCTAGCTCTTCGACTCTCTGCATTACACCCTGCGTCAACGGCTTCCCACAAACCGGGCACGTCTTTCCCTTTTGTTTAGTTTCCTCCGGCGCCCATCGGATCCCACACGTCCTATGGCCAGAGTAGTGATATTTGCCTTCTTCGGGATAAAACTCGATTGTGTAGGAGATATTGTTTTGTGTAACTATAGCCTGGTAAATGTTTTCATAAGTAATCTCTGACAAATTAAATACTGTAGCTTCCCTACCCAGCTTCGGCCCGCTGTGGGCATCGGAAAACGAGACAATTGATCGGTGATCTAGCTCGCCAATCCGCCAGTTCATTGCAGGGTTACTCGAAAGTCCTGTCTCAACGGCGTAAACATTCTTGGCATAAGGGCCAAAAGCTTCTGAAATGCTATCAAAACCCGATGCACTACCAAAAACAGAAAAATGTGGCGTCCACGCATGTGCAGGGATAAGAAGCGCTTTGGGCTCCTGCGAAAGCACGAGCTCAGCTAGTTGAATACAACTAAGTCCTACAATCGGCCGGCCGTCGGCCATAAGGTTACACCCCCTTTTGGTCATTTCTTTATTAATTTTGTCCGCGGAGGCAATCGTCGGCACCCAAACAAGCGTATGCACCCTCCGAAGCTTCCCGCCTTGGGAATAAATCGAAGAAACCTCAGTAGCGAGAAGAAAAAGAGGGTGTACGGTTGATGGTTCATGGTTCACGGTTTGGATTTTTTTCTCTTGCTTACTATCAACCATCAACGATGAACTATTAACTTTTAGTTTTAGCAGTCCGTTTCCCGTCTCCTCCAAATTCGCCTGTATTTCCCGAAACCACATTGGGTGGGTCCAGTCGCCGGTGGCAACGAGCCGTATACCTTTCCGCCCCGCCCAAGCGGCGATCGTCGACAAGGTCATCTTCGGCGACACCGCACGAGAAAATCGAGAGTGAAGCTGAAGGTCAGCGACAATATGCATAGTTACGCCACTAAAGCTACGGCTTGATTTTATTGATGTACTTTGCAAGATATTTTGTATAATATCTTTCCAACAGTTTCCGAACGTTATTGTTTTTTATTTCATGAATCTTTTGAATTAACGTCTCCATAGTGTCAACCTGCAATAGGTTTTCCAACTGCTTCAGGTCGTGGAAGGAATTGATCTCAATTCTTCCTGTCTCCTGCAAAACTCCTATGGTGGATAAAATATATTGTTTTATGGCGATTGAGGGAGACCACTTTCTCTCTTTCGAGGGTTTCTCCAGACCTATCAGTGGCACGACGCGGATGTCTTTTTTCATAAACAGCGTGTTGAGATATATCTCGCCCCCCCCTGCTCCTTTTGTCCTGGACAATTTGCTAACGTGCGGCAGGAGGTCTGCCCGGGCATATACTCGCTCGCCTGCCAAAAAAACTTCGTGCTTAGAATACCTTCCTTTTTTATCTTGCGTTGGGACGGCAAAGACTGCCCGCGCTTTACCACTAACAACCGGTTCTACCATTTGTTTGATGTGATAAACAGTGAAGCCGGCAAGATCAGCATCACAAAAAAGTAAAAATCGTCCTCGTGCTTCTTTAATACCTGCCGCCATTGCTCTCCCCTTCCCGTAATTTTCTTTAAACTGTACCACTCGTATCTTGCCATCAAATTTTTCAAGTACTTCTCTGCTTTTATCTGTTGAACCGTCGTTGACACAAATGACTTCAGACACCAATGGAGAAGCAAGTAGGGTCACCACAACCCGGCCTATTGACGTTTCTTCATTGTAAAAACAAACGATGGCGGAAACGGTTCTATCTTTTGCAGATTCGTGCTTCATATTATTTTCTATATAGATGTCCACCCATAAGATAGTCCTCCATGTTTTTCGGTGCATGCTTCGTCAATAGGGCAACAAGTGTTGCTTTTGCATAAGTCTTGATGACTTTTAGTTTCCCCTCGCGCCGAAAACGACGCAATGACAATACATAAAGCGTTTCTCGCAAAATCTTCAACGGAACACGTGCTGTTTTTGCTCGCTGAGTCAAATCAAAATCCTCTCCAAATAAAAGGCTCTCGTTATATCTACCAAGGCGTTCAAAAATATTTCTTTTGATTATCGTCATACCGCCTGGTGATACTTGTCGATTAAGCAGTAAACCTCCTTCGACAAATACATTGATCATAAGAGTAAGAATTGCATCTCTAGCATTGTCGCTATCGGGTCGAAACCACGTAGTAAAAAATTCTGGATGAACCCTGTCAATATATGTTCTGACCCTTTGGAAAAAATAAGGAAGGAGCACAACGTCCGCATCGATAAAAATTAACCACTCGCCGCGAGAACTGTTTGCGCCTTCGTTTCGTTGCATCGGTAATCCTGAATTTTTTGTCACCTGAACAACGAGTTTGGGTAATTTCTTAGTAAACAGTTTTGCTCTCTCCACAGTGGCATCCGCAGAAGAACCATCTACAAGAATAACTTCAAAAGTTTTCTCAGTCTGATCAGTAAGCGAGGTAAGAAGTTTAGGCAAGAATGCCTCTTCGTTGAGCGTTGGAATAATAACAGAAAATGTAGGTTTCATGCCTATCGTTCATCCGGAAATCCAATCAAGTCAGCTTTCCTTTTTGTAAAGTAATAAAAAAACGCTTTGCTGATCCTGATGAGCATGGAAATCCCTTCTTTTCCTCTACGTCCGGAGCTCGTGACGTAGTTATCTCGCCGGTATACCACTCTCCCGATCTGCCTGAGTCTACGGGCAATTTCTATATCTTCAGCTAATTTAAAATCCATCGGGTATCCTCCAACAGCTAGCGCTTTCGTTTTCCAAAACGCGGTATTTTGTCCGGGAGCAAAAGGAATACCAATGCAGTCGTAAAATTCTGTGCATAACGGTTGAACATAATTAACATACCATCGATATAACCACCATCCATCCGGAACGCGAAAACCGCTGTATACTGCTACGACTCCCGGAGTCAATAATGTAGACTCAACCTTTGTCAGCCAATCAGTTGGCACTTGAGTATCAGCATCGGTAAATGCCACAATGTCTCCTCTTGCCGACTCCAGTCCTTTTTGCCGGGCAAAACCGATGCCGCGATGTTCAATGGTGACAACCTTTGCTTCAAGTGACTTTGCAACAGAAGCGGTTGTGTCGGTCGATCCGCCGTCAATGACAATAATCTCATCAGCCTTTCTCTTGAGCTGAGCAAGGGACTCAAGGGTCTTGGGTAGATATTTCTCTTCATTATACGCCGGTATGACGACGGAAATCGTCGGCTTTTTACTGCTGTTCATACATTTTTTTAACCTCGGCAACCGTCGTTATTTGTTGTCGAGACTTGTCCATTCGAATTCTCACTAGCCTCGGGAATCGCACCGCAACTCCCGCTCCATGGGTGGGAGACTTGGTCAAGTCGTCGCCCGTAATTTCAACTACGATTTCGGGCTTCACCCAAACATCGGGAATAAACAACTTATTCACCTGGAGATACTCTTTTGGTCTGACAGCTGAGGACTGACGACTGAAGGCTTTATTGAGATCCCTCCACAACTGGTCAGAAACACCAGTCCCAATCTTTGTAATTGTCACAAACGATTCTCCTTTTTTAACGCCAACAAGGAATGCTCCTATGCCAAAGCCCGTACGCTTACCTTCCCCCCGATAGTATCCCATCACCACTGCATCAATTGTATCAGCCAGTTTACCGGTTTTGCCTTCTTCTTCTTTAAACTTCACCCAACTGTATCCTCGTCGGCCTGGCTCATACGGACTGTTCAACTTCTTGACAACCGTCCCCTCCAAGCCTTTGCTCAATTGCTCATCATGATACTTCCTAATATCAACGGCGCTATCGGTTATGATCTGTGGAGAAATAACAAGTAAATCGCCAGATTTTATAGTTTTCTCTAGCTCTTTACGACGATCTGAAAATGGAACATTGAGCAAATCTTGTCCGTTTTTATACAGGATATCAAAAACAAAAAATTTCAGAGGGACACTCAAGCTTTTTTCTGCAATTCCGTGTTTCCTTTTTCTCGTCATCGTCTCCTGAAACGGAATAAGTTTGCCGGTCTTGGGATCCACTCCTACTGCCTCGCTGTCTAGGATTACTTCTTTTGCGTCTAATTGTTCTTCAATATCCTGAAGTTCTGGAAACATCTTCGTCGTATTTTCCAAATTTCTCGAAAAACTTTGCACTTTGCACTCTTCACTTTGCACTTTTTTATAATGTATCTGCACCCTTACCCCGTCATATTTGCCCTCGACTGCCACGCTGCCCATTTTTTTAATCATCTCATCAGCGCTTGGCAATCTCTGACATAGGCACGCTAGAATAGGGGCTCCCACTTTTGCCTTGACATTTGTAAGCTCTTCAATTCCGCTGGTCTTAACGGTCTGGGCGATAAAACCAATGTCCGGCCTGACGTTATAAGCTAGCTCAAGTTGTTCTCGAAGGGATTTATCTCCAACAAGCATCCACGACAATCCGTCTAGCATCGTCATATCGGAAAATCCCAAGCGAAGTTTGTCAAGTGGAATCCTGGCAATGTATCGGGCCGATAATGCATTAACTGATGCCAAAAGGCGTGCCAACGTTGTTATCTTTTTCTCTTGGGAGCCGGGGCCACTTGCTTGAGTAATCTCATATAGCCGAGCGAATACAGCGCCAACCGTAAGGCTCTTGCCTTTACCAGTATGAAGAAGCTGTGCCGTTTCCCCCAAATCGCCGTATTTTTTAAACGCTGCAAGGACATTCTTTGAGTCTTTGAAATATGCCTGGGCAATAGCTCGTATGACAAATTTATCTGCAACGCCAAACTCTATTGCCTTATACAGAGGCGCCACCCGTCCGAGTAGCAAATAGCAAATTTCTCCGATTTCGTCGGGGGAGGCTTTCTGAAATAGTTCCGCCAAAACCACCGTCATCAAGTTACGCGAAGCTGTTTCTTCTAGTTTTTTAAAATAGATAGATAGTTCAAGAAACGTCATTTAATGAAGAAAAAGTAAGCAAGCAGATAAGTAATGCCGGCAGCAGAAAAATCCATAGTTAGGTTCTTAATACGTAGCGTGCTCCTTTGGTCATTCCTTCTTTTTTGACTATACCCTTTTCCATGAGATCCTTCAATTCACGAAGCACGGTATCTTCCGACACCATGGGAAAAAGTTCAAAAAATGCCTTATTTTGTAAATAGCCGCTTTCTTGAACGTACTCGACGATTTTAATTTGCCGCTCTGTCAAGGATATTTGTTGCCCACCTAGTGACTTTTTGACTTTAAGATCAGTTGAAAGCGTTTTCACTTTTTCCTTAATGCGGGTGAGTTCAATTGCAAGTCCTTCACAGAAGTACTCAAGCCAGACCGTTATATCAGAGTCGGCAGTTTTGACGCTCTGGAGCGCTTCATAGTAACTCATGGGCTCTCGGTCATAATACTCCTCGAGTGCAAAAAAACGTTTGACATCGTATTGGTGAAGAAATAAAACGAGCGTTGCTAGTGCCCGACCCAACCTTCCGTTGCCGTCAAGAAATGGGTGTATACGCACTACTTCAAAGTGGGTTGCCCCAGCTCGAAGAACCGGGTGGATATCAAAAGATGGGTCATTGAGCCAAGAAACGAATGCCTCCATGAGAAATGGCACTTCGATGGCGGGCGGCGGGCGGAACGTGACCTCGCCTGTTACCGCATTCTTGACGACTACCTGCGTTTTCCGATACTCACCAACAGAGTGCTCAGCAAGAATGCGGTAGGTAGTCAGCGCGTGAATATGTTTAATGGTCTCCTCTGTAATCTCTGGCTTGTCAAAGCCTTCGATAAACGCCAGGACGTTTCTGTAGTTGATGACCTCCTGAATATCGCGATCGCGACCGACGATTTTGGCTCCGGCCAACACTTGCCCTGCCTCGGTAAAATTGAGCTCATTGCCCTCGATGTGAGTGCCGTGGTGGACAGTCCGGACAATCGCCTCTTCTCGGAACTTTGCCTCCCAAGCAGGAACGAGCGGCGCATTCTCAATCACCTCTTTGGCCGCCTCAATCGTCCCGATAAGCTTGAGCAGTTTATTGGTGATGGAAAAACTGGGGGTGTACATGCTTATCCCGTATATTACCCGCAAGACCAACAAAAAGCAATCAAAGAAGTAATTCTTTCATTGTTAGTGGAATTTGGTTTGCTAAATCAGTCGCGTTGAAGTAGGGCCCAACTTTTTGGTAGAGAGCGTCCCCGGCTTTTTTGTTGATAAAGCTGCCGGCTATCGTTGCCAAAAAGGGATCGTTTTTGCAGGCTAAAGCTGCTACTAGTCCTGCCAGCACGTCCCCTGTCCCCCCTTTGGTCATGCCAGCATTACCACCTTCAATCACTCGGCACTGCCCGGGCACACAGTATCTTTCATCGCAGTCTCCACCGGCGCAGACGATGTCTTTCTCCCCCTTCAAAAGCACGATACATTGATATTCTTTTGCAAACATCCTCACTTGATCTTCCTCTGAGGCTTCTTGCATTGCCATTTTTAATTTTTCATTTTTAATTTTTAATTTGAGCGAAGCGAATTCTCCATGGTGGGGGGTCAAAATTGCATTGTTCGGTATCAATGACACGTCCATCATTTGCAACGAGCCAGCGTCTATTACCCATTGTTTTTTAGGATATTTCTTCAAGAGGCTGTTGGTAAGTTCTTCTATTTCCTTTTCCCTCGTCATGCCTGGGCCAATAAGGATTGCATCATCTTCCTCAATATACGCATCAAGATCTTCCCGCGGCACCACGATACCATTGCGAAATTCGTTTTTTACAATTTCATTATTTTCCGGAACCGATGAATAATGGACTAGGTCAACGATGCGGGAGGCGACGGTAAGGGCCCACAGGCTTGCGGCGTGGAACAGGTGGCTGCCGCCAATGATAAGGAGCTTGCCGTTTTGGCCCTTATGAGAACCCGGCGGCGACACGTAGATATCTTTGAGGTCGTCAGCTGTTACTCGACGAGTCATAAGCTCAATTGTATCATCTGCATTCTCCTGCGCGCGCTTCCCGGGATGGCATATTCATCGGCAGAAGTAATAATCGTTTGTTGCTTACCAATAAGATCAAATACTAGCGCGCGGTGGAGGTAGTCCAGCTCGGAAAAAATATCATCCAGAAGAAGCACTGGTCGTTCACCACCTTGTTTTTCGATATAGGCAAGCTCCGCGAGTTTGAGCCACAAAATCGCGAGCCTCTGTTCCCCCCGGCTTCCAAACTTACTCAATTCTAATAGTCTGTCTTCTTCTCCATCATCAATTTTGAATTTTGAATTTTGAATTTTGAATTGGAAGTCGTCTCTGTGGGGACCAACAAGAGTTGCTTTTGCAGCTATCTCTTCGTCTGCGTACTGCGCCAACCTCGTCTCCGAAATTACACTCTTGTCGTATTCTATTTGATATTTAATATTTAATATTTGATATCGATTAATAAACTCTATAAATTGTGCGCGAGCGTCTGTAAGATAGCCTCCAGATTTAATTAATAACTGGTCCCAAAAAAAGAGCTGGTGCCGGTGCGCCGTCCCTTCATTTATAAAGTCGAGCAGCCGATTGCGTTGCCGTAGTCCGCGCTCATAAGAAAGCAGGTGCCATCGGTATTCCCGATCCACCTGAACAAGGACACTATCTAAATATCGTCTCCGCAAGCTCGGACCGTCAGTGACCAGTTCGAGGTCTTCAGGCCAAAACAAAACGACTCGTAGATTTCCCACAAAATCGATCATCCGTCGCCCTACTCCGTTGACGAGATACTTTTTAAGCGGCACTTTTTGTCCCTGTACTTCGCCTTGAGTGATAAAAAGTTCAAGTTTTGTCTCTTGTTCATTTGACATTTGAACTTTGACATTTGACATTTCGTTCCCCCAGGCAACGACCTCCCTATCCATCTCCGCCCGGAAGCTTCTGCCGGTTGCCATCATAAAAATCGCCTCTAAGATATTGGTTTTCCCAGCGGTATTGAGCCCAATGATAAGTGTCGTTTCTGGAGAAAATGCAAAGGCGCGTTTGGAGTAATTTCTGAAATTTTGGAGTGTGAGGCTTTGGATTGTCATTGCCTCATTCTACTATGCAATCGTCGTGCCGACAAACTTCTTCCCATCCAAGGCTTTAGCAAGATTATCGAGGTCTTTTCCATTAAGTATTTTGACTGTTACACCTATCTCCTGGGCTAACTTTGACGCGATAGGGTCAAACGGTACATTCATCCCCGGTGACCATTTTTCTCCCACCATTGCCCGGTACTCGGCCCATGTGACGGCAATCAACGGTTGTGCATTGGGGTACTTATTCGGGTCTTTATCATAAACTTGGTCCACATTGGTCATATTCACCGCAAGTTTTCCTTCGTAAAGTTCGCAAAGTCGAACCGCATCATAATCAGTGCTCCAGCCTGGCTTCCATCCTGATGCAACGACAAACGATTCGCTTGCTTCTATTTTTTGATCATAATGTTCAATAATTTTGGGATGCGCAATGTCGCGGAATATTGTCCGGACCAAGTGCGCATTGAGGCGTGTGGCGTGAATACCCAGCCAATCTAAGTCCTCGTTAGTAATTGATCCTCCCAGTACGGCTCTGCCGGCGTCTCGATACTCGCGGGCTGTCCCACCGCCTCCGACTACCACAAAAAATCTCCTCTGTCTTGAGGAGATTTGCTTGCGGATAAATTCGTTAAATTGTTTGAGATACTCGGTATGAATACCGCCGTTGGGAGCCACGAGCGACCCACCAAGAGAGAGAATAAAAGTGTTTGAATCAGTTTGGACCATTTGTGCCTATAAAAACACGTTTCCAGAAACGTGCATGTCTATCTTAACAAAGATAAATAGATTATCAAATAGATATTTTTACGTAAATTATCGTTCTAAAATATCTACTTTTCTTCCCCCACTACTATCAAACCCAATACCTATTTCCTCTAGCTGTCCTATTATATCAACTCTTAACTGACCTATTTCTTTTTTTATCGTTTCCTTAACCATCTCAAAAGGCGGAGGTTGTTCGAACTTATTCCTGACGCCGGTATATTCTATTTCTAACTGTGTAAATTCTTTACCTGTGACTGCCGGCAACACCCTATTCATATCGACAGAAATTTTATACACTCTTCGCGTTGCTTGCGACATGACATAAAAATCCCTTCGTATACGGAGAATCTTCCCAGCAACTTTTCCTTCTAATGCTTCAAGCACTGCTCGGCGGTCGTACTCAAACCTTTTTCCCTTCTCCTCTCTCCTTATCAATACATCCCCTGTTTCAAGCAGTATTTTAGTATCTACTTTTATACTACCAATTCCCAGTATCACCTTTTTTTCTAATCCTAAATCTTCCTCGGGATGTCCGTATTCATTAATCGATGTTTGAGTATTAAAAAATCGATATCCCGGCGTTATGACATACTCACCGTCGGATTCATCAAAATGTTGATAAAGCAACGCAAGAACATGGTTTCCAGATCCTCTTTCAACATTGAGATTTATTTTTGTCTCAAACTCAAACCCAGGAACCTCTGAATATATCTTGGGAGCGTTTGCTGAACGATATTGTTTCAGCTTATTGAGAGCACCAGCTTTTTTTCCATAAAAACGTTCTCCGCTGAAGGCAACCAAACGCCTATAAAGTTCCCATCGCAAGGGGACATTATCTTGTTCTTCTTTTAATTCACAGATGATCCCATCAAAGCCCCCAATTGGAACCGCTTTACCATCTAAATCTGTTTCTCCTACGGCATAGAATCGTAATTTTGTATCTAAACTTATAACATTTTTTTCTTTTTTCGGATCCCCGGGGGTGCCATATCTCTGTCTCTTATACTCGGTGGCAAATAATGGCCGAAAGGTATGTATTTTATTTTGTTCTTTAAGTCTGGTCAGCCACTGGATAAGAACTTCTCTGTGATCATTTCTCTTGAATTTAAGACGGTGCACATAATCGATAAGGTCATCTATTTTTAGCTCTGATGAGTACTGTGTAGGAATCTTAAGTTTTGCTTTTAATGATTTTCTATCAGTCTTAGTATAAGTAACTTTCAATTCAATACTTCCTGAACTACCCTCACCGAGAGGTAATTGGTCCAATGTAGCATCAGCATACTCTCGGTAACGCACAGATAGACCTAAAGGCAAGCTATTTACGTCGCCCAAGTAATAATAAGCAGTTCTGGTAACGGGAGTATTATGACGCTCAAGAACTAATGAAAAACGCTCTACCAACGAGGAAAAACTTGTTAGAAAACCCGCTATTCTCGATTCGGGAACCACAAACTTATTTTCATCCCGAACAAACTCACTCTCAGCTGCTCGTATGTTTGTAATTGATTCTTCAATAGCCATTGAGGTAATTATACCTTATGGATCCGGCTATCTTATGGTTGTACTTCTGATCCCGCCTTTGCTATACTCTTTTTCCGAAACCTCTGCCCTGTTCGGCCATTCAAATGCCGATATTACCGGAATATAATCCAACAATCTTCGTTGCCAGCATTGGCGGAAGTACGCTTTTTTCCGAACCAAAAACGCTTTCCCCATTTGCCCGTAACCATCTTCCCGATCTCATCCGCGAGCATTTAAGCCAAAGCCACACCCTCGTCGCCATCATCGGCGGCGGGCCTGAAGCTCGGGCGCGCATGGCTACGGCGCAGACAAAAAAAGAAAATATTTCCCAACATGAACTTGATGAAATCGGTATTCTTGTTACAAAAAAAAATGCACAGTTCGTTGCTGACTGGCTCAGAAACGACTTTGACATTAGAGTCCAAATCTTCATTTTCAAACAATTGCTTTCCCCGGGGGTCGTGTATCTTGGCTATGGTACAGAACCAGGACACAATACGGATTATGTAGCGGTCCAGGCAGCGCTTGAGGCAAAACAGTCGGTTTTACTAAACATCTCCAATCAACCTGGTCTTCTCGAATCAATAGACGGGAGGATGACGGATATCGTGATACCCAGGATTTCCTGGAGTCAGTACTTACAGCTTGCACCAACCCATTACGCTGGTATCCAACACCCGTTTCCGAAAGAAGCAGCTACTCTTGCTATGGAAAACGGAATGACTGTTGTTATTTTGGGGTCGGATATCGGCAATATCAAACAGTGCATAAGAGGTGAGGAATTCATCGGCACCGTTATCCATCCTTAATGTCTTTTGCCACGTTCACCATATGTTATCCGACGTATTTTTTTACCTAAAGTACGTAAGCACCCTGCTTAGTGGGAAGTATTGGATATCAAAAATATTTCTTCTTTCATGATTTTTCAATGCAGCTTCCTCATTCGGATTTTTCACTATGAGAATACCGTCGACTTCCTCAAGTTTCCCAAACCTAGGAGGAGCCAGAAGCCAGTTTCTAATCTCTTCGCGCAGTTCTGGTTCAACTTCTTCCCAAGGAATTCGCAGGTAAAAAGTCACTAGCTTACCTGCATCGGACTCGTTGCTCTCAAATGGAAAAACGATATGCGATCGGGCCCACCGTTTGGTGATCTCTAGTTCTGCACGATTCTCGGTTAATCGCTGCCAATTTATTTGCCGGATTGCCTTTTCAGCGTCTTCAATAGTTTTCTCATTAAGGCGCTTACGGGTTGCTTTAGGGTAAAATAACCGGATAAATTCATAATCCTCGTATCCTTTCTCTCGCGCCACAATAAGGAGAACACCACCGGGCGAAAGGGTTTTAACCATCTTCTCAAACAGGAAATCAAAACTACGAGGGGGATAGTAGTACAGAACATGAGAAAGAATAATAGCATCGAACTTCCGGTCCGGCTCGTAAGACTCCCAATCACCTTCAACGACTGAAGCAGAAAGTGGTCTAGGCAGGGCGCTGGCAATCTCCTGAAGCTGTTCTACGAATGCCCTCTCTGGCTCCAACCAAGAGAATCGCACTGGAAACTGAGACTCTTTCAGCTGATTCGTCAGCAACTGTACAAACGGTCCGTCTCCTGCTCCAATGTCTAAGACGGTAAGTTCTCTACTGTGAGTTTCTAATTCTTTTCGCAGGATGCCACCCAGCATCTCTGCCTCTTGACGCTGCTGTGCGGAGTACCGTCGGTATGTATCAAAGGTCGGCTCTCCGTCTTGCACTTTATATTGAAGTTCGCGTTCTCTGTCTGACATGGACCCTCCTTCATCGCGCTGGTGTGGCCAGTTACAGTTTATACTCTTTTGCGCGCACTACTTGAATAAATTCGAGGGCAACAACAACTCAATCAAGCGTTTTCTCAACCTCGCAATAAGTTGGTCGAATAGTGTTCGTCAGTATACACAGGCCAGACGCACTTGGCAAGTTACGGTAAAATTATGAAAGCTTCAATTGATATCCCCTCCCACGCACAGCAACAAGGACCCGAGGAGGCAAAGATAATTCGGAAAGCCTTCTTCTAAGTCTTGCAATGAGCTGGTCGATTGCCCAATCAGAATATTGTTCATCTACATTGCCTGGCCAAATCCGCTGGGCGATCTCATCGCGAACAACGGTGGTATTGGAACGTTCTAGTAATAACTTAAAGACGCGATATTCTTTCCGAGAAAATATTTTCTCTATGGGCACATCATTCAATAGTATGTGTTGGCTGTCCATAGTGAGATTTGCCGAAAACCCTTGTCTGTTTAGTAAAAAGTCTTTGAGCGCGTCTATCAAAAACTGATGCTTTGCGTCGATAAGGCGCATGGTCTGAAGATACGTGAGACTCATTCGTTCTTCAGGGGAAAACGTCTTCTGTCTAGTGGCAAGCTTGTACAAAGCCCCTTGTTCGCTGGGAAGCAAAAGTTCGTAGAAAGAACGAAGACGAAATTGCATACCTTCCTCGCCGGTTGTCCAACTGCCGACGGTAGCTATTTGACGAACAGCCTCCTTGACTAACCAAAAGTGTCCGCCGCAGGCTTTAATAATCCGCCCTGTTGTAGATTGAGGAACGGATACATGCCATTGACGACAAAGAAGCTGGATAAACGAAACGGTCGCTTCGGTTGTGTAAAGCGGATAATAAAAAATGTTTTCATAGAGATCTGATATATTGGGCAAAAAAGACACCATAGATGGGTGCGTGATGTTTGTCTCAAATATACTTAATACGCGAAGCAACGGAGAGTATTTACGGACCGCCTCAGACAACACAGCTAGCGCTGTCTTATCAGAATTATTGAGATACCGTTCCGCCTCAGGAAGAATTAAAACTACCCGCATCGAATGATCTTTTAGGTATTTCATCCATTCCAAAAATGAGTACGGTGACTTCAAAATAGAAGAGGAATTTAACCGTTCTTGAATTTGAAAAGAAAAGTCATCGACATCTTCTACGTCGTGTGAATCAAAATTGACACGAAGAAAAATATATGAAGATGGTTTGCCCAAGACGCGCTTTTGGAGTTGGCGATCGTTAAGGAGTTGCCCAAGCCGTATTTCTCTGTCCGTCTTCGGAAGAAAGATAATGCATGCATCCTCCCCTCGTACCATAGCCTTGAGCCATTTTTCTGCTTCTACTTTGTACTGCGTGGTGCTGATGAGAGGAAAATCGCCTACCATACCAGTACTGGGTATATCAAATATGTCTTCTTTAACAAAATTTCGTCAGATAAGTTAAATCCCTACATTCATCTCTCGCAAAAGCTTCAGTTTCTGACCAAATACTTCCTCCTGCCCATGCCGGATAATGCGTAACGTAGTGGGTAATGTTTCATCCAGACAAAGCTGTCCCCGTAAATGTGCGATTTCGTGTTGAAGAAGCCGTGAGATAATCCCAACGGCATGTTCTTGCTGCTTTTCACCTTTGATGTCTAAACTTTCTACAGTGACCTCAACTGGCCTAACGATATCACCCATAAGAAGTCCAAAACTTAAACAGAGCTCCCCATAGACGGCCCTATCTTCAGACTGATCAAGAATGGTTGGATTAATATATGCATTAAATACGTCATCCACATAGGTCACAATGATCTGCTTATCTATGCCAACCTGGTTTCCTGCAAGACCACGACCATATCCGGTAATTTTTCGATACGTTTTTAACGTATTGGTCATAAAGTCAAACCACTTCTTGATTCGACCTGAAGAAAAATCATCAGCTACAACCGGGCGACACGCTGTGCGTAAAACCTCATCTCCTGCATACACAATCTGTGGCAAAAGAATCAATATTTCTTGCCACGTTTTCAACTCCTTATAAAGACCAATGTGTTTATCTGCAATAGTTTTCATAGAATAATCAATACATGAACAGATTAGTATACCACATAACTCTGCAGAATAAAAACTGACAAGTTTTCGTCAGATAATTTATCAAGCATGTTATTGTAATTTCTCTTAAACTCAGAAAGTGATCATGACAACTGCACTTCATGACACGTCGCGTTCCTCTTATGACCTTTGGAAATTCCTTGTTCAACAAGACTGTATCTGGGGTCATAAAAAGGGGGCGCCACCATATGAAACCAATGAATCCGAAACAACCACCAGATCAACAGGGCCTGTCGCAGACACAGGAGGAGACTGCGGAGTCGAGCTCATCGGACTGGATGACTGATACAGTCATCGTCAACGGAGCTCCCATGACGATTATTTTTCCCGCTCAAAAAGGCACAGTAGATTGACATGTGGGGCAATAGTACGTTCCCCGGCCGGCTAGCCGCGTTTTAATAATTTTTGCTTTTTTACAGCGCTGGCAGAGTTTCCCCCTTTGCGCATAGACGAGAAAGTGTTCTTGATAACTTCCCTCACTTCCATCGGGTTTAACGAAGGAAAGCTCGCTTGCGCCGTGGTATTTAAGCCCTTTTTTAAGGACAGTGAGGACAGCTTCATAAAGATCGTTTTTCTCTCTGGAGCTCAAGCTATTGGCCGGCCTTTTGGGATGAATTTTAGAAAGCCAAAGAGCGTCATTTGCATAAATGTTTCCCATTCCCCCGATATTTTCCTGATCCATAAGAAACGGCTTGATAGGCGTTTTATACTTTGAAACAATCTCTACAAATTTTTCTTTCGTAAGCCCTGCAAACGGCTCAGGACCAAGTTTTGCAACAAACTCATTTTGAATTTTTAATTTTGAATTTTGGATTATCTTAATCCACCCAAATTTCCGGACGTCGTTGTAATAAAGCCTGCCGCCCCGGTTTAAATGAAAAATCGCATGCGTGTGCTTGCCAGGCAAACCCAAGACTTTGCCAGAAAGTTTTGGCGGACTTTTTAAATTTGGGCCGCGGTAGATCAACTGGCCGGTGAGCTTTATATGAATGACGAGGGAAATTCCATTTGATAGATCAATGGAAAGCACTTTTGCAAAGCGCCGCACGCCGGTAACTTTTGCTCCCCGAACCGACGCCGCCTCTCCACTAAAAATCTTCCTACTCTTCACCTCGACATCAACAATCGTATGACCAACTAAGTACTCTTGGAGTCCTCTACGAATAGTTTCAACCTCTGGCAACTCAGGCATACAACTAATAGTTCTTGCCCCGTACTCGCGCCCCTTGCGAGCGCTCCCGCTCAGCGGGACGGCGCAAGGTAAGCGTAGTACTGGGGTCAACCTCGGGAAGCTCAGGCATAGAATTTAGCCATTCATCCTCGCATAGGCTCCACTCTTCTTTGCCCAGGCAATAGTGACGCGAAGCGCTCCGTAACTGAGGATGAGATACAGGCCGTTCAACAGTGTTGCGTTCACCATATACGGCACGTGCATACCTCCCGTAGCCAATTGATACCGAATCCCCTCAAACACGTATGTTGATGGAATCATCCAACTTGCCGTCTGCGCCCATACCGGCAAGAGAGCAACTGGAAAAAACATCCCGCCCAGCGGCTGTATAAGATATACGAAGGCCCAAGAAAGCGACTGCGCGTTCAGCCCTATCCTGAAGATGAGTGCCAAAACAAACATGCCGATCACCCAAGACGCCACGACAAGTTCAGCAATATAAAGAAGAAGCGGCCAACCCAGAGAGAGAATTGAATATTGGGTAAGCACAAACGCAATAATTGAAGAAATGATCACTGCTACTATTCCTTTGATGGCCCCCGATAGCATTTGTCCTGCCAAAAACTCCTCGAGTGTTAATGGCGAGATAAAGAGAGTACTGAAGCTTCGCGACCAAATCTCCCATAGGGCGCCGACTCCAATTGAGTATTGACCACACCAGATGAAACTCCACAGAGTAATCCCGATTATCACGGACAAAGCCGCAACATCCCCTTGGTTTGTTTGTAACGATTTCGTAATAAGGATAAAAACGAGTACGTTGATGGCTGAACTCCAAAACACATCAACCCACGTCTCCATACTGTGGAGGAAGTGATACCACGTATGGAGTAAGACCGTATTAATTCTTTTTCGATCCATAAGAACCTCCGGCGATAGAAAGAAACACATCCTCCAAATCCGGCTTTGCTACATCAACATCAGTTATCCAAACTCCTTCGTTACTAAGTCCAAAGAGTGCCTTGGGGATTTGCTCGTCTGACAGGCGCACCTCGACGACGTTTTGTCGGGGAAATGTATGGGTAAATCCTTTTTCTTTCAGATATTTAGCAACCGTCAGATATTTTCCGGCAAACGTCAACGTGAGCATGGAGTCTCCTACCCGTTTAGTGAGCCCGAGTGGTGTATCCTCCGCGATAATTTTCCCGTGCGAAAGAAACATCACGCGGTCACACAATTTTTCTACCTCGCGCATGTTATGACTGGTGTATAAAATCGCCACTCGCTCTTTTTCTTGAAGTTCCTTGACAATTTCAACGACCTTGGCTGCTATTTCCGGATCCAGACTAGCCGTCGGCTCATCCATGAGAATAATCCGGGGTTTATTAATAAGTGCTTTTGCTAAAATTACACGCGTCTTTTGTCCAGAGGAAAGGGTCCAAAACTCTTTATTCCGAGTCTCAGTCACTTCAAGAAGTTCAAGCAGCTCTATCGTGCGCTTTTCTACATTGGGCACGTTGTAGAGTCGGCCATAAATATGAAAGTTCTGCCATACCGTCATACGGCCTTGGATTTCAGAATAAGCTGAGGCAAAATTGATATTTCCCAAACAATATTCTCTATTCTGAAAAAACTCTCTGCCAAAGTATCGTATTGATCCTCCGCTTGGAGTAGTCAATGCAAGGAGCATAAAGATAGTTGTCGTTTTCCCTGCTCCATTGGGGCCTAAGAGTCCCACAATCTCCCCTTCCTTAACGGAAAAGGAAATATTGTCCACCGCGGTGAAATTACCGAAATTTTTTGTGAGGTTTTTGACCTCAAGAACCGACTCCATATTTTTCTTCAACAAATTTCTTTAATTCTCTTTTGAATCGCTCTTTGCTAAACTTTTTGGCCTGGGCGATACAAAGGGTTGGTCGAATGATCATATTGTTGCATTGTTTTATTGCCTTGACCAGAGCTTCAACAGTGGGTTCGTTAAATAGTACTCCGGTTTTTTTATGAACAACGGTTTCCAACACTCCTCCTTGCGCAAGTGCAATCACCGGAACCCCATGCGCCATTGCCTCAACCGGTACGATGCCGAAATCCTCATCCAGTGCGCAGAAAATAAGCGCTTTTGCACCGGCATATAGTTCGTCAAGTTCACTATCAGAAACCGATCCCAAAAACTCAACCGTCGGTCCACCCAGAGATCTCAAATGTCTCTCCTCTGCCCCTGTTCCGACAATCTTCAGCGGAATTTTAAGCTTGTTTGCGGCTAAAATCGCCAAATCCACCCGCTTGGAGTATGTCAAACGCCCCACGCAGATAAAGTATTCTCGTTTTCTTAAGGGGTGCCCTTGCAGCTCTCTTTGCAAGGCCACCCCTTGCATAATTCCAACCGGCGGATAGATTACTGTGGATTTCCGTCTATAAAACTTCTCCACTCTTCGTGCTGTCTCCTGGGAGTTGGCGATAAAGTAATCTACCTTTTGCGCCGTCTCAAAGTCATAATGCCGCAGGAAAAAGTTGACGACCGTAGCATACGCCCGAACCGGCCAGTATTTTTGGAGGCTACTTCCAGTCGCATATCCGTACAAGTTCCTTGGCGGGTGATGGATGTAGCAGATATGTAGTTGTTGGTTGTCAGTTATCGGTTGTCGGTTGGCAGCGCCGCGACAGATGAACCATCCGCTTGAGGAGATCACGAGGTCGTAACCGGAAAGGTCCAGGCTTTCCCAAATTTTCGGCGCCAAGAAGCGAAGCGGCGAGTGAAACTTTCTGATGATCCAATTGTCCGCAATCGGACTCGTCCGTATATCCCACTCTCTGAACCGGTAGCCTTGACTTCCAAGTGCGTCCCAGTCAACAAAAGAGGTATATAGGGGAGCCTCCGGCCAAATCTCATGCAAGGTTTCCACCACCCTCTCTGCACCCCCATATTCACGGAGACAATCATGAACTAAGGCTATTCTCATATAGCAAACAGAAACCGCAGTCCCGAACACGCGCTCTTGCGAGGCGAGGACGTAGACCTCGCGAGCAAGTAAGCGTTGTGTCGGGGCAAGGCCTCCACGACCCGCTCAGCTCCTCCATACTCTCTAAGATAGTCATGAACAAGCGCAATTTTCATATTGACAATTAATAATTGTATGGTATACTACATCTATAGTCGGATCTGAAGCGGTCCCTCGCCGTAAAAGCGGAGAGTGATGCCGATAGGGCCGACTTTTTATTTTCTCTTTGGTTTCAACTCTATATAATCCAAAATATTCCTCTCTAATACCCTTTTGACCTCCTTACCCCGTCCCTTTCCCCGATGAGTGCTCCAAGCGAGTTTATGTGCCGCAGAACGTTTTCCTATTTGCCCAAATCGTATAGCAGGAATTAGACTTAATGTGGTTACGTAAAAATAACTTTTTTAGGGTTTCTTCGATAAGGGCGTTTTTTCCTGTATACTCTTCGTCAATTTTTAATACATCTATTCTGCTTTTTTGGATCAGATCGAAAACGAGTACATTGAAGATAACCGCCGGCAAATCCTTGGCTGCAATAAAGCTTGTGCGTCGAAGAAAAGTAATAATTCTACGCTTTTGGCCTGCGCTGATAAAAAGTGCAGCACTATTTCTGCCAGAAAACGCAACTGCCGATCCGGTAGACAAATCCTCGACTCTTCCGCTCTGATCAACTTCAACCCATGTTTTCTTCACTTCCCTATTGTACCGCCCCAAACCCTGCCCCACAACGGCGCGGGTTGACAAATAAAGCATGGGCACGCCTAAAATAACTGCTGTTGCCCAATCACGCGATAAAATCCAGATAGGTATCCCTTCGGATTACCTGATACGTAGCATGCTCATAGGTCTTTAAAAAATCTTTCGGCTTCTTTACCTTGCTTTTGCCCCATTTTATTTCATACCCAAAAAGCTCTCCCCCGCGCTCCTCGACCAGATCGATTTCCTTCTGATCATAAGTTCGCCAATAGAAGTAATTGACCGGTACGCCTTTGTAGGCATTTCGTTTGATCCGTTCGGCGATGCAGTAATTCTCCCACAGTTGGCCGACGTCATCACGCAGATGCAACGGATTGAAATTGGAAATCAATACGTGGCGTATTCCGTTATCCCAAAAATAATATCTCGGGGTTTTGGTGTACTCTTTCCGGAGGTTTCGGCTAAAACCCATGACGGGAAACAGAATAAACGTTTTTTCCAAAAGCTCGAGATACCGGCGGACGGTTTTGGGGTGCGCATTGAGGTTGCCGGCAATCTCCGCATACGACACATCATGTCCAATCTGAAACGCTATCTGCCGCAACAGGTTAAACACAAAGAGCGAATCCTTGATGTTGTCGAGTGTGAGAATATCGCGCAGTAAGTATCCGTCGCGAAGATTTTCCAGAAGCTTCACCTTCTCCTTTTCCGTCCGGGCGGTGATTATCTCCGGATAGGAACCGTAAATAAGGCGCTGTTCCAGTCGTTCTCTGGTTTGGAGAAGGTGTTCTTCTTCTGCAAGCTCCAGTTGGGAAATTGGGTAGAGATGAAGAAATACGCTTCGGCCAACCAAAGGCTCGCCCACTTGTTGCTTGAGGTCAAATGCGGAAGACCCGGTAACTAATACGCGGATATCAGGAATTGCATCAGCAATGAGTTTCAGATTGAGGCCGATCATGGGAATATTCTGCGCCTCATCAATAAAGAGATATTCATATCCACGGATAAACGTTTTGAGCGTTTCTATGCGCTGACTAGAAAAAACTTCTTTGACGGACAAATCCTGCCCGTGAACCACGAGAACTCTCTTCTTTGTTTGACCCAGGCCTGCTGCGATTTTTTCGATTAATACCGTCTTGCCGGTCCGGCGCGCCCCGAAGAGACAGACTACCTTTTTGAGCTTGAGGCTGTGGAGTATCTGTTTTTCTACAAATCTAGCTATCATGGTATCTGTATTTTACATAATGTAGATACCATTGTCAAGAGACAACTGGACTTAAAATAACTGCTGTTGCTGGCTGGTTTGCTTTGGCGATGATTTTTCTTTTGGCAAGCTAGTTAAACGCTTCAGCAGGCTTTTAAATCCAAGCGCCTCGAGCGCTTCGCGCGACCGGGGGCTGTCAAGCGAACTCACGCGAGTCTTTTCAAAATCAACCTCAATTGGAATTCCGGTTAAAATTGTTGCAAGCTGTTTAGATAGGCTAGCGCTTTTTGCCTTCTCCCCAAGCTCGCCGGATTCGATAACTTTCTCAACCGTGCCGTATTGACGCAAAAGCTTGACAGCTGTCTTCGGACCGATCCCCGCCACGCCCGGGTAGTTATCAGAAGCGTCGCCAGCTAGAGCTTTAAAATCCGGAATTTGCTCCGGAGAAACTCCGATTTTTTCTACTACCTCTTCCTCCCCGAATAATTTTCCTTCAGAAAGCCCCTTAATCGGCATATAAACCTTGATTCCGGTCCTATCATCTACTAATTGAAGTAAATCGCGATCCCCAGTCACAATCACTACCTCTGGAGCTTGATGAGCGCTTGATAAAGGAACGTGATTAGCACGTGACTTCTCCATCATGTGCTCATCGGTCGCTTGTTTTACAAGCGACCCTAGAACGTCGTCTGCCTCAAATCCAGCGGCCTCAAAAATTGGAATCCCAAAGACACGAGTCACGTCTTTAACTTTCTCAACTTGGGGGACGAGGTCGCTAGGCATTTGCGGCCTTTTGGCTTGATAATCAACGAAAAGTTCTTTTCGAAACGTGGGCTCCGGCCGGTCAAAGGCGACCGCCATGTGAGTGGGTTTGAGTTCATTAAAAATCTTCAAAAGCATCGAGACGAAACCATAAACAGCATTCACCATCGATCCGTCTGGGCCGGTCAAAGGGGGAAGGGCGTGATAGGCACGGTGGAGGATAGCGTTGCCGTCAATTAACACGAGGCGATTCATGATCTAGTTGACGCGTTTCTTGGGAGACCCCATGAGCGATTCAAATTCCTCTCCTTCAAGTGTTTCCTTTTTCACAAGCTCAGCTGCAATGACGTCAAGTTTCTTGCGGTGCTTTTTGAGAACTTCTTGAGCGCGCAGGTAGCCGGTGTCGAGCAATTTTTTCACTTCGCGGTCTATGGTCCCCTGCATCTCCTGCGAAATCTGAGACTGCTCGATGAATTGCTTCCCCCACTCCGTCATATCCATTTGAGGGCCGAAATTGATGGGGCCCAAATCGCTCATGCCAAACTCCATCACCATAAAGCGCGCGATTCTTGTTGCTTGATCAATGTCATTTGCCGCTCCGCTGGTCATTTCATGAAAAATCAGCTGTTCAGCAGCCCTGCCGCCCATGGTCATCCCAATTTCCTCAACCAAGCGCGACTTAGTTTCATGAAGTCTGTCCTTTTCCGGAGGAGCCATGGTAAAACCAAGCGCATGACCGCGTGAGACAATGCTAATTCTATGCACTGGGTCCAGATGGGGAGAAAAGTAGTTGACGAGGGCGTGCCCGGCTTCGTGGTAGGCGGTCATTTTGCGATCTAAATCAGTCTGGAGCCGTTTTTTCTCCGGACCAAGTTTCACTTTCGTTGCCGCCTCTTCAAGGTGGGCCATGTCGATCTCTTTCTTGTTTTCGCGAGCCGCAAGTATCGCCGCTTCGTTAAGCATGTTTTCCAAATCCGCGCCGCTAAACCCGACGGTTCTTTTTGCTACCTTATCCCAATCAACAGAGGAGGCAAACGGTTTACCCTTGGCGTGGATCGCTAAAATTGCCTTTCGCCCCTCCATATCCGGAAGATCAAGTACTACCCGGCGGTCAAAACGACCGGGACGAAGAAGCGCAGGATCAAGTAAATCTCCGCGGTTTGTTGCCGCCACCACCATCACCGCCGTATTAGCCTCAAATCCGTCCATCTCAACCAATATCTGATTGAGAGTCTGTTCCCGCTCGTCGTGGCCGCCCATGATACCGACACTACGCACCCGGCCGATGGCATCGATTTCATCGATAAAAATGATGGCCGGCGCGCTCTTTTTAGCCTGGGCAAAGAGGTCGCGCACGCGTGCTGCCCCAACTCCCACTAGCATTTCCATAAACTCGCTTCCGGCAATGCTAAAGAAGGGAACTTTCGCTTCCCCCGCCACTGCCTTGGCTAAAAGCGTTTTTCCAGTACCGCTGGGACCGACCAAAATAACGCCCTTTGGCGTCCTGGCACCAAGCGCTTTAAATTTTGCAGGATTTTTGAGGAAATCGACAACCTCCTCAAGCTCTTTCTTGGCATCATCAACGCCGGCGACATCGGAAAATGTTGCTTTTGGTAGGTCTTTGCTCCAGATACGCGCACGCGATTGACCAAAGGAAAAAATGCTGTCTTGGGCTCCCCGTGCCTGGCGAAAAATCATAAGAAAAAACAAAACAGTAAGAAGAAGCGGCAGTACGTTACTGATTAGCCCCAACCAAATCTGACCCATAGACAGATCCTTGACTTTTATCTCTACGTTTTTGGGGTCCACCCCAGCGCTCTCAAAGGTTTTAATGAGGGACTCCTGGGGCTCTTTGTGGCTGGTAACTTTCTCTCCTCCTTTATAGACTACGGTGAGTTTACTCTCCTCAATTTCAATTTTTTCTACTTTACCCTCTTTGACATCTGTAATAACCGTTGACAATGGTTTTTCCGGGTACAGGCTCGCCTCCCGTCCCAAGCTCCCTAGCATCGAAAAAAGAAGAAACGCAACAAAGAGGCCAATAAAGATGTTTTTCGGATTGAGGTTGAGCTTGAGCTCAAAGATTTTCATCCCCCGCGGAAATCCGTTCCCATTGCGCTTGCCATTACCGTTTTTCTTCATCAACTGATTTTTACCGTTTTGCTTCGGCATAAGTCTCAAGTATATCATGAAGTGGGCTATTATTGCCACGAATGGAATGTTAAAATGACCTAATGACTTGGCAATTTTTGATCGTTATAAGTGTTATCACTTATTCATTTTCTATTCTTATCCAAAAAAAGCTTCTTAAAGATAACAAGGTTGATCCGGTCGCATTTTCCATACTTTTCCAAATATTTGTTGGGGTAGTTATCTTCTTATATACAGCATTCCGCGGCTTTTATATGCCGCCCGTCCAAAATCTCCCACTCAATTTTATTTTCATGATGATTTTATATGGAGCAGGAAACGTGTTTGTTTTTAAGTCTTTACAAACGGGAGAGGCCTCTCAATTTACAATCATTTTTACTACACGCATGATTTGGACCATTTTAGCTGCGATGGCTTTTCTGGATGAATCCTTTTCGGTTAAGCAATCTCTTGGTGCCTTGCTTATCGTTTCAAGCGTCATATTAGTCTCATGGACAAAAAGGGGGTTGCAACTATCAAAAAGTGCACTCTTCGCTCTTGGAGCAGCAAGTTGTTATGGACTTGCCTTTACTAACGATGCATTTATCATACGATCTAGTGACGTTCCTTCCTACCTTGTTATCGCATTCTTGGTGCCCGCATTGTTTGTTTGGCTCATTTATCCTTCTTCTACGCTGTCGATGCGGCATTTTTTTACAAAATCAGCGGGCTTAAAAATGACTGTTCTTTCAATTCTCTATTCACTGTCTGCAATAACCATTTTTCTTGCTTATCAGGTTGGAAGAAATGCAGCTCAAATAGCGCCACTCAGCCAAACCTCGGCCGTCCTCACCGTTTTACTTGCAATTTTTCTTCTGGGAGAAAGAAAAAATCTAGTAAGGAAAGTAGGGGGGGCAGTGCTCAGCTTAATAGGAGTCGTTCTTCTTTTATAACTCACTTCGTTGGCTTGTAGAGGCTGATTTCTTTTTGGAAGATCTAGAGAGCTTTTATTCGCCGGAAACGATCGTCCGGAGAAGGGGTTCTAATTTTTTGGACAATTGCAATCTCGTCATATCACCAACTCTTTTGCCACTTTTTCAAAATCTTACCCTTTGGCAAAGTCTTTTTTTTCGCAACCGCCACCGGATAATCAACGGCCCGGGCATGGTAAGCTCTATTGGGTCTTTTAATTGAGACTCCGCATGTACTGGAGGAGAAATGCCGGCGGCAAAACGATGATTCCTAATTCTTCCCGTATGTTCTCCACATTAAAGTGCTTTATGTTGTACGTGACCAGAAACCGCGCTTTTGCGGCTTTCGCGCCTGCCACGATGTGCCTGTCATTGTCGTCGCGACAATAGGCATCCACACGCTTTAACAGAGTCTCTTTCTTTGCGCCAAGAACAACTTTTGTGCATTGTTTATGTACCATCCGCCGTAACTCTGTCTGTGATAAATTTAAAATACTCGCCACGCGCGTCACTTCAGCAATCAAGACGTCGGACACAAAACGGGTTATTCTGCTGTCACGCATAAGAAGATATGCTGCGCCTTTTTGGGAAATGATGGAAGAGATGATGACGTCAGAATCGACAAAAACGCGGACAGGCATGATCAATGGGTAGATCGAACGGTCGCAATGGCTGATTCTGTTTCCGCAAGGCGCGCTTCATCCTCTTTTTGCGCTTCGTAGAGGTCCCAGTCGAGTCCGGTAAACATGAATGAAATCGACCGCGCGGGAATCCGGTACACCTTGCCGATTTTTTTAGCTACAATTTCACCTCGGTTTATGAGCCCGTACACCGTATTTTTGGACAATTGCAGCATTTCAGCCACCTGTTCCGGGGTATATACTTTTGTACTTAACATGACGACATTGTACTAAACGTAACGAAACATGTCAAGAATCACCGCATCTTTGCCCCCAACGGTATACCTTCAGCGGAAACGGGTAGTCAGATCTCTACTTCCCACGGCGCCAACTGCTTGACTCTCGCAAACTTGCAAGCCTCCTCAAAAGAACGTCCTTCATCTAGTGCTTTTCCTAGTCGTCCCATTCTATTTGAATGAGAACCGCCCTTTCCTCCCGCGGGCTCTTGTACTAACCCGATCTGGTTTACTGGCACCGATGGATCTATTATTCGTTGAAATACACGGGGTGCATCAATAAACATATCCTTATGGCTGGTATATAATTTTATTAGAATTTGTGAAAGTTCTTTTGGGTGCCATGTATAAAGATCGAGGCTGTCGTAGGTATGATCCATGCTTTTTATCTGTAATGTTAGATGCGATTTGAATACATCACCAATGAGCATCCGAACGAATTTTTTTCCCAAAGCGCGGCGGACGTCCGTATCTTGTATGCAAGAAATGTAAAATTTCCACCTTGCATTAGGATATGCTCCTATTAAGTCTATATAATCCCATCCGGTTTGGATTGTAAATGCCATTGTTTTTCCTCTAGGTAACCGGGTCACGGAAGCAACATTTCTTTTGCGAAATTCATCTAAAACAGAATTGTAGTCTACCTCGTATGGGTAGATTGGATTATGCAGCTTGGTTTCTCCTCCCAATAATGCAGCAAGACTTTCACCCATCGTCGAGGCGATTTTACGCATCTGTTGTAGTTGAGTTCTTAATTCATGATTCCGTTTATTGACCGCTAAAGAACCATGAAGATATTCCATTGAGTAAACTGGTATTAAAGACGCGTTATTTCCGAGTATTTCTCCTGATGCTAAATGGCCGCGAGCGCCTTCCATGATTTCATTATCTGACTTTTGCTCCCAATGGCATTTCTTCGGCGGAAACAAAGATTGGTTTACCAGGTCCGTCTACGGCTAAAATCATGCCTTGTGATTCTTCCCCCATTTTACCCGCCGGAGTTTCAACGTAGGAGGGCATCTTTCTCGGCGCAAGATTGGTGACAAACAAAAATTGTTTGTTGAGAAAATCTTCCGGCGTATAACCAAATCCCCGCACGCCGGTGAAAATAATCCGCTTTCCCTCGCCCGCCGTAGCTTCAGCGAAGGCGGGGCCAAAATCAACCACCAATCGAATGAGCTTCTCGCTCCCTTCGACATTCGTCGCCTCGATTACCTTCCCCACCCGTTCCTCCACCCGCGCAAATTCATCGATACTAATCGTTTTTTGCAAGGGGTCCCCTTGCAAAGATGGCCCCGCAAGGGGACCCCTTATTGAGTACTTGTTCGTCAACCCTATCGCCTCTCGCACCGCCATCATGGTTTGACTGGCAACCGCACTGGCCTTTTGGGCTCCGTCGGCAAGAATTTTTTTGACCATTACTGGATTAGCCTTTAACTGCTCATATGCTTTGCGGGCTGGAGCAAAATACTCAATTAAAGTTTTAAACAAATACTCTTTCACCTCTACGTCCGCGACGGTTCCGCGACGGTATTTTTCTTTTAGTTTCGCAACGCTACGCGGTTCTCCGAAAAAATCCAGATATGCAAACACCATATTCCCTTCTACGTGCCCTGGATCGGTGGCGTGAGCTCGGGCCGGATCCGTGTAGGTTTCCATCACCTGTTTTTTGATGACCTCTTCCGGCTCAAACATAGCAATAATGTTTCCGAGGGATTTACTCATCTTGCGCTTCCCGTCTGTCCCCAATACCACAGCAACTTCCTCTGGAATATACGGCTCAGGAAGTTTAAAGACTTTTGCTCGAAAAATTTTGTTGAACCGATCGGCGATATCACGCGTTATTTCTATGTGTTGCTTTTGATCTTTACCAACCGGCACTAGATCCGGCTGGTAGAGGAGTATGTCTGCAGCCATGAGCATCGGATAGGAAAAGAGGCCAACGTTGATGTCGTCCTTCACTGTATCCTTACCAAGCTTATCTTTGTACGCGTGCGCGCGCTTAAGTAACCCCAGAGGGGTGACGTTGTTGAGAATCGACTGGCACTCGGCGTGCATGAGTACATCAGATTGGCGAAAAAAGACAATTTTGCTAAATTCTTTCGCTGTCATAAACCCGCGCAGGAGTGCCAATTCATTGAGGACCAATGTTTCGATGTTATGAATCAACTGCTGTTTATCCTGGATCGTCGTCAAGCCGTGAAGGTCTGCAACCATGAGATACGTCTCATTTGATCGAGCAAGATCAATAAACTGCCGCACGGCACCCAAATAATTGCCAATATGTAAACTCCCATCCCCGCTCGGCGTAATACCAGAAATAAATCGTTTCATAAGGTTTCCTTTATTCAAATCCGACTTTTAATCGTGATCCAAATGCTCCAGCAATCCTCTTGAGGAGCTCTACTGACACGTTTTCAGTCATTCGCTCTATGCGAGAAATAACTGCTTGTGTCGTCTGCGCTTTTTGTGCAAGCTGCCCCTGCGTCATTTTTCTTCGCAAACGCTGGGCGATAATCTGCCGGGACAGTTGGTACTCTACTTCACTGGCTTCCCATGCCTTGCGAAACTCAGGGTCTTTTAAGGATTCTCTCAAATGATCTTCTAGTGTATATACTCTCCGTGCCATATGAGAAGAATATATCTCAAAAGATATATTCTGTCAACTATCGTTCTTTTTGTTCGTAGTCCCGCAGTCGAGCCAGAGCCGTGGCAATCTCCTTAGTTGGCGTCTTTTGCGTCTTCTTATAAAACCCATGCAACAAAATAATTTTCTTTCCCACCTGCGTCACAAACAGAATTCTCACGCTCTCCCCGCCCATAATCCGTAGCTCCCACAACGGCGTGCCGGTTAGTTTCTTCAGGTGCGGAATAACTCCTTGCAATCCATATTCGCTCAAATGCAAAAAGAGTCGCAAGGCTTTGACTTTTAGCGTTGGCGCCGCCGCATTTAAAAAATCCCTCACGGGAATGTTTCCGCCGGCAGTAACATAATACGTCACACGCCACGTTTCATTCATGTATTCCTCCATAATATCTCTGTAACAGACTCTTTGCGAGAATCGAAGGTGAAACAGACATTTTTCCAACTAAACTACTCACCCAATAAATGGTACGTCGCTTCGCTACTCACCATAGGTGGCAGTAAGCTTCTCCGTCGGCTGGCGGATTTGCAACTACCACCTAAAAGCCCTTGCAAATCATCCACGATAAACGTAGACGGCTTGCAAGGGCCTGCTATGGCGTTGCCACCTTGCTTTGTTACCCACAAATAATCCCGCGTAAGCGGGACGTCAGTTGAGGATAACCTCATTCTTGACGAGCTCCATTAGTACGACACCCGTTGACAGACTTTTTACGGTTTCACCTCCGTACGTGATTAGCGTCAGCTCAGAGGCTCCATCCACGCCTCCTCAACGCTTTTATTCAATTGTGAAAAGGAGTATATCGTAAATCTTGACTTTGTCAAATACGTCATGTTATAATTCGTTATAACAAGGAGGATATAGCATGTTACAAACTGTTTTTCAGGTAGGCAATTCGCTTGCCATCACGCTACCAAAAGCATTTACGCAAAAAGCAAAATTCAAGGCTGGCGATAAAGTCCTTGTAGAAGCAAATGCTGATATTCCTGCTGTCTATGTGCGGAAAGACAAAGTAGACGCCAGCCCCACGCTGACACCGGAGTTTAAAGCGTGGCTAGATCAAGTGGTCAAAGAAGACGCCGACATTATTAAAGCGCTGGCTGCGGTATGAAGTACTTGACGCTTGAGGATGTATACGCAATCCATCAGCGTATGATTGCGGTAGGTGGCGGCAGAGGTGATATTCACGACTTTACACTTCTCCACTCTGCAGTTGAACGACCAAAAGTTACCTTCGGCGGTCAAGAGTTGTACCCGACGATTTGGCAAAAAGCGGCTGCACTTCTCCACTCGTTAGTAAAAAATCATCCCTTTGATGATGGGAATAAGCGGACCGCATATTACTCAACCAAACGGTTTCTTTTCCTCAATGGATATACCCTGCGTGGATCAAAAAAAGAGGTTGTCCCGTTTATGGTATCCGTCGATGTAAAGAATTTTTCTCTCGACACCATTGCCTCTTGGCTCAAATCCCACTCCCACAAACGTTAGTCCTGCCCCTCTTTGCCTTATAACCTCGATATTCTTTGTTCGTATTTGAGCGCCCCTCGGTCTTTATACCGCTCCGCAGCTACCAAGCCAGCCCGGACCAACTCTTCATTAACCAACTTCCCCTTATTACACCCGTCGGGGTTTTCCATAAGCCCAGGGCGAGACTGAATACCGGTCATATTCCAAATACACTAGTTTATTTCTGATCATATCTTCTAGCGCTATCCGCGACGCCTGCCAATTAGCCTCTCCCTTGTTGGGCGCATCGACGCCAATAAGCCGCACTTCCACGCCACTTTTTAGCCGGAACGTGTCGCCATCATAGAATTCAACTGCCTCACCGGATTTGGGAAACAATGTTTTATTGGCGTAATAATCTTTTGTCCTCGTCAATTCTTTCGGATTCCACCCCAACACCATTGCCATTAATAAACCTGGTATCAAAAACTGCGGGGATCCCGAGCGCGAGCAATTTTTTCCGCCTCCAGCGCACTGCTTTCTTTTTGGCCATAAATCCAGTATATCGCACAAACAATGCTATGCGATACAAAAGAGTCCCGTGGTTTTTATAAGTGAAGCGCTCCCACTCCTTACGGTCGGGGCATCGGCTGGTTCATTCGGAGCGCGAAACCCCGCACCGAATGCCTTTTGAAACCACTAGTCCCCCAAGCTTACGCTCGGGGCATTCTGGTGCTGGGGTAAAAACGGACGCCATATGGGCGTCCGCCTGTATTTTGTTGCGGGGATTACAGGAAATTAGAACGTATTATTTTCAATTGGAATAAGCTATTTTACTTTACTTCCGTTGGGAACTGAATTTTCGGGTAAAAGAAGCATTGGTTCATTTGCGTCAATAGCCATAAAAATACCATTACTTTCAACGCCTCTTATAACTGCTGGCTCAATGTTTAAAACAATGGGCACTTGTTTTCCTATTAGGCTTTCTGGTGTGTATTTATTTCCAAATCCCCCAATTACCTGGCGCTTTTCATTACCCATGTCTACTACAATTTTTAACAATTTATCTGTACCAGCTACTCGTTCTGCTTCAAGAACAGTACCCATTTTTATTTCTAATTTTGCGAAATCTTCAAATTTCAGCATATGGCGAGTAATGTATCATGCTTTCTCTCCAATTTTCAACAGATTTGATAATTGTTTCTTCAAAACCCTCATTCCCATTGATGTTTTTAAATATTGCTCTCTTGCTTCTGCATCAGATTTTAGAAGATAAGCCTCGTAATAAATAAGCGTAAATGGAATATATGGAGCGGTAGAAAAATTTTTACCTGCGTTATGTTCGGCAAGGCGTCTTTTGAGATCCGAAGTTGAACCTTTATATAGCCATTTAGATTTCTTTTGTGATTGAAGAACGTAAACGTAATACATTAGGTTATTGTAATCCTGTTCGGGTCATTATGTGCGCTTTGCGCACACCGACCCGATGAGGCTGGAAGAAAAAGAGTTGGGGTCATTATCCCGCCATTATGGCTTCGCCATCGGCGGGACCGACCCCACCAGGCTGGAACAAAAAACCACTCATAATGAGTGGTTTTTTGTTTAATAGCCTGGGTTGCGGGGCTGGGAGTCGCACCCAGCCTAGAAGATTATGCACGTGTTTTTTACCCTGAAGCGTACTTGTTCTGCTTCACGGGCTCCCATTACTGAGAGTGTCGGACTATATCATCACCTTGTCAATTTCGCTCGACAGGACTTGCCCTGAGGAGCGAAGCGACGAAGGGTTCGGCGTATAGTCTCTACGGATTTCCCTCGATTCTACTCGGGATCTTTCCTCGGTATTGCCCGGACGGTGACAAAGTCATAATATCCGGGTTTCACCGATATAGCCGAATTATCATACAGTAATTTCTTACCGATGAGCCCATACTTAAGCCTTCTGTGCAACTGTACACTACCCCGCGGTAAATGAACATCACTACTATACCAGAATTGCCTTTCTAGCTCAAGTTTCATACAATGAGGCTGAGCCAGCGTAGCTCATTGGTAGAGCACCGTCTTCATAAGGCGAGGGTAGCAGGTTCAATCCCTGCCGCTGGCACTTGGCCTCCGCCGGCTGGCAGATCCTCAGTGCAAGCATATTTGGTCACAATACAACATTAATATAGTGGGTCATACGCTGCGGCTGGTTATCATCTCCCAACACAATGGCGACCATGTCAATCCTGCAGTTAACTTCTTTCCCCTGTAAGTACACCGAGGCCATCCGCTTTACTTGTCCTGCCTTTCCTTTCGTAAACATTTCCTCCGGCGTCCCAAAATCTACGCCTCGTTTGGTCTTTACTTCAACAAACACCGTCGTGTCTTTGTCCAGACAGATTATGTCGATCTCACCGAAACGTGTGAAAAAATTTCTCTTTACAATCCGATACCCCTTCTCTGCCAGCAGGTGCTCGGCAAGCTGCTCTCCGAGCCGGCCAGTATCTTTATTGAGCGCCTTCATGTATTACAGTCCAGACCGATACTGCAATGCTTCTGCCATGTGCGAGACGGAAATCGCACTACTGTTGGCCAAATCTGCAATTGTTCGGGCAATTTTTATCAAACGGAAATATGACCGTGCAGACATATCATATGCCTCTAGAGCAAGCTTTAAAAGCTTCTGGGTTTCTCCATCCAGGTGGCAATACATCTTGACATGTTTATTTTTCATCTGCGAGTTGGTATAGATGCCATCGGCGGCAAACCGCTTCGTTTGCCTAGCTCGGGCGTCTAAAACCATGGCCCGCATGGCCGATGAATTCATCCCATCTGCCACCAAACCAGACAGTTTTCCCGTTTCAACGGACGGTACGAGAACATGCAGATCAATTCTGTCCAAAATCGGGCCGGAAAGACGAGACCTATACTTGCGCACTTGCTTTTCCGAGCACTTGCATGCACGCGTCGGATGCCCCAGATATCCGCACGGACACGGGTTGACCGCCGCAAGGAGAGTGAAACTGGCCGGATAGGTCACGCGGGCTCCCACTCGAACAATGGATACTACGCCGTCTTCCATGGGTTGACGTAAGGACTCCAGAACCGATCGCGGAAACTCCGGCATCTCGTCCAAAAACAGCACACCCAAATGCGCTAGACTCACCTCTCCGGGCAACGGATTACTCCCTCCGCCAATGACTCCGGCAGCCGATATGCCGTGATGAGGACTCCGAAACGGCCGCGCTCTTACGAGAGATGTTCCAGACGGCAAAAGACCGGCAACAGAATAGATTCTAGTCACCTCGAGGGACTCGGAAAAATCAAGCGGCGGCAATATGCCGGGCATGGCCCGCGCAAGCATCGTCTTGCCGGCTCCCGGAGGACCAGACATGAGAAGATTGTGCCCGCCTGCAGCGGCAATGAGCATGGCCCGCTTGGCCTGTTCTTGACCGGATATTTCCGACAGGTCAAATTCAACAATGTCGTCATTTGGGCTGTACAACTGCTTTTGTGGTTTGGCCGGATTGAGAAGTTTTGTGCCCGAAAGGTGATCGGCACACTCTCGTAAATTCCGTAAAGGATAAACGCGGATACCGGAAACGACCGCTGCTTCTCCTGCCGATGCCATGGGGACGAAAAGCTCTCTCATCTTTTGCCTCTTGGCGTATAAACCCACAAGTAAAACGCCTTTTGTGGTACGTAATCCTCCGTCTAGTCCCAGCTCTCCGTAAAATACGGCATCGGAAGGTTTACAGACTCCGAAATCCACCTGTCCCGACGCTATCAAAATGCCCATTGCTATCGGCAGGTCGTAGGCTCCTCCATCCTTAGGCAGATCAGCAGGGGCCAAATTAACCGTTATTTTTTTCCCCGGAAATTCCATGCCTGAGTTGACAATTGCTGTTTTTACCCGCTCACGCGCCTCCTCTACAGCCTTTCCCGCCAAACCCACGATGGTAAAACCGGGAAAACCCTGAGTAGCAACATCAACTTCCACCTCCACCCCAATAGTCTCAAGTCCTATGTTTGCCACCGAAGCAATGTTAATTAACATAATATGTCCCCTCTTCGTAGATAATCTCACCGGAAAGGACCAACAGAGACAATTGTGCCCCGACGACATCAACCGGCTGATGGAGCAATCTGGCAATTGCTGAGGCATCCAGCGCCTGCCTTTCCAAAAGCTCTATGATGGGGTTTGTTGATGGCGCAGACGGCGCACGAGAGTCTATGTTCGGCAGCCACATGCGGGCGATGCCTTCAACGATTAACCTATTGGTCCCCTCCGATAGGCTGGAGGTGACTGGTCCGGGGACAGCCCAAATGGTTCTTTTGAGTTTTTGCGCAATATGGGCGGTGATTAGTGCACCGCTTTTGACCGCCGCCTCAATCACGAATACATCTTGTGCGATAGCTGCAACAATACGGTTTCGCTGAGGAAACGTCCAGAGGGCTGGCTTTTGCTCTTCCCATTCGGAAATCACTAATCCGTTTTTTTCAACTTCAGCCAGTAGTTTCGTATCATCGTCGTCAATCCCGTTCCAGTTAATTCCCCACCCCAACACCGCTATTGTTCTGCCGCCGCAGGTAATGCACTCGCGGTGGGCTGCCTGGTCTACGCCGTACATAAAACCAGAGACAATAGTATATCCGTCCGCAACCAGGCGAGGTACGAGTTTCTCTATCACCATCCTGCCATACTGGGTCATTCGCCTGGTGCCGACGATCGCCGCGCACTTATTAAACAGTGATTCGTTCCACTTACCCTGATAATACATTTGTTTTGGGGGATTAGTTAAATCTCGCAGCCTAGCAATGAAAGGGGCAATTTTAGCCATGGCGGAGAGTGCAGGATTCGAACCTGCGAAAGCTTTCGCTCACTGGTTTTCAAGACCAGCGCCATGAACCGCTCGGCCAACTCTCCCGGAACAAATTTCAGAAAAATTTTCCGGGTAAACCCAAAAGGGCGTTTACGCAGAAAATTTTTGTAGAAAATTGTTCTGCGGAGGGTACAGGATTTGAACCTGTGCGAGCTTATTCGGCTCAAAAGGTTAGCAACCTTTCGCTTTGGACCGCTCAGCCAACCCTCCTTTCCCTCTATTATATCACCGTGCCATCGTGATACCCAAAACAAATCCTACCCCGTTCCGCTTAAGCGCGGTTGCTGCTGAGCGCATGGTGGCACCGGTGGTGAAGACATCGTCGAAAAGAAAAATTGTTGCATTGTTAAATTGTTGAATTGTTGAAGAGCTAACCGAAAAAACATTATGCATATTTTTTAGCCTTTTTTCTCTATCCTTCATTTCTACTTGGGGAGTGGTTTTTTGCGTACGGACCAATATGTCAGTTCGCATCGGAATAGATAGCTTTTGTGCAATCAAATTTCCTAAAAGTTCTGCTTGGTTAAAACCGCGATGCCGCAACCGTGCCGAATGCAATGGAATCGGCACGAGAACAGAGTACTTAGGGAGACGAAAAAACGATGATTGTGGGATAAGAGAAATAAATTCGTGAGCAAGGTCGGAGACGAAGCTATATTTGAGCGCTTTTATTGCTTGTCTGACAAGACTGTCGTAACGAAAAAAGCTTGTCAAGCCGTCGAGGCTGCCTGTTGCCCTCTCGCGCGTTTCAATTGTTCTGATCTCTCTTCTGCACCTGTCACAAAAATATTTTCCGGTCCTCCCGCACCCCAGGCAGCGCTTCGGAAAAATAAAATCTAAAATTCCCACTGTGGAGATGCCGGGTAATGAACCCGGGTCCGAAGGAGCACATCTAAACATCTACAAGCGTAGTCCGTTTGATACATTATACGATAAAAACGGACAAAAACCGTACAATGGTTTGACCTTTTACTCCGGAATCAATCGGTCAATTGACTCCTGACGCCTCGGCTGTTTTTACACCTCAAGAGAGTCACCGAGAAAACAACTTTAGAGATGGACGTTTACGCTTGATAGGCAAAAGCCAATCGTGCTTGACGTCGGGAGAGAGCTAACGCAAGAAGCGCTTGCTCGTCTTCCTCGCTAATAATATTAGCAGTTAGATTTGACAAATTTTTACGGCTCTTTTGTCATCGCCGGCTTGCAGTTTTTAACGTGCTCTCCCCGTCGAATCACTCATCCCCAAAATTTACTTTACTTTCCCCCGATAATCCTGCTCCAGCTCTCGCTTAATGTCGGCATGACGCTTTGCTTCGCGTTTTTCGAACTGCTTCTTGCCGCGGGCTAGGCCAACTTCGAGCTTGACTAAGGGCCCTCTAGTATACCAAGAAAGGGGGACGAGAGTCAAATTTGCTCCTTCAATTTTTCCTCTCAAGCTCATGATTTCTTTTTTATGAAGGAGAAGTTTTCTGGTGCGCTTTGGGTCGTAGCCCTCAGGACGCGCGTAAATGTATGGAAAAATTTGAGCGTTGACCAGGTATGCTTCAGAACCAATCAGCCGGACAAACGCACCGTCAAGTGACGCATGGCCGCCTTTAAGAGATTTTACTTCAGCGCCCACGAGATGGATCCCCGCCTCGAAGCGGTCAAGAATAGTGTAGTCATGTGTGGCGCGGCGGTTAATGATGGTCATTTGAGCTCCAGGTTGTAAACTTTACCATCGTAAAGGAGAAAAATAGTTTTGAGGATTTCAGAAACAACAAATTGTGTTGGTTTGATAGCGCCTTCCCAAACGTATTGAGACAGATACGTGCCGTCTTTTTCAAGCATAACCACCCGCTTATTCTCTCGGTCTAAAATGTAGACACGCGATGCCTCGTCGCTTGTATAGACGGCAAGATCTCTGCCAAGGGGCGGCGCAACCCCTTTGGGCAAAAACGTCTGTTCCTGTCCCTGGGTAAATCGTAGGATTTTGCCCTCGTTGGTTCCCAGCCACACCGATCCGTCAATAACCATGGTAGTCGCCCAAGTAAAATCTGGAAGAGTATCGGGATTTAAGTATTCGCGGCGCTCGCTGAAACCTGCTCCGGTTGACACATATTTCCAGATCCGGCCGCGGGCAAGGTCGAGAAGATAGAGATTGCCTCCATAAGCGACAAGGTCAGCAATGCTGCCCCACTCGCTGTCTCTTTTGACAATGAGCGGCTCGGTCTTTTTGTCTTCTGTACGGATCATATGAATGCCATCGGCAACGAGCACATAAACCTTGTCTCCTTGCATGGCGACGAAACGGGAACCGGAAAACTGTTCACCGCCAGCGACGATTTGACCGTTTTTTGATACCAAGTTAAGAAAAAACACAGTTTTTCCGCTGGCATCCAGCAACGCCATGCGCTCTGATACAAGGGCAACCGAGGATGCGACGGCACCCTTTTTAAGAAGCCCAGTATCATAAAATAACTGAGGCTCTCCACGATGAACCTGCATGGCCAGACTCAGCCGACTATCAACTTCCTTCGAAAGCGCCACGATGTGCCTGCCGGTTTTTGTTTTTGCAGAAACCGTGGCAGCCAAGGGATCCAGAATCCTCTTTGCTTGACTCAGTCGCTCTCTGCCCTTTACGGAGTTAAGATCTAAAAGTGCCACCCCTTCATTGAATGCATGCTGAGCTTCAATCATTGCTCCAACGATCTGCGTGTCGACCCTTAACCTCAGCTGTTTTTTCACACCCAATAGTACACTCCCAATAAAGAGTATGAAAGAAAAAATTGCAATGGCTAAAATCGCACTGTTTTTCCTTCGCGCTCGATCACGCACAGTATGCCAAAAGTGAGTTGCTTTTGGCATTGTCTTGTGGATCATGCGCCCGACGCGTCCCGCTAGCGCTTTTTTTGGTACCATTGATACGCTCTCTTCGCCCTCCATGGGCATGAGACTCCTAACACCGAAAACCAAACCAGCAGCACCAGCCGCGCTTTCTGATCTTGATAGTTGTACTGTCAGTTTCTCAGAGATGGTCTTTGGGTCTTCGTGATCAAATATTAATGCGATCTCTGCTTCCCCTATGGTTTCTACAAATCGCTTTGTCATAACAAGTAATGTATCTCCAACAACAAGCTTTCCGGAAACTGATCCTGTATTAGCTAACAATCTTGCGATCCTTCCATCGCGCTTCAAATATACGGCGCCGCTATCTTTACAGACTAGATACGCCACCACTCCTACAGGCACAAGAACGATGAGGCTTGTCAGTTTGGGATCGACCACCCGCTGAACACACGTTTCAACGTCTATAAGGCTTACGACTGGCTCAGCCAGCTGATCGGAAAGAGTACTCAAGAGACGAAGTCCGATATCGCGCGCAGCTCCATCGAGATCAAAAACCTCAATAACACCATAGGCATTTGGGAGAATAAGAACCTGTCCCCAGTGTGTATCATCAGTTGGTCCAACCACAGGATCAACCGTTGGTTTGATTCTCATCAAGAATCATTATAATCGTTATAAGATAACCGTTGCCAGAAGAAGGAGAGCAATTGCGGCAACCAAATGGAAAAGTGAAATGATCTTAAGCACTGTTTCAAAAGAATCGTTAAACACGTTGGTCATGAGCCGCGTCTGCTGCATCATGACCATGGCAAAAATCGTGTAAACCCCAAGACCAACAAGGAGGAGGATTTTAAACCCAAAAAGCGCAACCGTTGGTAGTTGACTGATGATCATACACCTCGTTTTTTTGCCTCCTCGGCGGCTTCAGAGATGATTTTGACAATCTGGTCTGGATTGGGAACTGCGCCAAACTCAAAATTAGGAGCCGTCCCGGCAGTCTGAACGAGCACGGTACCAAAATTAAACATCGTTTCTATAATGCCACCGGTTTTATAGGTGATGTCTTGTATGTTGACAAGTCTTGCCTCAGAAAACTGTTTATAGAGAAGATGAAGAAAATCTATATCTACAATCCGCTCGTTGGTAACGATGTAAATATTAAAAAACCACTTCAAAAAGCTACTAAAAGCAAATCCAAATGTCACTAAATACCAAACAAGAATGCTCACGGTGCTATAATTTGCCGGAATTATGATCGGAGCAATAGACCCTACGACCGTCGGAAATAAAACAAAAGGGGCAACCAGCAAAAAAATAGTCAAAAAAATCCAGGGTACATTAACCACCAAGTGCTGCCGTAAAAACAACAGCACCGTCTCATCTTCTTGCTGGGTCTCGAACCGCAGTCCTTTCGGATTAATTGCAAAGGCAGCTAGCGGTCCCATGTGCTTGCCACCGGCAAAATGCGTAGTCATTTGGGCTAGTATACTACTTTTTTTCTATATTAAATAACGCGCTTCTGATGGAAATGTATCCTGGGGCTCGTAAGTTAAATGATTCTTTAAATTCGCCTCCGGGTATCGTCAAGCCACCGCGATTGGTTTGCAGTATGACGTTTTCCGTATAACCACCGCTGTTGTAGGAAACTGAAACACTGGCAATAGACGTCACTGCTCCTCCCATGCTAGAGGCTTTCGTACGCATCTCCTCCATAGAGTAAGGATTGCCACTTGTTCCAGCTATCGGACAACTGTTTATCGTAGTTGGCAAAATATGGCTCGCATCATCAACTGACCCGTTTTTACGAACAATCCATGAATTTATAATATCGGCAAATTCTTCGACTGTGAGCCACGGGTGCGACCGACCACATTTACCAGACGAATTGTAGTAATCGGCCGTATACCAACCTTTGTAAAACCACGGCGATCCGGCTATTTTTTCATACGCTCCGCCGGTCCAACAACCGCCGTTTCCACATGTGGTATCCCAACCAATAGTGTTGATATAGCCACCAGTTGTGGATGAGTAGTAACCGACAACCTCATCCAACACCTGCCCCCGTGTTTCTTCAACAGCTGAGCGCCACTCGCCCGGTGGGTTCTCTGCTTTTGATTTAGAAAACACCTGACACGATTGCGTCGTGCAAATCGTTTGTCCCGAATTTTTGTACCGCCAAGCATATGTTCTGGCGGCAACTGCTTGAGCCTTCAGCGCCTCTTTAGGAAAATTCGACGGCATCTCGGCTATACCCAGAAGATAATTCGTTTCAAAATCCATGCTGCCAAACCCAGCAACGCTAATTGATCCTCCTGTATCCTTCTCCGACGGTTCTCTGCCATAATATGCTCGTAATATGTCCCGATAGTTTTGTCCAGAATCGGCTCTCCCTTTGGCTCCATACTGGCTCATGCCTTTTTTGTGCGTATAGGCACCAAACGAAAAACCCGCATAAGCAGGACGAAAGCCCGGATCATACTCAGGACTTGAGTTTGGGTCGTCCGCCAAAGGAACATCTCCAACGCTCGTTGTGAATGTTCCCGATCGGGCAGTGAGTATCGCCTGTTGTTGGGTGGTGAGCCTTACGATAATGCCGGATACTTTTAACTGATATGCTGTTGCTTCCCCTACGAGTTTTCTCACAGACTCTGCTCGTCGATCTGTTTCTGCTTTAATGTACGCAAGCGCGCCTCGTTCTTTTTCTAACCTCTGCTTGCGTTCCTCCAAATCATGGACAGAAACAGCTGTCTGGGTTATTACCTTCTTGTCTTCATTAATAACTGTCTGTTGGTAGCCCAGTGTCCGAAGAAACGATCCAGCTGATGTTGATGAAAAAAAGAGAGTTAAAGGATTTGCAGCAAAGCTTCGAATATAAAACTGTCGTACTCGTCGCGTGGTAACGACCAGATAACCAATAAGCTCTTTTTCTCTTACAACAATTGCAGCTGCCTTCCGGGCAATGTCCACTTCTAACGCCTTAATGCGCTCCTGAAATGAGACAATGTCCGCTTCCACTTTTTTCAATGTATCAACGTGAGGCTTTTTAGCTGACTCCATCATGTTCCACGCTTCCTGGCACTTGGCAATTTTCTCTTTACACTCGTCTGCATTGGTACACACGGGGTCGCATGTTTGAGCGTACACAGGCAGAGCCATAAAAAACCATAAAAAAATAAACAAGAGATTGACCATATATGCTAAAAGAAAATTTCCCACCATTGTAACCAATAAAAAGTCTCTTTTGTTTGTTTTTTGCCATCTCTAAGGCCTAATTTGTCAGCTGGTGGCTGTACTTTCGGTAGTATGACGACTACCTCCCCATCCCGTGCCATGCCCAACTTCTCACGAACTTCTTTTTCTATAAATTCTGGCTTTTGTACGTCAATTAGCTCTTGTTGTAATCGTTCGTTCTCTCTTTGTTCCATCGCAAGTATTTCTGCGCGCTTGCCGACAACGTTATGTTTCTTCCAAAGGTTGTATACCGATCGAGAAAGTGTAACAGCCACAAGCAAACTCACCCCAACTATGAGGATATGAACTAAATGGGTTTTTCTGTAAACGTATAACATTGTGGTGCTTGCGTAGTGTCTTGGTGTATGATATTATAGGGTACATTCTATGGCTACTACACCCGACCTTCGAGCCGCACATGCCCAATTTACCGACTACCTCGGTAGCCGCCGCCGTGCCAAAGCCACAATCGTAGCATATCACAAAGATATTGAACAGTTAGTCTCATTCCTCGAGAATATGGGGGTAAAAGCTGTACTAGATGTATCACTGGACGAATTAGAGGCATTCATCAAAAAACTAGGAAGCGACAATTACAAGGCCAAGTCCATTTCTCGCAAAATCAACTCGATCAAAACTTTTTTCCGGTTCCTCAAGTCAGGCGGTGCTATCGCTGTAGATCCGGCTAGAGAAATTGAGCATCCCAAGTATGAGATCAAGCCGCCCCGCATTTTGTCCAAACTGGAATACCGGGCGCTTCGTGATGCCTGCCGCGGAGACATTCGTACTTATGCCATCGTCGAGCTGTTTTTGCAAACCGGTATACGTATCGGCGAACTAGCTAACTTGGCAACTGAAGATATCAAAGACAACCAGCTCCACATCGCCGCGCAAGAGGGGCATGCGGAACGAAGCATCCCGCTAAACAAAGCAGCCAAGGACGCAATCGCTCGTTATGTCATAATACGCGGCGATAATATCAAGAGTAAAGCACTCTTTATTACCAAAACCGGCAAGCCTCTTCTTATCCGTAATATCCGGACCGCTATAGACCGATATTTCAAAGTGGCAGGCATTGAGGATGCCAAGGTTAACGACCTCCGTCACACATTCATCGCCCACCACCTGATGGCGGGAACGCCAATCACCACCCTAAGTAAACTCGTCGGCCACAAGCGCCTCTCGACGACGGAAAAATACCTCGAGTTCATCAAGGGCCAGCCAGCAGAGAGAGTAAAACTCGAGGAGCTCTAGAGAAATTACTGATAGTCTTTGAGCGAAACTACTTTTACTCCTTTTACCTTCTTCTGATGTTTTGGATTATCTGTAACGAGTGTGGCTCCAACAGATTCCGCAAGGCTTAAAGATGAGGCGTCGTAAAAGGTCATCGGGGTGGCGATGGCTATCTCCATTGCTCGCATCGCCTGTTGCTCATCCTGCTTCACAAACTCTACTGGGGAGACGTAAATCGTTCCCAGAGATGCTTGGGCTTGCGGCGCCGGCAGCCCCTTTTTCCACAGTGCATTAGCTACTTCGTACTTTGCTAATTCCGGGGCTAGCAAGAGGACTTTTCCCCTTCTGCAGTCGCGGGCTATGGCGTCGGCTTGTGCAAGATATTGTTCATCCTGGCTATTTACCCACTTCACCAATACTGAAGAGTCGACGACTAATTTTGTCGGTTTGACCATGCTAATGATTCTCTCTATCTTCTGCCACCGCAGCAGAAAGGTTTCCCCGTTTCCCCCGAAATGACCGTGCTAAGTGAATTTTGGAAAAAAAGGCGTCCCAGTCAATAGGTTTCATGGTCTTCGTATGAGGGGTAAGGCGTAATTCGTCACCAGTCACTTCAATGCCAACTACCGATCCGGTCCGAAGCCAAGACAGGATGTCCCGTATCCGGTCGGGAACCGTGAGTTGTCCCCGCTGTCTAATCACCGCAGTATAGATCATATTTTCAGAATATCAGAAATTCAGAATTTGTCAAGGACCAGCCAGCGGAGAGAGTAAAACTAGAAGAATTGTAATTACTTTCTTGTCTTCATTATTTTCGCAGTGATCTCAGTTTTTAATTTTTGAATAACGGCATAATCCGTGGCCATATCTAACCCGTTTTCAACTTTCGCTCTTTCCTCTAAATTCTCGCTAAACAGTATCTTTCTCAATTTTTCGATCGCCTCAAACTCATAAACTTCAAGTTTTGCTCTAGCGCTTAAGAGTGACCATGAACTACTACTGCTAAATTTAATATCTTCTTGCAAATATTCAAACCCCTTCAGCCTCTCAGGATTTGTCTCTAACTTGATTTTTTGTTCCAAAATAGACCGAAGGGATGAAAGCGACACGTTTTTAGGAATTCCGAAAAGCAACCGCCGCGTTCGTGGATCTTTAGCTAGGTGTTCTCGTATGACGCCTTCGTCAGCACCTCGGCTTTTAAGCTCTTCTTCAACACCAGATAAACCCTTGTTATTAAGGATATCCCGGATAGATAGAGTCTGTTCAGTTAGTGGCATATAATAACGATTTTCTTCCGGAACATACGCGTACTCTTTGCCCGCGTACGTATTTACCGCGTAGTAGGGTACGCCTACGTGTTGCAAAAGCGTCTCTACCATGAGGCCGGCTTTGATGGCGTCGTTTGGAAGATTGCCGTGATCAAAATATTCCATATAGATTGCATTACCAAGTGGAGTTTCTGTTGGGATTAATGTTGCAGCTCTTGCTCGATCTACGATTTTTTTTGCGCTGTTAGTGACAACGTGAACTCCGTTCTCTTGATGCGCCCTCCTTCCTTCGTGAAGGTATACTGTACCATCGGTGGTAAATGCGGCAATAATCAATCTATCGTCCTCTATAGTAAATATCTTTCCTCTCGGAATCTTCTCTGGCTTACCATAGCGACCGACCTCAAACCCCAAACTGTGTTGTATTTTTTCGAATGTTTCTTGGCTTAGGCCGGGCGCCAATATTTCTATGTGCCGCATCATTCCGAAAAGTGCTGCTTCGGGCCGATTTATGGCCGAAAGAATATACATCTGAGTGGTTTCTTCTGTTAGCGGAGTGGCAGGAATTTCATCAATTCCCTCTTCTTTTAATTTATTCCATCGGTCTCTCGTTTTTGCCAAATACGATCGTATTCCTTCTGTCAAAAACTGTTTCCGTTTTTCCACGATAATTGTTGTAAGCCGAGTAATTATCTCTTGAGGAAAAGGTTGACGAAAAAACCCTTGTCTAAAATTTTCTAAAACTCCGACTTCAGGGTCTAACAGCGCTTTTGGCGTGACTTCGTAGAGATATTCGGCAACTAATTCTATTGCTTGTTGATCGTTCACCGCCCCCTCAACCAAACGTCTCGCCAACAACGGAATCCCTAAAGAATAACGTGCTAACTGATCTTTTGATAGCGGTGCTTCGGCTACTGTTAAAAAATTTTTTTTAAGATATTCCTCCGTTTCTTTTCTGTCCATTCCTGGCAAAATGACAGAAATCGTCTTAAGCCCTGCTTGACTAGCTAGAAAATCTATATTTTCTTTGCCAAGTCTAGTTTCACCTGGACCAACACTTATAACTGCTCCTGCGCAGCTAGCATCAGAGATTATCTGTCCTAAAAGACTTTGAATGTCCCTTCGCTCACCAGGCGTTATAAATTTTTTTTCCATAGCTTCCGCCTCAAGATGTTGGAGAACAAACGATTTACCGACACCAGAAAACCCCTCAACGACCACAAGCGCTTTCTTTGTAGGAGAAAACGATTTCAATAAATTGAGGATTTGCTTTTTTGCTTGTACCTGATTCGGCGTTAAGTCAGGCAACAAATTGGCTTCTGCTCTTTCGGTTGGCATATGCTCTTTAGATGTATGATGTGTTCTCTTTGCTTATGTGGGCCGGGATGGGATCGAACCATCGACCCCTACTTTATAAGAGTAGTGCTACTACCACTGAGCTACCGGCCCAAAACAACTATTGCGAAATCTTCTGGTAAATCTCACGGTATTATACCAAAATCACATTCCAAGGCGTTCTTTCGCGTGAATAATGATTTGCCCAATCATCCGGTTAAAATCCCAACCGGCTGCTCGGGCCGCAACGGGGAAATAGGAAACAACATTGGGGTCCGGCATCATGCCAGGAAGCGTGTTAAGCTCAAGCAGGTGAGGATTGCCGGAAAGATCTAGCCGAATGTCTATGCGCGCAATGTCACGGCAATTAAGAACAGTGAATGCTTTTATGCAATGCTCGGCAATAAGCTTTTCCAACTTCGCATCAAGCTTGGCCGGACAAATGTAGGCTGCCCGCACGTCCGGCAACTTATCCTCAAAAAGCCATTTTACCTCGTAGGAGGCAAATTTTTTATATTTTGCCGGCACCACGTCGTAATTCTGTTCGACAGTCGGAAGCATATAAACCCCCTTCCCTGTCCCCGGGTTGCCCATTACTGTAATAGTAAATTCCCGCCCCGGCATAAACTCTTCGACAAGCACGCCGTTGCCAAAAGCCTTGCGGGTCTGGTGAATTTTAGCTGGTAAATTCTGCGCAACTTCGACAAGACTATCGTTAAAGATTCCCTTGCTGGATCCTTCACTGTTGGGTTTGACTATAACCGGAAAACGCAGACCCTCAACGTATGGTTTATCTTTTGGCCCTATCTCAACAAACCTAGGCGTTGGCACCCCGTGGTACTGCCAAATTTTTTTGGTGAGGGATTTATCAAGGTTAATCGCTTGGGTTAGAGCTCCGGAGTGAGTATAAGGGATCCCGAGGATCTCAAGTATTGCCGGAATCTGTGCCTCGCGGATCTCGCCGCGGAGCCCCTCGGCAATGTTGAAAACCAAGTCTATACTCCCTTTTAACTTTTTTAATTTGAGATAAGCTTCTTCGTTTGCTTCTACGTCTACACATTCGTATCCATTGGATACGATAGCATTGTGAATTGCCGCAATTGTAGCAGGCTCATCAAATTCGGCCTCGTCCTGCGCCTGCCCTTCAAGGGCGGCAGCAACATGTCTGACATTAAACGTAAAAGCAATGCGCATAAGTATCAACAATATAATATTTCTGAAGAATGTAAAGGGGGAACATAAATCAGAGGCGTGCCCGTTGCGCAATTTCTGCTTCCACCAACTCTTTGCTCCGACCGTATTTGAGGCGGGATAGTTCCACAATCGCTTTGCCGATTTGTGAATTTCGCTCGGCAGTGACCTTTTTCATGTCCTTAGTCAAATCTATACTAAATGGTTTCACTGGTTCGTTATGGACAGTTGTCTTAATATAGGCATTATATTTTTCAATATTGATGAGGTCGGTCTCATTAAACGTCGGTTGATACTCGTGCTGAAGATAATTAGCATCCGTTACCCCAACGCGAAAGGCTGTCACGGTCCCTACGTTACCAAAAATGGCATTTTTGACCTCCTCCTCCATTTGCCCAATAAATTGATTGGCAACAACCAAATTGAGCCGGTATTTACGAGCTTCGGAGAGTATCTGAGCAAAGTCAGGAGTCGCAAAATTTTGGAACTCATCAACATAGAGGTAAAAATCCCGCCGTTGATCCTCGGGGATCTCTTGTCTGCTCATAGCGGAAATCAAGATGCGAGGTACGAGAATAAGCCCCAAAAAATTACTATTTTCCTCTCCCATTTTTCCTTTCGATAGATTCACTAAAAGAATTTTTCCCTCATCCATTACTTTTCGCATATCAAAGCTGGAAACAGACTGACCGATGATGTTGCGCATAAGCTTGTTGGTAACGAACCGACCGAACTTGGATACGATGTAGTCAAGGACCTCGGATTTATGAAAGTCTGCCGTTTGCGCTATTTGATCGGTCCAATATCGACGGATAATCGGATCCTGCACTTTGGGCAATAACTCTTGGACGAATGCACTGTCAGTCAAAACCCGTACGATTTCCACAAACGTGTTGCCCGGCTCGCACATAACCGTAAGCATCGCATTTCGGATAGCGTGTTCAAATCGGGGACCAATTATGCCGGTCTTTTGCGGATCATAAAGTTTATACATGAGGCCTACAATAGCTGTTGCTACGAAATGTTTCTGCTGCTCGGTTTTTGCTTCCAACATGTTGAGTCCCATAGGCCGTTCTTCATCGGCCGGGTCAAAATAAATAATGTCCTCTGCCCGATCCGGCGGCATCCTCGACATAATCCCGTCAATAAGATCTCCATGAGGATCTACAACCGCCAGGCCTTTTCCATTTTTAATGTCCTGCATGATCATCTCCTCAAGTAATTGCGATTTGCCAGTCCCGGTTTTCCCAATCACATACATGTGGCGCCTTCGATCTTCATCGCTTATATAAATCGACCGGTCAACCCCCCGGTAACGAGAAATGCCTAAAAACAATCCCGACTGGGGAATTTGCATGGGAGCTGGAGCGCGTTTCGCATTAAGCCAAAATATGTGGGGTGTTTCAATAGACTTGTTGGGGAAATGATAAATGGTTGCCAACTCATCGCTGTTAAGAACGCTGTATTGGGAAAAAATTGGCGGGTTAATATATGGAAAGTAGCGGTAAACAAAATCCACCATGAACAGTTTTTTAATGGGAAATTTGACTTTGAAAAAATGGTTCTGGTCGCTGACAAACTGTCCGAATGCAGTAATGAGATTTTCCAGATGATGCTTGGCTCCCTCTTCGCTCGTTGAAGAAACTACAAGCCGCACGACCACGTGGTAACCGGATTTGCTAATTTTGTGTTCGATTGCTTCTAGCGTTTTTTGGTCAACTTTAAAGCTCGCTTTTTCTGGGTTTGCTTCGATTTTTTTAACGTGAGCAATATATCCTCTACCTTGTCTTCTCCATTTTCCGCCGGTTGGTTGAACCAGAACTTGAATGGCTGCTCCCTCCCCCTCCCCCATTTTAGCAAGCACTGACGTGATTGTGGATAATGGATCAACCGGCAAATCTTTGTAGATACGAATTGGGCAAAAATTTGCGTTTTTTAGCCGGAGAGCCGCAAAGGCTACCTTACCATTTTCTGAAAAGATATTGTATTCTTCGACCTCACGGACGTCGGCTCCAGGATAAGACCCATGGATCTGTTTTTCAACTAAATCTTTATGTTTTTTGGGAATGGCCACATAAAAACGGACGTCCTCCCGCTTTGCAACAATCTCAAAAGAAAGATGTTCTTGAGGTTTAAGAAATGCCAATTTATCATCGTGATACAGACTATGGAGGCTAGCAAACATCTGCTCTGCCGCGTCAATTTTTATCTCATTGTCTCTGGGAACTGCCACCTGCAAGAGCACAGTGTCCAAGCTGTGTTGTTCTCGATTACGATATTTCCAAGCAAGAAATAACATATAGCCCAAGACAATAAACCCAACAATGAAGAGGATCATAAGCAGTAGGCTTATACCAAAAACCTCAAGTCTATAGATAAGATCTAAAAATTGGTCGTTCATGATTTCACCCGCGCAATCTTCCCATGAAAAGTTTTGAGCACAATGTGGGCCTGTTTGAGCCGTCGGCGGCACCACTCGGCAAGCCAGCGCCAGGAACTTGTGATGCCCTGGTGCATCCCCTTAGCAATCTGCTCATCGGAAAGCGGTAAGGAAACCGAAACAGCAGGCGGCATAACTGTTTGGCCAGCTGGTTTTACTCCCATCTGGGCAACTGGCTTGGGAATCTGCACTGTTGTTGGGCGCACTTGAACACCGGCGTTTGTGACATTTGGCGGCAACTCAATCTCTCGTCCGATCTCTTTGATGGCAGCCGCTTCTACCCTACTAACTCCTACCACCTCAACCTCTTTACCAATTGCCACTCCACCCCCAGAAACCGACTGTTGTGGCAAGCTTACTGTTTGATCGTCCGAAGAAGATCGGGCAGACGTATACATACGATCATTCTACCACGATTGATACGCAAAAATTACGCCTGTTTGGGCAAAAGGCTTGGGCAAATGATGTCCAGCATGTTTGTAATTTTTTTTGTTTCCTAATCCCGTCTCCTGTATCATAGTCAAATACCAAATGATACACAAAAGCAGCCACTGTCTCTGCTCTTGAGTTATTATCCCCTCTGGAATAATTTCTGTCTTTCCTAAGTTGTCAGCCCTACCTACTTTTGGGCGTAGCCGCCTTCTTCTCGATGGTTCAAATAAAAGCCATAAAATCCAGGCAAAAGAAAAACCTACAGTGGGGATTTGTTCTTTCCCAGCTTTTTTGGAAAGAGTTGGTGACCGTAACAATTCCTCTATTTTTTTTGATACCGTTCTAATTGCCCTGCTCTCGCCTTCTTCTCGCTTCTGTTTCAATTTTTTTGCCCATAAAGTAAGGGCTCGTATTAATGCCTTTTCTGTGCACATCTTAACAACGCCCCTCTTCATTTTTTCCGTATTCTTGGTAAGCCTTTTTTCTTTTTTAACAAACCTTTCTTTTCCCTTTTTCATCTTTGACCTTTCTACATATTTCGTTTGTTTCTTCTCCCGTTGCTCCTTGAATTGAAATGGCTTATCTTTTTTCTTTTTTCGCTGCGTTTCTTTAGAAAAAACGGTGCGTTCTTTTTGTGACTTTTTTCTTTTTTGTTTCGGTTCGCGCCTTCTCAGTTTATCTTCAATATCCATCTTTCTACCTCTCTCAATGCTCTCTTGAGCATGCCTTTTTTGTCGTTCCCTAATCTTCTTTTTTTCTTTATAGAGCCTTTTTGCCTCTTTCTTTTGATGCCGCGCAATGCTTTTTTCAACCGCTCGCAGCGGCTGGGGTATTTCTTTTGCCAAAGAGGCAACCAACAGTGGAACAGCACCAATGGCAACCTGAGTTTTACCTGCAAACCAAAGCGTAAGAGCCGTTTTTTTCATGTCGGTGTAACGCCTTTGGTTTGCATCAATAATAATATGTTTTATTTTTTCATAACCTCGGTTTATCGATTGATTCGGTTGTAACTCTATCCAGCCTTTTTGACGATAGACAAAAATGTCACGTATCGCTCGGCGTCGGTCATTTGCTATTTTTGTCTCTGTTTTCACGACTGTTAACTTTTTGTCGTCTTGTGACCTAAACGCTCTAAAATCATTAGTCCTTTTCTGCATATCATGATTGTTTTCCCTAACTACTTTTCCTGTCCGCAGCTGCTGGCTAAAATTGACTCTTGAAACAATCTGGCGAGCTCTTTCAACAGAAGTTGGTCTATCAGTAAAAATGCTTACATTCTCTTGAGGTTGAACTTGAGTGAGCTCTGGAAATAAGTTTTGAATCACTCTCTGCATTTCTGAAAACGTATGAAGCCCTCCGTCTGAGGCGGCGTTTATGGTTATGGATATTCCTTTTTTTGTTACCGGATCAATTGTGAGAACCTGAATATCCCGGTTATCGCTGCCTTTCCTAGCGGAAGCAAAAGCTACGATTGAAGCTCCTGCGTGTAACCTTTGTGCCGCCAGCCGTGAGGCTTGATGGTCAGTTACTAAGTAAGCGTTTGGATTATATAATCGAGTATTTTCATTAAGTTCTTCTAAGGTTACGCCATATTGCCTATAGTAAATGTCTCCGGTAGATAAAAGCTCTATGTCGCCAACGGCGTATTTTTTTGTCCCCCGATCTTCGTGGCGAACAGTTGCCATGTCAAGGAAAAACCGCGGGCGGAACCGCTGAGCCGTTTCGATGTTAATGTCGTGCTCGGAAAAGTCGGGGTTTGCCGCAACAACTTTTTTTTTCAAAACCTCGTAGGATATCCTAAAAACTTCCTTATTAAATTTACCCATATCTATTTCCCATCAAAAAACCTCCTCGAGCGAGAAGGCGCGTATAAAAACTGCCCTTTGCTCGAAGGTTTACCCAGCACATTCTGGTGATGCTGGGATGACGCGTGATTGGGTAGTCTGGCTATACAGTTGCGGCACAGCCGTGGGATTGCACCACGATTCCCCCAATCAAGCTTTTTTTCTACTATTCCAAATTATTTCTGGTACGTTTGCGTCCTTATTTATAATTCGCGCCAGAGTAAATAGCAAGTCCGAAAAACGGTTAAGATATTCAATAATAGATAGATCAACCTCTTGTTTTTTCTTCAACGCAACAATTTTTCGTTCAACCCGCCGGCAAACGCTTCGCGCCAAATGAACTCGTGCTCCGTTGGTTGACCCGCCGGGAAGAATAAAGTTCGTAAGTTCTGGCAGGACTTTTTCCATCCGGTCGATCCATTGTTCCATTTCTATAACGCGTTTGCCCAGTTGTGTTATATCCCCCTTCCATCCGGCCAGCGTACTCCCAATGGTAAAAAGGTCTGATTGTATTGTTTGAAGAAATTTTTTCTCGCTCTGTTCTTTACTCTGCGAGGCGATGAATCCAACCCACGAATTGAGCTCATCTAAAGAACCATAGGCATCCACGAGATCTTCGCATTTTAAGACCCTCTTTCCGCCAAAAAGCGCGGTCGTTCCGTCGTCACCGGTACGGGTGTAGATCGACATAAAAGATAAGAGTTATAAAGTAGAAAGTTTATAAAGTTCATAAAGCAATCTCTTTACAAACTTTATAACTTTATGAACTTGTAACTGTCTTTAGCACTCGGAGTATCCACACGAGTAACATTTTTTGCAGGATTCCTCAAAAACCAAACTTCCTTCCCCGCAGTTGGGGCACAAGTCCACCGTCACTACCCGTTTTTCGGTAACCACCATCTGTTGGGGCCGCGGATCAAACGGTTTTTCCGCCGGCTCAACAACGGGCTGCACGCGTCCGTTTTTCTGTCCATTTGTTGGTAGAGTTGTCCCAATCTCCTGTTTTTTAAAAAACCCAAAGTGCCGGTCTATCACTTTGGCAACTGCATCCGGCAAGCTCCGCACCCGATTTTCACCAAACCCCAGGGAACGGGCGCCGCCGATGCCAATCAATTCTGAGGCGATTTTATGCACCCTGTCCATGGGAGTTATTGGCGAAGCAATCCTAAGCATGAGGGATGCTAAGCGTCCCAGCGCCTCCGCCATCGCCGTCACGTCACTTCCTGCTTTGCCCACATTAACAAATAACTCCACCGGCTGGTTGCCGCCATTGGTATTGATCGTCACGTACGCTTGACCTACGGGCGTTTCTACCTGGTAGGTGGAACCGTGCACGACCACTGGACGAGGTTTGACTTCCGGCACGTAGTGGCCTTCAACTTTTACCGCCACCTGTCCATTCGGCGAAACTCCGTTTTTTTCATCCGGCCGGGAAAGGACTCCCGGGCGGCTCCCTTCGCGCATGTAGGTAATGCCTTTGCACCCAAGCTCGTAAGCCAGAGTGTAAAGTTTTTTCACATCCTCAACCGTATGACTGTTGGGGGCATTCACGGTTTTACTGATTGAAGCATCCACGTATTTCTGAATGGTTGCCTGTACGGAAACATGGTCTTCAGGTGATAAGTCGTTTGCGGAAACAAAATGTGCCGGCCGGCTTTCTCTTGCAGGCTCCCGACCATGAATTTTTTTAAACTCCTCATGCCACGCTTCATAAAGTGGGTGCCGAAGGATGTGCTCGCCTAGCCGGTCGTGTCGGATCATCTCGAACTCATACACAGGCTCAATCCCGCTGGAAACCCCGGAAAGAAGAGACGTTGTGCCTGTTGGTGCCTGTTGGAGAATGACAGAGTTGCGCACTCCCCACTTCTTCATTTTCTCGCGTATTTCCTCCGGCAACTGTTTCACAAAATACCCCTCCAGGTGTTTTTTCTTGTCAATTGCCGGAAAAGGGCCTTTTTCGCGAGCCAAATCAACAGATGTCGCATAGGCTGCGTCGCGAACCGTCCGGTAAATTCTGTCAATCACCGGCAGGCTTTCTTTGGAGCCGTAACGGAGTTTCATTTTGATAAGCGCATCCCCTAATCCCACGGTTCCAAGACCGATCCGGCGCTCCCCTTCGACCTGGCGCTTTTTAATTTCCGGAAATACATAGAAGTCTCCGTCAACGACATCATCCTGAAACCGGACGCCGATTTTTGCAATTTCAGCAAGTTTTTCATAATTCATCTCCCCCTGATCATTTACGAGCGCTGAAAGATTAATGGAGGTAAGATTGCAGACCCCGTAGTTCGGAAGCCCCTCTTCACCGCAAGGATTAACACAGTTGATATATTCCCAGTAATAATTGTTAGACCACTTGTTGTACCGTTCCATAAAGACGACACCTGGCTCGGCACTTCTCCATGCCGCCTGAGCAATCATGTCCCAAATAGTACGTGCTTTGACAGTTTTGTGGACGATAACTTTTTTGCCAAGCGCTATCCAGTTGGGCAAATACCCATCCCACTCTTCGTCATACTCCGGATCATCAATGTCCGGGAAAACCAACTCCCAGTCCCTATCGTTTTTGACCGCCTCCATGAATGCGTCAGACACGCAAACGGATAGGTTTGCGCCGTTGATGCGAGAAAGGTCCTGCTTGACCGTAATAAATTCTTCAATATCCGGATGCCAGTCCCAGAGCATAAGCATGAGGGCGCCCCTACGACTGCCACCCTGTTGGATGATGTCCTTTGTTGCTACGGAAAAAAGCTCCGCCCAGTTGCAGGGGCCGGAGGAAAACCCGTTGACCTTCTTCACCCGAGTCCCCCTGCCACGGAGACTGGAGAGGTTGATCCCTACCCCCCCACCGCGGGACATAATCTCCACCATCTGGGCAAGCGTTTTGAGGATGCCGGAACGGGAATCCTGCGGGCTGGGAATTACGAAGCAATTATAAAACGTCACCTTGTATCCGGTTCCTGCCCCGGAAAGAATCCGTCCGCCTGGAACCAAAACGAAGTCCTGCATCGCGTTGTAAAATTTTTCTTCCCACTCATCACGCTTGGCTTTTGACTCCACCTGGGCAATGGCATGAGCAACCCTTCGCCACATTTCCTCAGGCGTTTGCTCAATGGGCTTACCCGCCTCATCCTTCTTGGCGTATCGGTCAAGAAATACTTGTTGACGAATACCGGTAAGTTGCATATTTATAATCCAATCTACAAATCTGTACCAATGCTACGAATGCATAACCAATCTACAAATTTGTTGCATTCGTTATTTTATTCGTTGTATTGGCATATCATTAGTTGATTGGCATTGTGCTCAAAGCAATTTTTTTACTTCTTTCTCAAAATCTTCAACATCTACAAATCTTCTAAATACACTAGCAAATCGGATGTATGCCACCTTATCGAGTCTCTTAAGTCGCCTGGCAACCAGCTCTCCTATTTTTTTGCTAGATACTTCGGTCGTCTCGCCGGCGATTAGTTCACGTTCGACTTCATCAACAATTCGGTCAACGTCGTCGGCTTTTATCTTTGTTTTACCGCTTGCCCGCCAAATGCCGCGTCGCAGTTTTTCCCTGTCAAATGTTTCTCGCCGCTCGTCTTTTTTTATGACTGTTAGCGGTACTGTTTCAACTCTCTCGTAGGTCGTAAACCTCTTCGCACACTTGGGACAAACCCTTCTTCTTCGTGTAACCGTTAAGTCTTCACTGTCTCGCGTTTCTATTACATCACTGTCATGATTGTTGCAATACGGACATTTCATGAATGAAAACTCAAACGCTATATGTGTGGCATGGGTAAACAATTAGCCACTATATAAGGCAAATAAAACCTCGTCAACTGGCAATTTCTATATCAAAAAAAATCAACAGGATTTTTTAGCTTCAGGAGACTTTTTGTGAGGAAAAAGTACGGCAAAAAACTAATGTCAAAAAAACAAAGAAAAAAATCTGTGTTCGATTATTTTACTTTCGCCGCTTGTGTCCGCAATTTTTTTACTCTTTCCAAAAGCCCAGTCAGTGCGTCTTTAACTGGACCGCTTTCATTTGATGATCGGGCGGCAATAACTTCAATGTGTTTATCTACTGAGCGCTCAAGGCGATCAACTAGATAACCAGGGGTTTCTTTTCCGCTTGCTTTCAGGTTAACAAGTGATGAAATCGCCTGCTCCATATAGTTTTCGCCCTTGGACATCGTCGTTTCAGCAAGCGCACCAATGCCTTTATCCAAAAGCATCATCCCCATGCCGAGCCGCTTGTCTGCCTGGAGGATATAAAATTCTGCTTTTCGCAGCGGGTCAACAATGAGAAAATCTAAAATTTTGTCTCGCGCCTGTTTTAGAAAATATAGCGGATGATCTGGCAAAATTCCGGGGTATGGAAGGACATATTCTGACTTTTGTACAACGACTGACACTGGAGTTTTTGCTGCTATTAAAAATGGCGTAGATAAAAGAGTTATAACTAGAGAAGAAACAGCCAAAAATGGTTTTATGTTCATAAGCGTTTTTTATTTTATATCACGAAGACCAATTTTGCAAAGTGAGAAAATTTCCTGTTCAAGTGCTTTCACTTTTGGGTACGCGGTGTCAAGGATTTTTTGCGCATCGGGAGCTAAGTGTTCCTCGTTCCAAAGTCTAAATCGTTCGTCGACGCCAATGTAATCAAATTTAACCATCTTGTCTGCAAGAAAAAGTATTTTTTCAACTAGTGTCGTGGACGCGACGGCCGGATCAAGTATGACATGAAGCGGGTGTTTCTCGACCAACAGCGCCACCTCATCCATTCCCTCTTCTTTAAGAATTCTCACCGCAGTATCCGGATGCTGCTCACCCGGGGACCGTGGAACTTTTTTGTCAATGTCGTGAAGAAGTGCGCCAGCAATTAATAGTGGTTTATCTAATTTGTCAAATTTGCCTAATTGGTCTAATTTGTCTGCAATAAATCCAGCGACCCGCGCCACAACCTCCATATGTTTTCGTTTCCCCACCGGCAGCCGGTACTTTATCCATAGCGCCTTTATCTGTTCTTCCGTCGGAATCATACATTTAGGCGTGAAACTTCCCCACAATGATATCTGCCATGGGGAAATGCCTCGTGTTGAGTGTTATGAGCTCAAGATTGTGCTCTCGAGCCGTCGCGGCTATAATACAATCGAGGATATGAAGATTTTTAAACTGCTTGGCAAATTGCTGCCAATATAACCCTGCCTGTCTGGCAATGGGCCGGTTTACATCCCATAAATATAATTCGTTTAACATCTTCTCTGTACGATGAAGTTCTACGGCAAAAGTGTTTTTGTATACTTCCGCGACCGTTATAGCTGATATGGAAAGTGGTTTTTGCTCCTTGAGATGCCGGAGCAGCTCAACATGCTCTTTGTTTCCTCGCAGCACCCATATAAGAATGTCCGTGTCTATAAGAAACATACCCTCAATTAAACCAGCGATCCGCGGCTTTCCGTTCTTTTCGCACCCACCTGATCACATCTCTTTTGGTACGCCATTCAGGATGGTTCTTTGCAGTGAATACTCCTGCCGACTCCTGCAGTGCTCTCTCAAAAGCCACAGGATCAAACGTTTTTCTAGGAATAACGTCAGCAATATACACTCCCCGCTTGTCGTCTTTAAGCCTAATGATGTCACCTTCCTGCCTCCCGAGAAGGTACTTTGACATGTTTTGTCGAAACTGGCTGATGGAGACAGTAATCGTCATACAAAATCTATATTAGTACAATATGTACAAATTGTCAAATTTATGTCTTCGGAGTCATATTGTCTCTTTTTGCTGTCCGTTTGCGGAAAAGTAGCCGAGGGCCTGAAGGACAAGATCAAGAGTTTCTTTGGGGCTATGTGAGTAAGTGTTTATTATCAGATCATAGTGTTTTGGGTCCCAAAAGTCGTCGACTCCGTACATACGCTTCCATTTTCCAAGGTTTGTTTCCTCCCGCTCCCGCAAGTGTTTTTTTGCTTCTTCCACAGCAACTCCATCTCGGTTGACAATTCGGTCTATACGCAGTGCGTCATCGCACATCAAAAGAACACGCAGAACATGCTGTATCTCTCGTGCATTCCAGCCTGCAATCCAGGACTCAATTGCCATGTGGACATTTGGGTCAGAAACTTTCTGCCGCATCGCTGCATCAATTTGATGATCAATCTCGTCTCCATAGTCAGTGGCAACATGATGTTTGGGGTCATTGGGATCCTGCTTGCCGGCGGCTATGGAAAACTGCCGCGACCAGTCGCCACCGGAAAAAAATTCCCAACCGAGAGGCTCAAGGTATTGCCGGAGATTTTTTAGAAGCGTTGATCTACCCGCCCCGGGCCTGCCGGAGATGGCGACAGAGGCATACTTCAGGGCTTGCATGCTCCTATTATATTCTCCCTTTGATACCCGTCAAGCACTTGACATACAGTATTTGATGATGTATGTTAATGATGTATGCTAATGAAACGCACGCAACTCTATATCGATCCGGCCACTTACCGACTCGCCCAGGAGCAAGCCAAACGAGAAGGCACCTCTGTCTCTGACGTCATACGCAGGTCTATCAAACACTACGTGGAACCCAAGCTGACGCCTAAACAGCGCCGCCAGGACTTTCTGAAGTGGCTTGATGCATTTCATAAAAAACACCCTACCCCGCCGGGAACACCCACGGATGTCTCTATTGAACTTGACCACTACGTATACGGAACGCCGAAGAAGCACGCAAACCAATGATATTCGTTGACGCGAGTTTTTTTGTATCATTTTTCTTTACCACGGACCGAAACTTCTCTCGGGCCATGCGTCTTTATCCCACCGACGAAAACGAACTCGTCACGTCCGAAGACGTTATAAAAGAAACGCTCACCGTCGTGAGCCAACGGATGGGAAAAATCGCGAGCATCGATGCATGCCAAAAAATTTTAGCCGATTACACCATCCTTCCAGTCTCTCATGAACGTTTTCAGGCCGGTCTCGCACTTTTCCTCAATCCAAAAGTCCAAAAAGATGTCTCCCTTATTGACTGCATCACCGTGGCAATCTGCAAAGAATTGAAAACCAAAAAAATCCTCACCTTTGACCGCCACTTCAAATTCTTCGGCCTCCGCCCCCTCCCCTAATGCACAAACAGATTGACAACGAAACGTCTTCAGATGCATAATAGCTTATGCCGGATATAAAATACCTACCGGTTTCGTGGAACGAATATCACTCTCTCTCGCAATCCCTCGCGGAAAAAATCCTCGCGCAAAAGAATAAACCAGATGAAATCGTCGCCATTGCCCGCGGCGGCTTGACGCTTGGCCACCTCATGAGCGATCTCCTCCAAATCCCCATCTCCACCATCACCATCCAAAGCTACACGGATATTCAAACGCAGGGGGAGTTGAAGATCACCGGAAAACTCACCGCTCCAGTTGGTGGGAAGCAGGTCCTGATCGTCGACGACGTCGCCGACTCAGGCAAAACCCTTAAACGCGCTCTTCGCTATCTCTCCCGCTTCCGACCGGCAACTGTAACCAGCGCCACGCTCTTTTACAAGCCGCACTCGGTGTACCGACCAGACTTTTTCGTCAAACAAACCAGCCGTTGGATCCTTTTCCCTTATGAACCCACCGAAATGACCATTCTTATTAGCAAACAATTAAAAAAGGAAGAAAAACCAAGCGCCGAAGCACGGCGATTTTTACACACGCTCGGCTATACGGATCAAGAACTACAATTCGTCAAAAAATACTATCTTAAATGACTATATAAGCTGCAGTATTAGCGCTGCGTCTGAACTATGGAAGAAAAGAACATCTATATCGATAGTACAGTGGTCACCGTCGCCATCGGTCCAGGTGAAACAGTAACGGTTTCAGCGGAGAAAGGTGAAGGGTCGCTCCACATTGAAGAGTGGACACTAAAACGAGATGCAGAGCCTCCGCAGGTCTACCACCAAGCTTTTGAAACGCCATCGGCCTTTGTAGTGAACACACGTGACCAGAAAACCATCTACTGGTTTTCTCGACAAACACCATGATTCTCATCGTTGACTTCGGTTCACAGATGGCGCATCTTATTGCCCGGCGGATACGGGACATAGGTGTTGCGGTCAACATTATAAATCCGGAGGATGTGCTTGAACAAATTTCTTTACTGAAACCGAAGGGGTTAATCCTCTCCGGCGGGCCGGCGAGCGTCTATGACAAGGGAGTGCCCACAATTGATCCGGAAATATTTGATGCCGGTATCCCCATTTTGGCTATCTGCTACGGCTGGCAACTGATGGCAAAACTTTTGGGCGGTGAAGTTCGCAACACTCAGAAAGAATATGGCCCCCAACAAGTGCAGTTTAAGAAAAAGGATGGCGTTTTTTCTTTACCGAAACGATCCTGCTCTGTTTTTATGTCTCATGGAGACACGGTCGTCCGACTGCCTAAGAGGTTTGAGGTCGCTGGTTCAACTAGAAGCGTCATCAATGCCGCTGTTGTAGACCTAACCAGGCAGTTGTTTGGCGTTCAATTTCACCCGGAGGCACACCATACAGAGCAGGGCCTTACCATGCTTCAAAATTTTGCGTGCGATGTCTGTGGTGAAACACTTACCCCTCTTTCGCTTAGTCTACAAAAAATAATCCAGGGTATTAAAGAGTCAGTTGGAAATAAAAAAGCTATCTGTGCAGTATCTGGAGGTGTCGACTCAACAGTCGCCGCATTTTTAATTGGAAAAGCTATTGGCAAAAATCTTATTCCCATCTACGTTGATAGTGGCCTCATGCGTCCGGAAACAGATGCACGCGTGCGGTATATTTTTAATAAATTAATTAAGGCTAAACTAACTATTGTTGACGCAAAAAAACGATTCTTAACAGCGCTTAAGGGAGTTACAGATCCCGAAGCGAAAAGAAAAACCATTGGTAAACTTTATATCGACATTTTTCAAAAAGAGGCAAATAAATATAAAGACGCCGCTTTTTTGGGCCAAGGGACGATTTATTCTGATGTGATTGAGTCTAGAGGCACCAAACACGCCTCCCATATCAAGTCGCATCACAATGTTGGGGGCTTGCCAAAAAGTTTAAAGCTTACCCTTCTTGAGCCGTTGCGCAACTACTACAAAGACGAAGTGCGTGAGTTGGGCCGCCTCGCTGGGCTTCCGGAAGACATCATCGCCGAACATCCTTTTCCCGGTCCGGGCTACGCAGTCAGGATCCGCGGCGAAGTAACCGAGGCTCGGCTCGCGCAGGTAAAAATTGCGGATCGGATTGTTGTTGAAGAAGTCAAAGCCGCAAAACTTTACGATAGCGTTTTTCAGTGCTTTGCCGTCATGACCGGCGCGTACTCCACAGCAGTCAAGGGCGACGGCCGCGTATTCGGCGAGGTGGTCGCCATCCGGGCGTATGAATCTGTGGACATCATGACCAGCCAGTGGTCGCATCTTCCGTACGAAGTACTCGCAGCTATGTCATCAAGAATAGTCAATGAGGTCCCAAGAGTTTCTCGCGTCGTCTACGACATTACGACTAAACCCCCAGCGACAATGGAATGGGAGTAACCCTTTAACCCGACTAGCTCCTTCTCTCTGCCTGTACGGCATATGCCTCTTGAGCGATACGGTCTGCTGCACATACGATGCGCTTAGGGATAACGATATGGAGTTGTTAAAACAGGGAAATTTACTTCGCACGGGCCATTTTTTGGAAGTCCTTATCAAACGTCAAAACCGTTTCAATCTTGTATGCTTCGATGATTGCTCGCGAATAGCAGTCCACCCAGCTTATATTCTTGTTTTTGACTTTCTTGAAAATCTCCAACGCTCGGGTCACAAACTCGTGTGTGTCAAAAAGAATCGTCGTCGTGCTGCCGCGAAGTATGTCTTCAATAAATACAATCGTCGCTTCCTTGCTGAATCGCTGCGATCCTACTGTTGCCAGCTCTCCCAACACTGCTTGCGATGTAATTTTCGGGGCCATGCCGTGCTCTCTGGCGAGCGCTACTGCATTATCGTGGTTTCTGTCAGAAGGCTTGAGGAGACTCACGTAAAATGAAGCGTCGACAAAAATCATATCCGCTTGTCCCCATACAGATAGCGCTTGTAGTTGGTAGAGAGATCCGCCGGATACTTCTTCCCTTTATACCGTTTGCCAATCTCAGCAAGCGCCAGGAGTTCGTTTTTCCCTGTCTTCATTTTGGACCGGAAATGCTCCTCCAGCGCATCGCGAACCACGTCAGAAATACGCTTCTGCTCTCGATGTGCAAGAAGCATTAATTGTCTTTGTTGATCATCGCTGATGCGGACTACAAGTTGTGTCATACGCATTACATATTACAAAATAATTATGCACATGTCAAGCGGGTTTATTGATCACAATCGGCCGCAAGCGGGACATGGCCTCGAGGGAATAGCGTACTCCCTGGACCCCGACGCCGGACTGTTTGACGCCGAGAAAAGGAAAATGGTCCGGGCCCCTTTGTGGAGAACCGTTAATTTGAACAGTTCCCACATTAAGTTGCTTGGCAAAGGTTAACCCAGTGCCTACGTCCTTGGTAAACACAGACGCTTGCAAGCCGAACCGTGAGTCATTGATGATTTTGGCTGCTTCTCCGTAATCAGCTAGGGTAACAAACGAAACGACCGGGCCAAAGACTTCATTGGTAACCGTTGGCATTATTGGATTGACATTAACTAGAATCGTTGGCTCGATATAAGCCTTGTTGCGTTTACCTCCAACCAAAATCTTGCTCCCGGCCTTCACTGATGCATTAATCAATTCCTCAATGTGGATGGCTGCAGCTTCCGAAATCACCGGTCCTACCATTTTCGTTTCCGGACTTCTTGGATCGCCCTTATGCACGAGTTCGCCGAGCGCTTTTACCACCAGAGTTTCTAGTGTTTCTAGTATTTCTCGGGTTCCTAAAACGTATTTTATCCCCGTGCACCGTTGCCCTGCGTAAGAAAATGCCCCTTTGACAATTTCCCGTGCTGCAAGGTTGGCGTCCGCATCAGGCAAAACCACTGCCGGGTTATTGCCTCCGCATTCAAAAAGCAGCGGCTTCATTCCGGCTACTTTTGCTATCGCAACCCCCGTGTCTGAGGAGCCGGTAAATGCAATCATGTCTGCCCTTTTGTGTCCGACCAGATAATTGCCGATATCCGCGCCACCTCCGGTAATACAGGATAAAACTCCATCCGGCACTCCGGCTTTCCTGAAAATCTGCGCCAAGTGAACGCCACTTATGCCGCCCTGTGTGGGTGGCTTAAAAACAACACTATTTCCCATGAGTAAAGCGGGGGCAATCTTGCTTGCGGCAAGGTTAACCGGATAGTTAAAAGGAGCGATAGCCACTACCACCCCGTGGGCTACGCGCTCCACAATGGCAATTCGTCCTTTATCGTAGCCCGGAAAGTTGTCACTATCCAACCCCTCTCCTCGGATGGATTGTGCTTCATCGGCGAAATAATCAGTCAGGTCAGCTGTCCGCTTGATTTCACTCTTTGCCTCTTCGCTGGTTTTGCCGATTTCCCAGACAAGGAGGTTAGTTAGATAGTCCTCAAAATGTCGAATCCAATCAGCCGCCAAATGCATTATTTTGACGCGCCGATTAAGAGGTGTTACTTCCCAGGTCTTTTGAGCCGCAACGGCCTTTCCCATCACAGCGTCAATTTCTGCAGTTGAAACAACTTGAAGGCTGCCGAGAGCGGAGTTATCAATAGGAGATTTTACTTCGGTGGTTTTTCCGCTTGCGCTTTGTACCCATTGTGTACCATTGAAAAATCTGTACGTCGGCGGCATCTTTTGATCGCTGATATCACCAAAAAATTCTTCGGGCATATAGACTTAGTATAAATTGAAAAGCGATAAGTGAAAAGCATCAGTTTATAAGCCTAACGGGTAATGTAGAAGAAGAATTGCGATAATATCTTCTGATATTATGTGATAAACGAAAGATAGTTCTCCTGGTTAATAAGTTCAAATTCCGCTTCATTCGGATACGCGGCAAGCCATGCGTTCTTCGACCTCATTTTTTTCTGCGTCCCCCACGTTATCTCATAGCCAAACAGTTTCCCTTCCCGCATCTCCACCCAGTCTATCTCTTTTTGATCCCACGTCCGCCAAAAGTAATTGTTGGCGTACAGGCGGGAATACTCTTGCTTTTTCCGCCGCTCCACAATGCAAAAATTTTCCCATAGCCTCCCTACGTCATCACGAACAAACATGCGGTTAAAGTTTGAAATGACTGCGTTCCTGATCCCTGTATCATAAAAAAAATACTTACTTTTCTTCATGAGCTCTTTCCGAAGATTCCGGTGATACGCTCTAACCTCGAAAATTACAAACGCCTTCTCTAATAAATCTAAATAGCGCGTCACAGTTTTGACATCAATTTCAAGATTGCTTGCAAGTTCCAAGCGAGAAACCTCGCTCCCAACTTGCAGCGCTAAAAGTTGAACAAGCCGAACAAGTGTTGCGGATCCGCGGACCCGGTCTAATTCCAGTATGTCTTTGAGTAGATAAGACTGGGCAATATCAGTAAGAATATCACGCTTCTCTCCTTCGGTTTTTGCAGTCAATACCTCAGGGTAGCTCCCAAAAACTAGATAATCTTCTTTTTGCTGCTCCAAATCATGAGGGCTTGCACCATGTAATAATTCCTGTTGAGCCAGAGGATATATGGTAAGTGTCCGTTTTCTCCCGACTAACGGTTCGCCCACCTGATGCGACAAATCAAAACTTGCTGAACCGGTCGCAATGACCCGAATACCAGGAATTTGATCAACTAAGATTTTGATACCCATTCCCACATTGGAAATACGCTGGGCCTCGTCTATGGCAATGAGCTCATATCCTTCGGCATATCGAAAAATTCGATCAAAGCGTTGAGATCCCAAAATGTCCCGAGTGGCAAGATTGTCTCCATTGTCTAAACGATACTTGAGTGATGTGTTTTTGAGAAACTCTGTAAGAATAGTCGTCTTCCCTACGCGTCGTGGACCAAGCAGAATGAGCGCTTTGTTGGCCTCCAGGAGTTTCTCAATGTCCTGATAGTGCCGGTACAACATGCCCCCAGCATATCATATGTCCTAAAAAATATCAAGTAATTGGGAATTTAAGTCCTCAAAATGATATATTTTTCCATGTTTACGCCCGCTCCAAGCACTGTCCAGTCTCGGTGTCGATGGCGACCAAGCTGGTTACGCACTGTCTTATGTTGATAGACGGGGAAAAGAAACCGTCAGTTTGAGTTTTTTGAAGTCCGAATCAAGAGTAAACATTTCATCAAGTGCCAGATTTTTGTATAGTACGACAATGGATGCGTCTGTGAGTGAGATCGGGTGATCGGAAAACTTTATCATAACATCCATGGATCGGGAAAACGTTGCGGCGTCAATGGTAAGTATTTGAATTTCACCTTTGGATAGAGCTGCTCGTATTTCCTTGATTGTTTTCTCCGGTGCATTTCGTCCAAAATCGTAGACAACGCGCGTAAAGAGTTCAGACAGAACGTAGTCGGATGTGAGGAATATAGCACGCTCTCTGAAATTCTGCCGGAATCGTTCTTCTACGATGCGGTGGTGTTGTTCGCTTGCAACAAAGTGGGCAATGAAGGCGCTGGTATCAATAAAAACTTTCATTCGCCTCAGAGATAGTCACGGTCACGTTTCGTGGCATAGTTGGTCGGTTGTTTAGTTTTGGGCTTGATGAATCCAGCGAGATTATTAAGGTGGGTGTACCGATCATTTGCAGGCTTGACCACGGCTAGAATTTTTGCAAAATTTTCGCTCACCGCTTCGGCTGCCATACGGATGAGTTGAGAACGAGAAGCGTTGCTTATAGATTAAGCATCATCCAAAATAGTTACGGTGTGTGGATCAAGGTATATTTGGTATCGCTGCATATATACATATACACCATAACAGATGGTGTATATGTTGTCAAGAGCTACGCCCGCTCGAGGTAGGCACCGGTTTCGGTATCAATGGCAATAGTATCGCCCTCTTTGATAAACAGCGGCACTGTCACTTTTTTTCCGGTTTCGACTTCCACGACCTTCCCAGCTCCGGAGACTGTGTTGCCGCGTGCCCCCTCCTCTGCGTGGGTTACCTTCAAGCGTACTTTCTTCGGAAACCGAATGCCCATGGGTGTTTCCCCATGCAGGAGTACCTGGTACGCCTCGTTGGGTTTTAAATAGTCCAGATAATCCTCAAGAATTGCTTCGGCAACTGATACTTGATCATAGGTAAAATTGTCCATGAATACATAGCGGTTCCCCTCTTTATAGAGATACTGCATTTCGTGGGTTTGGATGGGCACTTCCGCCGCAGATTCACCGGATTTATAGGTAAAGTCTTGGACTTTGCCGGTTTTGAGGGACTTGAGGCTCGTCCGCACAAATGCACTCCCTTTGCCAGGATTGACAAACTGCATGTCCACAATCTGGTGCGGCTCACCTTTAAACTCAATAAATATCCCTTTTTTAAATTGTGCGGTAGTGATCGTTGACATAAAAATCCCCCCCCTTGGAGACATGTTTATTATACTGCAATAGGGACTATTGCCAAACAAACTAGGCTCTTGACAGCCAAAGTTAGAAAGTTTACAATGTAGAAAGTTAAACCTATGGCACTACAACTGACTTCAAACATAGCCCAAGACGAGTGGCTCAAAATTCTCGGAAAAGGCATGATTACCATCCCGAAAAAATGGCGGATAGATCTCGGAATTGCCGAGGGCGACGTGATAAAAGCAAGTAAGCGGGGCAAAAACGTCGTGCTTACGTTTCCCAAATCACCACCTGCCCCCTACAGGATCTACACCGACGATGAAATCAAAACATTCCTCAAAGACGACCGTATTCTTTGATGCGTCCGTCATAATCGCGGCCATCCTTTCGCCAACCGGGGGATCCGCCAAACTCCTCATGCTGACAAAAAATAAAGCCATTGTCGCCATTACTTCACAAACGGTTATTGATGAAGTGGCCGATCACGCGGAAAAAATCCAACAAACTCCCGAAGAAATCTCCTGGTTTATCAAAAACTCCGGTCTGATGGTTCGGGAACGGGTAACCCAGGCGGAAATAGAAAAGGTCTCAGGCATCGTCGAATCGACGGATGCGCACCTGTTGGTGGGCGCACAAGGAGCACAGTGTACATATCTGGTCACGCTCGACAAAAAACACCTTCTGCGAGCAGAGGTCCGAAAAAACGTTGCGCCTTTGCGTATTGTTAATCCAAAAGAATTACTTGGAGAGCTTGCCAGGGCGGTTAAGAAATAATTCTTTCCCTGGGAAAAACAGCGTGTTAGCAATGTCGTTTGTATCCGCAAATAGCATCACGAGGCGATCCACACCTACCGCAATCCCGCTGGAGGGAGGCAATCCTACCTTGAGCGCTTCAATAAAGTCCATGTCTATGGGGTGCTCCACCTTTCCCAGACGTTTACGCTCCCTCTCTTCCAGTCGAAACCGCTCTAGCTGCTCTTTCCAGTCAGTGAGCTCTGTGTATGCGTCTCCAAGCTCAAGCCCTTCAATGTAAAACTCGAACCGTTCTGCAAACCGTGGATCGGATTTTTTCTTCTGCGAAAGCGCGGCAAGTGCGAGCGGATAATCATAGACGATGGTCGGCCTCCCCCGCCCCAGGTGCGGCACAACCTCATTGAGAAATATCTGGTCAAATAGCTCCTCCCATCCATAGGCTTCGTCCACAGTATATCCTTTCTTCTTGGCAATCGGGGCCAGAGTGTGGCGGGTTAAAGCGCGGGTAAGATCTATCTTTGCGTACCGGTGGAATGCCTCAACCATAGAGAGCCGCTCCCACGGGCCGGAGAGATCAACTCGTTTTTTTTGGTAGAAAAGGTCGGTTAATTTCACGGAGCCGTGACCTGAGCTACTCCTTTGTAAATAGGCATTTATAAAAACAAGAAGCTCCTCGCAGTCGGCCATGATATCGGTGTAATCACTGTTAACCCGATACCACTCGAGGATCGTAAACTCCGGATTGTGCGTCCGGCTCATGTCTTCGGTGTTGCGAAAGCTTTTGGGAAGAGCAAAGCAATTCCCAATGCCGGCAACGAGGAGTTTTTTGAGAAACGGCTCCGGAGATGTGGGTAAAAACGCTTGTTTCGGCCGGCGATGCCGGTCAAGGAGAATGGTCTCAAAAACATCAAGGTATGATTCGGGAGGCAGGCTCCCTGTCAGGTAGGGCGTTTCCACTTCGTGAAACCCCCGGTCAAAAAAAAACCTGCGGATAGCCTTTATTACCTTCTCCCTCACAAAATACCGCTCCCAGAGTTTTGGGTCTTGTTTAAGTTTTTGCCACGTTTTCATGAGGCGATTACTAAGCCGGGGACCTGGCGGAAGTGTTTGCGGTTGAGCGTCAGGACGGAAGCCCCAAGGGTAAGAGCACTTGCTGCAATAATATAATCCGGCGCTTCCAGATTCGATGTGACGCTGCGATAGAGCCTTCCGGCTTCCCTGGCTATCTCTTCTGTCAGATCAACTTTTTGGAGCCTCCTGGTAAGCTCATAAATTTTTTCCTGTACCATTAATGTCTCCGCGCTTTTCCCTGCACAAAGCTCATAGATGACAATTGTTGGAAGACACAAAGAGGCCGTGCGTTCTGCTTTTTGAATGAAATCCACCCATTGATCCCCTCCTCGCAGATGATCTACAAGAATACTCGTGTCAACAACGACCTTCATGTGTTTTGCTTCCGCATCCCCCTATCCCACGTCCCAAGACGCTTCCAGGCTTGCGGTTTTCTCAATGGACTGTCGCTCAGCTTGAAGTTTCTGAGTATGCCTTGGCTTGCTTTCGATGCCCTAAGTAGTCCCTGCCAGTCTAAAACTTGTTTGCGCGGGACGATTTCTGCTACTTCCTTTGTATCCTTTTTTACCACGATGGTCCTGCCGCTTACGACCAGATCAAGCAGCTCAAAAAAATTGTTTCTAGCGTGTGTTGCTGAAACCGTCATCGTGTTCATGCTTAAATATTACTGCCAAACGTACACTTTGTCAATAGAAAATCTATTCTACCAAACCGCTCCTCCCGCATCTGACGGATTACAGCCGTTAAGCCGTTATATCAAACCCTCGCAATTTCCGCCCGAGGAAAAGCGGTTGCCGACCTTATTAACGTAGTTCATGCAATAGGACTCATTTGAAAAAGTGATTCAGAGGAATCGTAGGATCTTGGCTTTGTTTTTGAGCTCGAGGAACCAGCCTTGGAGCTTCTCGCCTACCTTGGCATCCAAAATCGCCTGGCGAGCTTCGGCGCGAAGCGCTGCCGGCTCTGTAGCCGTGAGCGTTGCGCTATTGGTAGCAATAAATCGTGTGACGTCGTCCTCGGTAATCACTACGTCCTTGCCTAAAATTTTTTGCACCGTCAGTTGCAATCGGATCTGGTTGTCAAAGTCGCTGCGAGAAATTCCCTGATATTTCAAAAGCTCGTCAACGCCCAGGTTGCCACCGAGCGTTTTGAGAATCTCTCCCTGTTTTTTATCAATGTCTTCTTTGGTTACCTCGACGCCCAGTTTGGCAGCTTCATCGCCAATGAGCCGCTCGGAAATTATCCCCTCAAGCGTCTGCTTGCCGAAGCGATCAGACATAACCTTGTTAAGTTCCCAGCTCCAGATGGGCTTGCCATTGACGACGCCGGCAACTAGCCAGCTTTTATTGGCAATAACGAAAGCAGAAACGGCCAAGAGCGCAACGATAAGGTACAAGCGCCTGGGACTATGAAACAGTTCTTTCAAAGGCGATCCCGGGGGAGTTTGTGCCGGAGACAAAGTCTCTTCCGCGGTCTTTTTCTTTGCCATTTTTGGAGCATAGCACATTGACCTTACTGGCTGCAACAAGTAATACGCTCGTGATGCTAAAGGAGAAGAAACTCTTGACATTTTATAACTTTTTTGTTATAAATTATGAAAGGAAAACAGTTCCAAAAAACGCCAAAACAAGACATAGACACGGCAGTGCATCGAGCAAATATGCTAAAGGAGAAACGCATATGAAAAAATATACAAACTGGCGGCGATCCGAAAAAAAGCGGATGAAAGATCCGGCATTTCGGCGTGAGGCCGAACGGATTGAACCTGACTATCAGCTCACACGCGCTCTGATTGGAGCTCGACTGGCCCGCAAGATGACCCAGGCGCAGCTAGCCAAAAAAATGGACACAAAGCAGCCTGTGGTGTCCAGAATTGAGTCGATGGCATCGACACCTACAGTTTCCCTCTTAAAACGCTTCGCAAAAGCCCTCAATGCCACGCTGGATATTCGCTTTTCGTTAAAATAATCACACTCATGACCCTATCCGACTTTCTGAAACGCAATCAGTTGTGAGGGTTTAAAGCCTTACTTTCTGTAAAAGTTCAAGGCATCGGTATTGTGCGCCGAAAGTTGTATCTTCAAATAAGAAATGCCTTGCGCTCGCGCATGGCTTCTGGTCTCATCCATCAGCGCGTCAATGTCGCCGGACACTGGGTCACCAGCAAAAATGTTCATAGTCGATTAGATCTGCTTCTATAATACAACACATCGTTTCTTTACGTACGCCATTGCCAACTGGATCGAAAACGAGCCGGTGGGCATTGAGATCGTCAACGCAGTCTATGCCAATACCCAGCGCCAACTGTTTTGGAAATTCTGGGAGGTAGCAGGAGAAGGCAAGTCTCCGAAGAAAAAAATAAATTCGTCCTAGTTGCGCGGTTGATTTTCAAACTTTACATACTTCTGGCAAGCTCGCTCTTAATTTCAGACAGCAATAAACGTTTTGATCTCTGCAGCGTGCGAATTTTTTGTGCCAGACCAACGACATCGCGCCCGTAGAGCTGATAACCGCCGGCAGAGCGGCCGGTAGCGCTGAGAAGCCCTTGCGTGGTCCAAAATCGGATTGTGGGAACGGTTTCGCCAGTGAGCTTAGCTACTTGCCCGATGGTCAAAAACGGCTTGCTTTCAAGTTTTATCCTGTCGCTTTTTTCATCTAAAGCTTCCAGATAGGTGGAGAGCGACCGATCAACCGACTCATACATGAGGGAATAATACTCGGCGACCTCACCCCCCAGTTGGGCCGCTTCAATGCTGGTAATGTAGCGCCTCCGGTCTTGGGTTCTAATAATGGCCGGCGGATAGCCGGACGCCAGAAGAAGAAGATTCATGAGGAGACGCGCCGTTCTCCCGTTGCCGTCGACAAACGGATGGATGGTAACGAGCTTGAGGTGAGCTTGGCTTGCAACGGTGGCCGGGTGGCCGGCTGCCTTGCCCAGCCACAGGGAAAAATCACCCATGAGCGTGGAAATTTTGGCAGGATTGGGAAGCACTACCCGAGAGCCGGCAATACGCACCGATACAGTGCGGTAACGGCCGGCATTGCTATCGTCGATTTTTGAGAGTATCAACCGATGCAGTTCCAAAACATCCTGCAGAGACACCCTTGTGCGTTTCACCGCCCGCTCCCTCACCCAGGAAAACGCAGCAGCATGGTTGACGGCCTCCAGATGCTCAACGAGCGTCTTGCCTTCTACGACGATCCCCTTTTCTACAACCAAGGCGGTTTCTGCCCGAGAAAGCGTATTGCCTTCGATGGCATTAGAGTTATAGGTCAACTCGACGGTAAACCACTGGTCTAAGTTTTTCACGAGATCAACCGGGAAAGGGCGCCGCGCGTCGAGGATCCGCTTCTTTTGATCAATGGCGTCAAGCAGTGTATTCATAGCAATAAAGTATAACGTGATACTTTATAGTTGTCAAATTGTAGCTCTAATAACCCGAAAACTTTTCAAACTTCACATTTTCCGGCGGGACTCCCATCGAGGCAAGTATGGCAATCATCGCCTCCACCATGGCTGTTGGGCCGGCAGTCATAAAAATAGACTGGTTAATGTCACTGACATGCTCGCCGATGAGAGATTCATCAATTCTTCCACTTCTTCCTTCCCAAATCTCCTGACTAGCTTCTGGTTGCGTAATGGTGTGAACAATTGTCAAATTCGAAAGCTGTTTTTGCAGTTCGTCGAGTTCAGCGCAAAAAACAATCTCTTCCGGAGTTTTGTTGGAGTAGAGAAGAACGATCGGCATGCTCAATGTTTTGTCCGCAGCGTATTTGATCATCGATCTAAACGGAGCAATTCCAATGCCGCCGGCAAGCAAAATTTTTTGACGTTGATCGGCCTCATCAAGAACCATTGATCCAGTTGGCCCGCGCGCTTCAATAGTCGTCCTAATTGGCAATGCAAAAAGAGTTTGCTTAAATGCACTTGGTCCGTCCTTGGTGGTAATACTAACTATCCCTTCCTCTGTCGGCGAGGAACTCAAAGTAAACGTGCGTACTTTTCCGCGCTCATCAGGATTTTCAACTGGCAGCATCATGCTCACGTGCTGACCGGCTAAATACTGGAAGACGACATCCGGCGTAAAAATAAACGTCGAGGCGTCGGCAGTCTCTCGACGGATTGTTTGAAGCGAAAGCTTCATGGGTTACTGAGGAATGAATCGGATTTCAAGCCTGCTATCAAGCGCCTGTGCAAGCCGCTGGAGAAATGAGACGGTCGGGCTGGTTTTGCCTGCCTCTACCCGAGAAATCACTGACTGCTTGGTTTTCATTCTTCGGGCAAGGTCTTGTTGGCGCAATCCTTTTTCTACCCGTGCCCGAAGCATTGCTTCAATTGCGGCAAATTCCGGCTGAAGTTTATCAAATTCTGCTTTAAGTTTTGGATCTTTTAAAGATTTTTTCAGAAAAACTTCAAAGTCAGCGTGACGTCTTGTCATATAGCATATATGCTATATCATCTCCTTCAGCCTGTCAATGGCGACTTTCAGCTCCTTTGGGGGAGTTTTCTCTGTTTTTTCTTAAAAAATTCCTCAACAGGACAATCCCCTCGTGATGTTTGAAACGATCTAACTTTCCAAGTCATACGTCTAGGATAGTAATACTAACCCTCCATATAACCCAGCTTCATCGCCAAGCGTTCCGGCAACGACCGGCGGTTTTTGGGGGAAAATAACTGCCTGATCCAGATATTCCCGAAGTGCTGGAAAGAATTTTTCCGCGCTCCTACTCACGCCTCCTCCAAGAACAACAATGTCCGGTGACCACAAAACCATAATGTTGACAATGCCGGCTGACAAATATTTGGCAAAGTCTTTCCATGTGGACCCATCGGTGCAGAGCTTCGGTGACACCCCATAGCGAGCCTCGAATGCTGAACCGGAAGCGTATCGCTCAAACCATCCATGTACTCGTCCATCAACTGCTGTTATCTCTTCAACACTGATGACTTGATGCCCAGGTTCAAAACCCCAGGTGTTTTCATCGGTCTTCCCGTCGACAATCCGTGCCCCGCCGATCCCGGTACTTATGGTGAGAAACGCTACGATCCGCTTGCCTTTCCCTGCGCCAAAGTTTGCCTCCCCTAGTCCTGCTGCAACTGCATCGTTTTCCAAAACGACTCTCACGCCAGTCTTCTTGGCGATGTCTGGACCAATGGAGACATTGTTCCAGCCCATAAGATTTGGATTGACTAACATTTTCCCCTTCTGCCGATCAAGCACGCCTGCAATAGCCACCGCAACCCCCTCGATGTTCCCTTTTGTATGAAACTCGTTAGTTAAAGAACAGATGCGTTGTAGGCCATCTCGATAATTCTCGGGGGTTGACTCCACGTGTTTTGCAACCAGCCTCTGATCATCCGAAAAAAGACCAGCGCGTAAATTTGTTCCGCCGATGTCTAGAGCGACTTTCATACCTAGTCGTCTTTATCTGCTACTAAAATATTATGCGCCTGCAAAAACACGCTGCTTGATATTTGGAGGAAAGACATCGGAGGCTTCTTTAAGAAACTTCGATGCTTCTAAAATCTCCAGAAGTGCCAACTTATTCTTTTTGGAAAAGTGCGCAATGACGTCCTTTTTTTGCTCGGCAAAATCCACGGCTTCCCGCGAAAACCAGATCATCAGCGCATCATCTTCTTTATCGTAACGAATTCTCATGACGTGTACCTGCCTTTCTTTGTTGGTAAAATGTAATCACCATAATTATATCACCTTCCTGCCTGTACACAACGCGAAGAACATGGGTTTGATCGAGTACTCCATTGGCAATTTTTTTGGGAAAGCCCGTCATTTCGTCCAGGTGAAGGGGATGCTCGATTATACTCTTAACAAGTAAGCGAGAAACAAATAAGCCCAGACGCTTAAGATCTTTAAACTTCTTTGCTGCGTGTTTAGTATAAACGATCTTCATAGATTAAAGCCGTGACGCCGGACAAAGTTTATTAAGGACACAGGCGCTGCAGTTGGGATTTTGGGCTTTGCAGATTGCCCGGCCGTGATCGATCAACAAATACGTGAGCTTGAACCAATCTGGTTTGGGCACGACCGCCATCAGCTCGCGTTCTATTTTGACCGGGTCGGCGTCCTTTTTATAATCTACGATCTCTCTCTTCAAGGGGTCCCCTTGCAAAGCTGCAAGGGGACCCCTTTTGAAAAAAATAACTTTCTTCCCGCCGATTGTGTCTACATTAACCAGCCGCAAGCGCTGGCTCAGGCGCGACACGTGGGTATCGACAGCGATGCCCTCTATAATGTTAAACGCGTTGCCCAAAATGATGTTTGCTGTTTTTCTCGCCACACCGGGAAGCGTCAAAAGCTCGCTCATCGTGCTTGGCACCTCGCCACCAAATTTTTCCTTGACGAGTTTTGCCGCGGCCAAAATATTTTTCGCTTTGTTGTGGTAAAAGCCTGTGGATCTTATCTCCTGTTCGAAGGTTTTTATGTCTGCCTTTAGATAGCCATCAAGGGTTTTGTATTTGGCAAAAAGCTTCTCTGTCACCCTATTGACTACCGCGTCTGTGCATTGGGCTGATAAAACCACCGCTACCAAAAGTTCCCACGGGTTACTAAACTTGAGGACTATCTTTGCGTTGGGATATTCTTTCTTAAGAAGCTCAATAACCTGTTGCGTTTTCTTCCTGTTCATGCCTACACTATAGCATAATCCTATGTTAAAGCTAGAATTCCCGCGCTTTAGCCGAAAATTTACCGCAAGTTTGATTGCATCGTCAATTTCTTCGATTTTGTGGGCCGGCCTGACGGCTCTGTTTGCGGTCAATGTCTTTGCGCGAACCTATCGCGCGCCAAGCTACTGGAGCAAACTTGAGGCTGCGCTGCAAGAACCTTTTTCGACAACGAGACACAGGCTACTTGCGCAGGAGCTTTGGCAGGAGGGACTGCGAAATACAGCCAAAAAAGAGGCTATCCTTGGAGCCAGCACCGAGGATTTACTAAACCAATGGAAAAACGCCTCAGAGACGCTTGCGCAAGCCTACCAATTCTGGCAATCTGTTGCACTCGCCCACCCCGACTACCGCGACGCGTATATAACTTTGGCCTCTCTCGCCTACCAATTAGGAAAAACCGAGGAAACAAAAAGGCTGCTAAATCAGGCCATTGCTTTAGATTCAAATAACAAAGTTGCAAAAAAATTTGAGGAGCTAATAAAAAAATAGTTATTCTTTCTTCTCCTCCGGGGTTTTTTCTTCTTTGGCTGCTGGCTCGGCCGGTTTCTCTTGGGCTGCCGGCACTTCGGCTTTCGCCTCAGTGGCAGCCTCAGCGGCTGCTGCGGCCTTGGCTGCTTCTTCGGCCGCGACCTCAGCTTCTGCTTGTTTGGTAACCAACGCTCCAACTTTCACAAGAGTTTGACCGGCGTCAGTTAGAACAGCAACTCCCGACGACACATTGAGGTCACTAACTTTTATTTCCTGATCAACTGCGGCCAAGCCTGAAACATCGACCGTAATTTTTTCCGGTAAATCAGTCGGCAGAGCCTCAACTTCGATCTCGTCAAGAATAGTAAGGAGCACTCCCTGTTTTTGCGCTACAGCGGCAGATTCACCCACAAGCTCAATCGGCACCCGTGTCTGGACTTTTGCTTTAAGATCTACCTGGAAAAACTCAACATGAAGTGGAAATCCTTTTACCGGATCTTTTTGGACGTTGTGAATTAGGACGGGTTTAACCTCGCTATCGACTTTTAGATCCACCAGTCCCGACTCCCCTGCTTCTTTGTAAACTTTTTCAAAGTCATCAAGTTTTACCGAAAGCGAAGCGCTTTTGACTTTTTTGCCATACAGGGAAGCCGGCAGTATTCCTTGCTTTCTTAATTGTTTGACCTTGCGACCGACCAAATCTCGTTTCTGAGCGGATAATGAATGCTTTTTCATTTTGTAAAAACAATTTTAAATTGCTCGTTTTGTAATAAAGGCATATTGTACTCGAGCCTGGCTTGATTGGCAAGAAACGAAAGCTTGCCACCTGTTGTTTCTGGCTGCCAAAAAATGGGGAAGGAAACATCGACAACCAGATCGGTATTAATGAGTCCCGGCTGCTTCTGCAGATACAAATCGTAGACGCCTCGGTTAGCAACAAATACCACGAGGGCTCGGCGGCGATACGAAAGAACCAACTGCCGTTGTTGTCCACGTGGCACATCCAACGCAACGCCAAAGATACTGCTCTCGTAGGTGTTTTCGTTGACCAAATACGGCGGCTCGAATGTTGCGTTCACTTTGTTGCTTGGCTCGGACAATGCAACTCCATCCAGTGTCACAGATTCAACGACAGCGTCTGCTGGAACAATCAGCCTACCGTAGGCGCGATACGTTCCGCCGCCTGTTCGGTCATCAGACGGAGAGTTATTGGTGTATAGTACGCTCACGGTCTCTGTGACTGAACCATCTTCTGCCAAAACCACCCGGTGACGAATGTTTCGTTTGAGAAAGTAATTGACTTTATTCACAGAAAGATTAGCCTCAACAAACATGGCTCGATCAGCAAGGCAGCTGCTCAATTCCTGACCTTTGCATTGGTTACCGGCTGGAACTCTCCCTGCCCATCCAAGCTGTTCTACTACTTGTTGGATTTGAGGATCGGTAAACCATAGTAAAAGATTGCCCGACCTAAGCGCCTTGGCAATTGCAGACAGAATAGGCGGCTGGACGCTTTTGTTGCTTGTAACTTTTGTCAATAGTGCATTCGCCAGTGCCCCAAGAAAATCCTTTTTTTGGGTGGAACCAGGGAAAAAATTTGCTTGCGTATAGTAGAGCGATTTACCAAAAAAATTCTCTGCGGTCACCCGATCGTTGTAATCTGAGACCTCGACGGATCCAACTGCCTTAAGAATATCTATAAGAAATGGTACATTTATGGCGATGACCCCATCAACTTGATGCCCGGCTTCCTTCTCATAAAACCATGCTGCACGATGAGCGGAAACCGCAAAGTCTGGATCCCAGTTAGAATCCCGCAAGTACCAGCGCTCTTGTTGCAATAACTGCCGAATCTGTTCCGGCGGGTCTACATGGCCCTTCAATTGTCCATCCAAATCATAGACATCCTGTATAACGAAATCCAAAAGCGTTCCCTCTGAAAACGTGACTGAAGCAACAGAGCCTATAAAGCCGCCGGTTGGACGCAATTCCATACTATTTTGAAGAAGAACGAGGTAGACTTTCTTATCTTTAAATCCAGCAACTGCTGGATAAAGAGAAACAAATCCTTTCAGTTCGCCCATAATCAGTCGCAGGTGCGAAAGTGAATATCGCCCCGCTTCTCCACGTTTTTTTATGGCACTTATATTGAAAGGAAATATTTCGTTTCGGAGTATGATGTCGAGCTCTCCCTGTGCAAGACCAAGTGTACCGCCAAGAACGAGAAGCTCTTGTTTAAGTCTATCGCTGGCAACAGCCGAAGAACCATACGCCGTCGATGTGCCGAATGGCTCTAGTATCGATGCAATCATATCTTTCCCTGAGGCAACCAGAATTGCTGCGCTTTGTCCCGCATCAACTAGATTACGAAGAAGAGATACGACTCGTTCTTGATTTCGAAACCACCCACCAGTTCCTACCAATTGAAATGGAAGAGCAATATATGACAATGTCCATGCCGCTCTATTTGTCCATTGATGTCCAGCAACGGCTGAAGCCGCTGCCGCATCTGCATGTCCGTTAATTAACTGATGTGATCCATAATAGAGAAACCATGCAGCAACAGAAACCGACGTGAAGTACCAAATAAACGGTAATACAATAGTAAACGCGGCAAGGTACAAAGCGTTGATCTTTAACCTCATAAAAATCTTAATGATTGTAGACTGAACACTCTTTTTTCCTTTTCGTCGAGTCAATGCTAAACGCTCGTGGCTTTGATCCCAATACGTACGAGATATCACGTCAGCGATACGGAGCCTATCATCGTCCTCAATTGATCGTAGGAGGCGATTTTTCGAAGGTCTTTCTTTTTCTAGTTCTTTGCTCGTTGTGTCTCTTTGTGTTTCTTCAAAAATCTCTACGAATTTCCGACTTGTAAAAAAAAATGCAAAGATGCCTCTTGTTTGACGTGAAGAAAGAAAGTGTGTTCCGACCAAAGCAACTTTTCCGATCTTTTTGTGAGAAATATTTTCAGCAGTTTGCGCGGTTTCTCCAGAGAGTATAATAAGGGTCTTATTGTGATACGTCTCAAGCACAGAAAGTATATGTTTCACAAATGATTCGTCACCATAAATGATGTGATAGTCTGCGGTTGTCGGCGGATCTTTGTTAATGAAAACGACACATCCGGACGTCGTTAAAAATTCACGAATCGGTACTCCGAGCTCCACTTCCTGCACGTCTAAACGGGCTAAAGTGGATGCAGCGAAAGCATCCTCAGTGATACGGTTGCTTACAGGAGCCATAAGAAGTCTTGGCCCATTATGGCAAAAGGCTGATACGAAAACAACAGCGTCAAGATTCCCTTTTATTTCGCAAAAGAAGAAAGAGACATGAGTTTATCCCCATCCAGGGCCTTATTTACCAAAAAGTCCGCCCACTGATTTTGCTCACGAGGAACCGCTGCATATCTAATCAGTCCCCCAACCTCTTGTTCAAGGAGTCTGACCGCCAGTAGTAGCTCTCTCAATTGCGGATCTTTAACTTTAAATTTTCCGTTGAGTTGATTAACAACCAGCACCGAATCGAGAAAAAAAGCAATCTGCATTTGTTTTCTTTCTTCATATTTGATATTTGATATTTGATATTTGATATTCCGCAGTGCCTCTAGCACTGCGGTGTATTCCGCCACATTATTCGTCGCCTCCTCTATTTTTTTGCTAATTTCTACAATTTTTTTCTTTTCATTGGTCATTTCAATAAGGACCCCTATTGCCGCTGGGCCAGGATTGCCCCTGGCTCCCCCATCAGTATGCACGATAAATTTCATATTTGGATTTTTTTTAAATATCGAACAAGAAAAAATCCAGACATTAACAAAACTGCCGCCTCTGAAATAACCGTAATCCACGCCGCCGCGATCATCCCCAACGTGGGGATAAACAGAAGGTCAGCAAGAATCGTGCCGATCATCGACACCCCGTAAATAAAAACCAGTGCTGTTTGTTTTTTTAGTGCAATTATCGTCCACATCGTAAGGCTTGTAAGAAAGAAAAAAGGCAGCCCCAGCGAAAGCACGCGAAGCGCCGGCACGCTTGCCCCAAAATCGGATTTGATAAGAGAAAGGAGGGGGGCAGCCAGCCAGAGTGTGACAAGCGATAAAAGAGAAGCAATAAGCAAGACAACTGCTGACCGCTTCACCACGGAAATTAATTTTTGACTTGTCAGCATCAACGGATAGACGGTGTTCATAAAAAATGTGGGCAAAACAACAGGCAGTTCAAAAAATTTGTATGCAAGTCCGTAAATGCCAACTTCCGCAGTTGTTCTGGATACGGTCATAATCAGGCTGTCGATCCGAAAATACACGACGTTAAAAATCAATGTTGCCCCAAGGGGAAGTGCGCCGACCAGAAGTTCACGCGCCATAAAACGACTGAACAAGGGAGAGGTGTTTTGTTTGAGTCGTTGAATGAAAGCAAGGGCAATCACCGCAGTCACGACCGACCCAACGAGCAATGCAACAACGCTGGCAAGCGTTCCGGCTGCAGGTGTAAACATACCGGAGGCAATCCAAATGAGGACAAGCGAAACAATCGATCCACTAGCTACAGCAACGGTTGAAAACCGGTAGCGTAAATTTTTTTGAAAATATGCGTTGGCTGTCATAAGGAGCGCCTGAAAGATGATGGCGGGGGAGTAGAGGACAATGCCCAGGCGCACAAGACCCGTGAAGCCGTTGATCGTGCCTTGCGGCAAAAACGAAAGCGTTGCGATTGCAAAAAATGTGAGGAGTGTGCTTGCCACAATCCGCAATCCCAACAGGGCTCTCCAGTCCGTCGATTTCTGCAGATAAACAGCATTGAGGCCAAAATCAGCGAGCAGAAAAAAGAGCGCAACGTAGGTGGTAATTTTGGTAAAGTCTCCGTAGCCCTCCACGCCAAATGCGCTGGCAATAAGGATGGTCAAAAGAAAGGTAGTTCCTGCGGTTGCTGCTTTTCCCAACACCTGCCAAGCGGTGTTTGTGAATACGGAAATCATGAGCGTATTGTATTGTGTGAGCCGAAGAGATTCAAAGAAACAAAAAGCGTCAACAGTAATTGCCCTTGTTGGAGTGTGAGGAGATAGTGGTCGACGAGACCCAGAATTAACAAAATGCCAAATGACAAATGATAAATGCCAAATGGTCTTTTTCGAAAGACTCTCCAAAGTAAATAAAGAAGCAATATTAATCCAACGACACCTGTTTCTGCTAAAACCAAAATGTAAATGTTGTGCGCCGGCTGCAAAAAATACACGGATCGGGAGGTTAGTGCTTTTGGCAACTCAACAAGAAAGTTTCCAAGTCCAACACCAATAATGGGGGATTGCTGCCAAATTTTTATCGCCGCATCGTTAAGCTGCTGCCGAACGACAAACGACTCGCCATTGGGAGCAATAATCAATAAGCAATAAGCAATAAGCAATACAAAGGCAAAAAACAAAACCAAATATCTTTTTTTTCTGAATGTTTGCCACAGCGTTAGTCCAATGGCAAATATTCCGACAGTAATTGCGCTCCTGCTAAACGTCAACCCAAGCGCAACCATCCCCAACGCCAAAGTTGTAAGGTAAAACGTCTTTTTTATATTGGATAATTTGAGAATTGGATTATTGGTTAATTGGATAATTATGAGCGGCAGAATTGCCGCGAGGTAGCCTCCCAATACGTTCGGGTGTGGAAACATTGCGTAGGGTCTGAGAATTTCCCGACCAAACCAGCCAAAACGTGCAATACCCGGTGTATCGAGATTGAAGATTCTTTCGCCAAGCCACCACAGTGGGCCGCCGATAGAATGCTGGAGCAAAAATTGTGCAATGGCCAGAACAGATGAATACAAAAGGCCAAGCGACATGGGATAAGCGATAAACGATAAAGGTGGCTTTGTTTTTACTACATACCATCCCAGCGCAACAAATTCCGCAACCTTCAACCATTTATAAATAGCAACCGGTCTCTCTTCAGAAACAAAAATATTGATTAATACAAACACAACAGCTAAGAAAAGTAACTTAAGTTTTTGATTTTTAATTTGTATTTTTGATTTTTGATTTTTGATATTTGATATTTCTGTAAAAAACCAGCTGCCAACTGTTAACAAAATGAGAAGGTCCGTCAAGAAAACGGTAGGAGATAAGTAGTCGACTCTCCTTCCCAACACCATCGCCCAGTCAGGCCAAAAGTGGTAACCCAATTGCGTAGGTAAAAAAACAAGAAGGAGGAAAAAAAATATTTGGTGCCACCTCATAGGGGAACGAGGGGAAGATTGTGCTTAAAGTTGTTAGCTTTCATGCGGGTCGCCACCTTCTCAACGGTGGTTCGATCATATCCTTTTAGAATGACATCGGCAATGGCGAGGCCCTTATCAACCAACAGGGTCAAAATCTCATCCGCTTCTTTGTAAGTAAAACCAAACTCTCCTTCATCTGTTTGGCCTTCCCATAAACCAGCGGTTGGCGCCTTGGTTAAGATTGCTTTCGGCAGTTTCAGTAATTTTGCAAGTTCATAAACCTCTGTTTTGTAAAGGCTCCGCAGCGGCTCAATGTCGCTTGCCTCATCACCGAAGCGAGTAAAGTATCCCAAGAGATGCTCGGTTTTGTTTTCCGTCCCAACTACGAGCGCATTGTGTTTTTTGGCCCAGTCATAAAGGAGTATCATCCGCACGCGGGCCATGATGTTGCCGCGACGAACGTTATCCATCGTCGGATCTGTTGCAAGAACCGGGTCAACCAATGGGGCAATATTTTTTTCTGTAACATTTTTTTTCGGAATTCCGACGACTTTTGTCACTAACCACGCGTCGGTCATACTCTTTTTATTGAGGTTCCCGTAGGGAAGAAGAAGGGGATAGACGTTTTCTTTTCCGATTGTTTGGGCAGTCAGCGCGCAGCTAGTACTTGAGTCCACCCCGCCGGAGAGGGCGATGACCGCCCGAGTAAATCCAGAGTCTTGGAACGAAACTTTTAAAAACTCCACGAGCCGGCCAGCTGTTTGCTTTATGCTCATCATGCTATACCCATCTTACTCAGGTTTGCAGCCGGTTAGGGCGAAAAAGCTGATTAGATGGGTATATACTGGAAAAACGAATTGCAAACCTGAGTTTTTTCAGTATATATCTTCGTCTGCCGTCACGCTGTCTCCTTACGGTATGCTTCCACCGCACGCCGTATCTTCTCCTTCACGTCTTTCCATCGAAGATTTCTGTCAACAATTGTTATTCTCCCGACCTCGTCATCGGTGTCCGCATCATCAAAATAGGTGAGCGCGCGCAGTATGATCTGGTTGTTCTCTTCATACCACGGGTATTTCCTGTAGGCAGACGCTATTACGTTTGCTATTCCCAAGCGCTCTGCCAAATAATAGACGTCCCAAAAATCCCGTTGTCTAGCCCTTTGCACGAGGGCCACGATTTTCATGGCCGCAATATCCTCAAGGCTAGCAAGCTGAATGGGTGGAAAATCAACCAACGCATGCAATAGTTGATACGGATAGTAAAACACGGACACGTTAACGCCCTCGGTAACAGCCTGAAATGCATCATGGGTTTGACGCAATATTTTTACCGTTGACAACGATTGCTTGAGGCCAACCGCGAACGTTTCACGCTCAAGTTTCTCCTTGCTGTAAAAATCAAAATCCAATGACGTTCTGTGTCCAAGCTGCAACGCCAGCGCGGTCCCACCCGCGAGGTAATACCCAAACGTGCGAAAAACAGCCAGTTTCCTCAACACGCGTTGTTGTCTCGGGTGCAGTATGTCTGGATGAAACGTCATTCTTGCTTAAGAAGTCTCCTTCCGCTCAAAAAACGCCTCGTGGAGTTTGATTCGCGGCGCGAGGTCAACAATCGCCGATTCAAACACTAAGGGGTCGATCATCAGACGAAAAACTCCCAACCATTTCCTTAATTTTTCCCGGTGCCAAATGCCGCGCGACGGATGGAGCAACACCTCCTGTACAGTGTCTTTTCCGTAATGGGAAAAGAGCCATTTAAGCTGCCGCTCGTCGCCGTAATTTAACACCTGCGAGATAATAAAGTGAGCGCTTTTCTCTGGATCTATTGTTGATAAATCATAACTCCAAAGAGAAGGCTGAAGAAAAGCGGGCAAATGCATGATGCCAGTGTAGCAAATTGCCGTTTCAAGTCAAATATAATCCATGCCTCTTTATATATTCGGCAATCTCCCGCGGCACCAACTGGTCGATGGGCAACCCTCGTCTTATGCGCTCGCGGATTTTGGTCGCGGAAATGTTCGTGGTGACTAACAGTTCGTGTTTGAGTGGTGTCATGTTTTTATACAGCGGTTCCATGGGGTGGCCGCTACGGGGAAACACAAGAAAGGGCAATTGTTCAATAAGCTCTTCCCATTGACCCCACTGCCTAAAATACGATAACCAGTCGCTGCCCATGATAAATTGATATGAATGTTCTTTGGGTAAATAAGGGAGAAGATTAATAGTGTTACCGTCAAGTTTATGGTCGATTTCAAGCGTCGAAATTCGCGTCCTCGGCAACACCAAAAATTTCGTCATAGCCAACCGATCAACCGAGGAAGCAATGTTGGGCTTGGGGGGAAGCTGGCCGTAATTGGGGACAAACCAAATCTCTTCAATGTCTGTAAAATCTAAAACCTGCTGGGCGATAATGAGATGTCCGACGTGCGGAGGATTAAAAACGCCGCCGAGGAGACCTATTTTCATGGCGTTCGCGGCTTGACGAGAAGCGTCCGACTGTTGCCTTCTCCCACTGATTCTGTCTCAATGCGCTCGTCGCCTGAAAGTGTCAGGTGAATGACGCGCCGCTCGGAAGGGGAGAGACGGGAAAGCTCCACCGGACGGTTGAGGGAGAGCGCGCGCTCGGCGGCCCGCTGGGCCATTATCATGAGCGCTTCTTCGCGCTTCTCGCGATAATCGCCAACATTAACGTAAGTTTTAACCCAAGAGTCTAGTTTTTTGGAAACGAGAATGCTTAAAATAATCTGAAAACTCTCAAGCGTTCTGCCGTGGAAACCAATAAGAAGACCCGTCTCTTCTGTCTCAATGTGAACGCGGTAGGCTCCGGCCTCGTCAGTGTCCACACTAACCGTGCCGCTTACTCCCAAGCGCTTAAGCAAATCTTCGGTCAGTTGTTTAACTTGATCAATTGCTTCCATATTCCGTGTTTTGTCTGTTCACAGACAATTGCTGAATAATACCAAGCGCTCCAAACATATTCCAGTAAAGCGCCAGGCCCAACTGAAACTGAAGCGAGAAGTAGCCAAACATGAGGGGCATGATTATGGCCATCTGCTTTTGCATCTCCATCGCCGTATCTTCCGGCTTCTTTTCTTCTTTATTGCTGGCTAACGCAGTGCTTGGCACTTGTCCCGACGAAGGAGGGATCATCAACTTAGATTGCCACCACTGGAGGGCGCCGGTTATAACCGGCACGGAAAGAAGCCATACGCCATGTGTCTGCCACTGCTCAGGTTTGATGCCGAGATTGACTCCGAAAAACGTCGGGTCAAGCGACGTCAGCTTCAATAGCGGCAGATAGACAACTTGATTGATGGTTTCCACCATTTTTTCCAAATTTCCGTTGCTTAATATTTGATAAAACACGTTGTAGAGGGCAATCAAAACCGGCATTTGAATCAGGAGAGGGAGACATCCGGCGGCAGGATTTACCCCGTGCTCTTTATAAAGCGCAAGTTGTGCTTGTTGGAGGGCCTTTTTATCGTCTTTGTGTCTTGCGGAAAGTGCATCCATGTGGGGCTTGAGCGACGCCATCTTTTTGGCTGAAGCAAGCTGCTTTTCCATGAGGGGATAAAGGAGAAGCCGAATGGCAATCGTCATAAGTATGATTGCCCATCCCAACGGGCCGGGAATGTGCAAAAGCTCAAACAATTTATAAAAGGCCACCAACAGATTAACAATCGGCCAGATAAGCAGTTGGTTCCAGAGGTTTGGATCAGTCATACTTTTGGCACGGGATCGTATCCGCCTTTATTCCAGGGATGACAACGAAGAATACGTCTCACTCCCAAGGTCAATCCCATGATTATACCATAGCGGCTGATTGCTTCATGTGTGTACTGACTGCATCTGGGTGTAAACCTGCAGGCTTTATCGGTCAGAAACAAAAACTTAAGCAGTCCCGTATCAAAAGATAGGTAGCGCTGGTAGAAGCGGATCGATGAAAGAACAAATTGTTTCATTGTTACATTGTTGCATTGTTGAAAAGACTGCCACGGGAAAAGGCTTCTTGGACAATTTTTTGCGCCTGCGACTGACCAATCTCCCCAAGCGCTTTTTTTGCAATGATCACGACATCCCGGCCTCTTACGAGACGCGGAAGCAGATGCCGCGCCGACTCACGGATGAGGCGCTTGGTGCGATTTCGTACGGTTGCGCGCTTATCAATTTTGTTTGAAACAACTACGGCGAAACGGGAAACAGTCAGATTGTTTTTGGCAAACACAATATGGAACTCTCTGCTGGAGAATCTTTCTTTACTCCGAAGAATATTCTTTATCTCAGAAGCGGGAAGACGATGTGGCCGCGATAACATAATTACTTAGTTGCAATAAAGGTATCTCGGTCAATACCTGCTTCCCGAAGCAAAGAAAGAAGCGTGCCCTTTGCTATATCTTTCAAGTGAAGCGGTATAACTGCTCGTTGATAAGTTGTAGGGTGACGCATGGTCAGGTGACTGCCAACTTGGTGATGCTTGATAAATCCTAATTTTTCTAGCTTCTTTACTACGTCGCGGGGTTTATACGATGGCAATTTAGGCATATGCCGCTGCAGACGGGGGAACATCAATGGTCGAAACAAAACTGATGTCCGGCGGAGGATTTTGTTTATCTTTTGCCAAGCTCCCCAGATATGATTCGATTGCTTCTTTTCCTGCAGCAATAGCATCTTCCGTGGTTTTCCCCCACGTCACACATCCCGGCAGCGAAGGGACAATGACAGTATATCCTCCGGTCGGTTCTTTTTGAAAAACTGCGGTATAGTGGTGAATTTTCATACAGTTAACCTTCTTCGGCCCGCGAGGCGGCGGCGCGCCAGCACTTTTCGGCCTCCTCGGGATGCCATCCGCTGCCGGAACCCGTGCTTTTGCGCTCGCTTTTTCTTTTTGGGTTGATATATTCGCTTCGGCATGCGTCTATTATAGAGGTCGATGGTATAATACGCAAGATGAATGTCGAAAAATTGCGCGCTAAACATCCTCGGTTGGTCTACCAATCCTACGAGATTTCTGAAGCCAACGAGAAACTAGTTGTCCGATTCTATTTTCTTCTCGAACCAGATATTCGATTTTCTCCGGAAATAACAATTCCGGTTAGGGGAGAAATCAATCGATCACTTATCGACCCGTTGGTTTTCAACCTCGGCATGGTAGAGGCAATCAGCTACTGGAAAGCCGCCTGCCCGCCGGAGTTGATTGTCAAAGCGGGGAGTTTGACCCCTGAACAAATTGATTGGTGGCACGATTTATTCATAAACGGCCTCGGTGAATTTTTCTACAAAAACGCGATCGACTTTACCGGTTCTGGCTTTCTTACTATTTCCAGCGTTTCTCGTGTTACTAGCCCTGCTCGTGTTACTAGCCCTGCTTCTCGTGGTGATCTCATCCTCGCCAGTGGCGGCAAAGACTCGGTGGTAACCATTGAGCTTCTCAAAAAAATGCCGACTCGAAAAAACGTTCTTCTTCTCAACCCAACTCCCGCTGCCATAAGGGTTGTCGAGGTCGCAGGATACGAAAATCCGATAATTGTTAAGCGAACAATTGATGCTGCTTTGCTTGAACTTAACCATCAAGGATATCTCAACGGACATACGCCGTTTTCTGCCTACCTTGCATTCCTCGGCTCAATGGTTGCTAAGCTCCACAGTTTTCAACATGTCATTGCCTCAAATGAATCAAGTGCTTCAGAGGGAAACATAGAATATCTGGGCAAAATCATCAACCACCAGTACTCCAAAAGTTATGAGTTTGAGAAAAAATTCAGGGAATATTTTACAAGGTCTCTCCCTGCATGGCAGGGGGAGACCTTAAGAAAACCCGAGTACTTCAGTTTTCTTCGTCCGCTTTCCGAGATCCAAGTCGCCTCTATTTTTGCAAAAATGCCAAAATATCACCCGGTTTTTGCAAGTTGCAACAAGCTCCGCGGCCGCGACTGGTGCGGAGCCTGCGCCAAGTGCGCCTTTGTGTATCTCATTTTATCCCCATTTCTTTCGAACTATCAAATGAAATCGGTTTTCGGCAGCAATTTTTTGGAAAAAAAAGAGCTACAACAACATTTTTTAGATTTGGCCGGAGCAGGGGACAAGAAGCCATTTGAATGCGTGGGGGCGCCGGAAGAGGCACAAGCGGCAGTCGCCATGTTGGCCGGCGAAAATTATTCCCTTTCTGGTTGGAACACAAATCACTTTCTGCCGCCTGAATATGAAAAACTACTCAAGTGAAATTAGGGGGGACAAAATAATTCTCCTTGGCTACGGACGAGAAAACCAAAGCGTGGAACGGTTTTTGCGCAAGAACTATTCAAGTCTGTCTATAAGTATCGCTGATAAAAAAGACGGCGATAATTATTTAGATAATCTCCAGCTGTATGACACCGTCGTGCGCACCCCCGGAATTCCACCTGAAAAAGTTCGCGCTCCATTTGTCACCACAGCAGTAAACATCTTTTTTTCTCTGTGTCGGGGAGTCACCGTCGGCGTCACTGGCACCAAGGGAAAAAGTACAACATCAGCTCTTATTGCCGATATCCTCAAGCAGAAATTTGCCGATGTGCGGCTCGTCGGCAACATCGGCAACCCGGCGCTTGACCACCTAGGCGCCGCGACCCAAAAAACGGTATTCGTCATAGAACTATCTAGCCATCAACTCGCCGATATTAAGTTTAGTCCCCATGTTGCCGTTGTCCTCAATGTTTTTCCTGAACACCTGGATTATTACTCTTCTTTTGACCAGTATGTTGCTGCTAAAGCTAATATCGTCAAATTCCAAACGGTAAAAGACGTTGTTGTTTACGACCGCACAAACAAACTGTCAGCAAAAATTGCCAATAGCAGCAAGGGAAACAAGGTTGCATTTTATGGCGACAATAAAAACATTGCGGCCGCAACTGCTGTTGGCCAATTTTTTGGAGTGAGTCGCAAACTAACAGAACAGGCGATCGGACAATTTAAACCGCTCCCGCACCGGCTGGAGTTTGTGGGAGAATTTAAGGGAATTAAGTTTTACAATGACTCGCTTGCTACTATCCCGGAGGCAACCATCTATGCTCTTGAGGCGCTGGGTGATGACGTCGCTACGCTCATCGCCGGCGGATTTGACAGGAGGCTGGACTACAGCGGTCTCGGAAGGTTTCTTGCCAAACGAAAAAGTCTCAAAACTCTTATTCTGTTCCCGGATACGGGCATAAAAATTCAGAAGGCAACGCGGGGCCACCAGTGTTTGCCTGTATCGATGATGGAAGACGCTGTCCGCCTTGCCTACACCCACACGCCCGCTGGCAAAGTCTGCCTCCTGTCTCCGGCCGCAGCAAGCTTTAATTTATTCAAGGATTACGCAGACAGGGGAGAAGAATTCAAGAAACAAATAAAGATCCTTGCAGAAAAGTGACCTCTTGACAGGCGTGGACAACGTTACTAGGATGTGGATAATTTTTATGGATCTTGAAAAACTTTGGAGGACTACATTAGCGGAAATTGAGCTCGCCGTTTCACGGCCAATCTTTCAGACCCAGTTTACCCACTCTCGTATCCTTTCTTTTACAAACGGGGTGGTCACCCTTGGTTTTACCAACGCACTTATGAAAGGCTTGGTTGAGGCGCGCTACTACAGTTTGGTCAAAAGCATTCTAGACCACCACACAAAACAAAACGTCAGCCTCGTGTTTGTGGTGGCGGCCAAAAAAGAGACCGTGTCCACCAAAGACGCCGGCCCTTTGTTTACTGGTGCCGCGGGGGAGATGGCAGTAAGCGACATTGCTCGTCGATTGCATATTCGACCAGACTTGGCCTTTGAAAATTTTGCCGTCTCCACCACCAACCAAATTGCCTATGCGGCAGCAACCGCTGTGGCTAAAAATCTGGGGGGCGCCTATAACCCCCTGTTTCTCTACGGTGGAGTCGGCGTAGGAAAAACCCACCTTATGAATGCTGTGGCCAATGCTGTTTTGGCGAAACGCTCCTCGGCCAAAATTGTCTACTGTATGGGTGAGGAGTTTCTAAACGACATTGTGGCGGCGATCCAAAACCGATCCACCCAGCATTTTAAGGCCAAGTACCGCTCGGCCCAGCTCCTTTTGGTTGACGATGTACAGTTTATCGCCGGCAAAGAGCGCGCCCAGGAGGAATTTTTCCACACATTCAACGCTGTCCACCGCGAGGGAGGACAGATAATTTTGACAAGCGACCGATCGCCATCTGAAATTGCCAAACTCGAGGAGCGACTGCGCAGCCGCTTTGAGGGAGGACTTACTGTAGACATAGGAGCGCCGGACTTTGAGCTGCGGGTGGCTATCATCAACTTAAAAGCTCAATCGCTCTCGCTCTCTGTCCCAGCCGACGTGGCTCGGCTAATTGCCGCCAACGTCTCTGACGCAAGAACAATAGAGGGGTTTTTGCGCCGGCTGACCACTCTTTCTGGACCAATTACACCAGATTTTGTTTCGCCGCTGTTTGGGAAAAGGTCACCAGGCAATGGTGAGGTTAGTCCGGTGCGCCGCACTTCGCTTGCTGGGGTGTTGGAGGCGGTTGCAACATATTTTGATCTTAGGCCCAGCGCCCTCAAGGGCCCAAAAAGGGACCGCCCGATTGCTCGTCCGCGGCAGATTATTATGTATCTCTGTAAAACCGAGTTGGGAGCAACCCTCGATGACATCGGGGGGCTTCTCGGCGGCCGCGATCACACCACGATCATGCACGGCGTGGAAACCATTACCCGCGAGTTGTCCACCAACGAGCGGTTGCGCGAGGACGTCTTGGGGATAAAAAACAAACTGTGGGCATAGCCTGGCTTCTGCTGGCAGGTTTTTCCACTTTTTCGCTTTTATGCACCAATTATCCACGCTTCGTTGGCCAGTTAACAAGTCTAGTGCAAGAAGCTTATCCACAAGGCTTTCTTTTTTGATTTTCTCGCCGTTGACAGCTAAAGACAAAATCCTTACACTTTTGCACACCTATTATTACTATTTACTACTAATTTATATTCTACACAAACAACAGCAATGATTCTCTCTCTTCTTCAAGAAAACCTGCTAAAAGCTCTTTCAAGAACGAGTCGTATTATTACGCCCAAAGCACAGCTACCGATTTTACAAAACGCGCTGTTGTCAACAGAAGGAGGACAGCTGCGGGTAACAACGACCAATCTTGAATCAATGGAAAGCGTTTGGGTGGGAGCAAAAATTGACAAAGAAGGAAGTCTCTGTGTGCCGGCGCGACTTCTTACTGAATTCGTTATGACCTTGCCACAGGACACCCTTCGCCTTGTAGCCAAAGAAGGAAGCATGGTCGTTTCGTCTGGAAGAACCACCGCAGCGATTCCGTCAACTCCGGGAACGGAATTTCCACCTGTTTCAACACAGAAAAAGACAGTAGTCGCAACTCTTCACAAAGACACCCTTTGTGGAGCGCTTTCTTTGGTCCTTTTTGCGGCAGCAACGGATGAAGGGCGGCCGCTTTTAACGGGGGTTAAAATTCGTTCAGAAGAAGACGGCGTCTTACTTGCAGCGACCGACGGGTATCGACTGTCAGTTAAGCGCGTTGCTCTCGCGTTCAAACAAGACCTCGACCTCGTTGTGCCGGCGCGCCCACTTTCGGAGGTGGTAAAGACAGCGCTTGAAGAAAAAGAGGCAGACAGTCTGTCTTTTTGGCAAAACAACGATGGCCAGCTTTCCTTTCAGATCGGAGACACAGAGCTAATCACTAGGGTCATTGATGGCGAGTATCCTAACTTTGATAAGATCATTCCAAAGAGCTTTACCACGCGGACATGCTTGGAAAAAGAGGCACTATTGCACGCCGTTAAATCTGCTGCTATTTTTGCCCGAGACGGCGCCAACATCGTTCGGTTTGCCATTGATGGGCAGAGGGTGGTGATATCTGCGGCAACGCCACAACAGGGAGAGAGCCGTGTGGAGGTGGGCGCTCAGGTTGATGGTGACGGAGGAGAAATTGCCTTCAACGGCAGATTTCTTTTAGAGTTTTTGTCAATCTTTCCAGGGACTGAAATTCTCTTTGAAATGACTGGGGCGCTTGCCCCCGGGGTGTTTCGTCCCGTGAAGGACGACTCTTTTTCCCATATTATTATGCCCATTCGAACAAGCTCTTCATAAGGCCCTAAGGGAGAGCAGAAACACCAGTAACGACATTGACGAGTTCTCCCGTCAGCGCGTCTGTTCCCTTGCTTGAAAAAAGATAGACAGGAACAAGGGCAGCCTGTCCACCGTTGTAATAATATCCCAGAATCAAAGAACTAGTAGTTACGGAGCTAACAGAAAGCTGGCGCTCAGGAAATGACCACCGATCGCCTTCGGCGGCAAAAGAGATTACAACCCCCCCGTTCTCTAGGCGGAGGGCGGCAGTCTCCGGGTCAAGAACTGGGGTGCTTGTTCCCGAGGGCAGAACATTTGGTGGAATAGTTGCTTCCAGACGAATGACAGAGGCGTCGGCAGCCAAAAAAACAGAAGCCCCGGGAGCAGTTGGGGATCCGAATAAGGCCGGAAAACCAGCAAGTGAATAATCAAACCGAACCTCAACGACACTTGCACCAACCCAAGACCCCTGCTCTATAAGATTGTCTCCAGACCTTGTGTAATAACGGGGGCTAAGGAGAGTAAGGGAAAGGGGCCGGGCAGGGACAAGAAGACGAGACAACGTAGTTTGTGCCTCAGCAATATACCTATCAATGGGCAGGGACAACTGGGAGCTGGAGCTGGGAGAGCGAGTATACTCTATTCTTATGGGGTCCCCAAAAATCTCAAGAGACGCACCATCCGAAGACGACCACAAGTAAGAAGTTTTTGTCGCGCCCGACAAGATTTTCGCGTTACCCAGGAGGCTGAGCGATCGGGCCACGCGAACAGCCTCGTCTGGGACCACCAGTGGGACAGTGTTGTATGTGGGGAGAGCCGTCGGAATGGCTGGCGGCGTTATCCTCAGAAGATATGAAAAACGTTCGCTAGTGGCCGACTGTGGGAACAAGGGGAGCGCAGCTTTTTCTCGACTCGCCTTTTGGACAGGGCCCACAGGTTGTTTTCTGAGTCGGATCAGCGCAAACACGCCAGACACAACCAATAAAAAACCAATAATCAAGTAACAAAATTTTTTCATTGTGTTCCTCCGCAGGAAGACGGCAACAAGGTTGTTAACAGCCTAGGCCCCTTGATCTCAAAATGTAAATGGGGGCCAGTTGACTTTCCAGAGCTTCCAACGTACCCAATGATGGTGCCGGCAGCAACAAGCGCCGGCTCCCCGTTTTTATTATACACGGAGAGCTTGGCGCAGTCAGACAGATGTGCGTAACGCGTTTCTATTGGGCCGTCAACAGAGCGAGCAGCGAGTCGAACATACGTGCCGTACTCCGGGTGATTGAGGCAGAAGCCCCCTGCATGGTTTGGCACAAGAAACCCATCGTGGGCAGCAACAACCGGCGTACCTGCAGGAGCGGCATAGTCAAACGCATCAACGCGTCTATGGGTTAGTGACCCCGGTTCAAAAGGAGCTTGTGTGATTCGAAACCCCGCGGGAATCGGACAATGACTAATTGAAGAAATATGTGTTGGTAGGGGGCCGCCGTATTGCAAGACGTCCCTGTCTGTCTCCCCCTGCGCCAAGCCGCCCTGCCCGTCATACGTTGTTGAAAAAGCCACACCCAGGGTTGTTGTTACAAGAAGCATGCTAGCAAAAGCAACGACGAGCGCAGCCACGACTGCAATCGTTGCCAGAGACGCCGGGCTGTCAAGCCCCTTGGTGCCTCCCCCGAGGCCAACTACAGAGAGCGCCCCGTGTAGGAGCCCCAGAGCTTTGCTTTTAATTTTTCCCACAATGCCCGGCCCCACGAGCGCAACAAACAGGCCTATTGGTCCGGTCAAAAACGCTGCTATCGTCCCCACAAACGCCCGTTTAATGACAAGTCCTGTTGCGGCAGCGGAGGCCCGCAGAAGAGGACCAGAGCCCCAGCGGAAAATGAGCCCGGCGGCTTCGCCCCGCAACCACCCACTTCCAACAAAAGAAGGAAATGCACGACGCAGAATGAACATAGCTCCATCATGTGAATGAATCCAAAACAAAAAGGCCGCCTCAGCCCAGGAGCCGGCGACATGGTAGGCGCCGCGATGGGTTTGTGGCCGCACTGTCTCATGTCCAACTGGATGGCCAAAATAGCGGGCAAGATCTTCCCAGTGAGCGCTTAGGTCTTCAATTGAAGTCATAAGTAACTTTTTGGGACGACCAAAAACACTTGTTAGTCCATCTACTAAAAATCGTCCTCCAACAGATTGATATAGCGCCGAAGAAGCCAAAAGGCGTGAAACCCGCTCGTGCACGCCTTCGTAAAGCAGACTTTTTGTCGTAGGCGAATTGATGGTTTTTTCGAATACCCTAGCTACGACGAGCTGAATAACGTGCGCGCGAGTTTTTACTGCCAGCAATGAAATAAGGGCGTCAGCAACCGGCGCAGCAGCCCTTTCTTGGTCGGTTTCGGCAAGCGCTTGGAAAAAAGAAGAAAAAGCCGCTTTTGCTCCAGGTGTGTTTGCAACGTCTTCTATTGATCGAGCACCGTATAGCTCAAGCAGTTGGGTCTGACATATGGCTCGAGTAATAGACACCTCGATGGCATCCGTTGGGTTTTGGACCATTTCATCTCGAAGAATCTGCGCGGCAATATCTATTCTCTCCACGGGCATTATTGTTGCAGCGTCACAATAAGAACGATATTGACGATCGTCACCAGAAAGCGCGTCAATATAGGCAGAATTGCGTTGGTCGCTCATGGTGGCAGAGAAGAGCTGTTGAGCCGTCGTGTTTTCGGCAACAAGGGGGACAACTGATTCAATAAGACGATCACGAACCTCTTGCGTTGACAGAGCGCCTAGTTCAATGGTTGCTGTTGCTGCCTCCAACGCCTTTTTTGTCTCAAGTGACAGCGCGCTTTCTTTTTTGAGGCTATCTATAAGTGGCAGAGTCTCGGGGCTCTCTTTCAGCTTTTTAATCCAAAGCGGCACCACTTGTTCTATAAATCGGCGCTCTAGTAGTTTAATAAACCCCGCCTTGTCATTTATGATGTCCTCTGTCGCAGACAAAAGGTCAATGGGAACTACACTAGCAAACTCTTCGGCGCCGCCACTGGGCGCTGCCGCCTCGTCATATTGTTTTTGAAGGAGCGGCAGCAGCGTTAACAGTGCCGAAATAAATCGTGGGTTGTCTACCGACTCGCTCCCAACTTGCTTTTTTCGTATTTCCAGTTCGTATTGGTCAAACAGATCCGGATTGTTTCGCTTAAGCCATATCCACAGCCCCCACGCGCGATATTGATCAATGGCGATTTTTTTTATTTGTTCTGGGCGGGACGAGGCGCCATCTGGCGTAAGCGTCATGTTGTTGTTTGGTTTGCTGTGACAGGCTCAACAGTGAACATCGGACGGCCTGAGGGCGACGAGGCGAGTTTGTCGGGGCTTGTGTTTGCCAGCGCGTGCTCGCCAGGGGAAGCGATAATTTTTATTGCTGCGTGGGCAGGCCCGGCAAACAAGAGCCCCTGGCCAACATCCGCAGTCAACAAGAGCTGCCGTTCTCCCTGTGATAGGAGAAAAACATCGGCAACTCCATCAATTGCTGCCGTTGATTGCTTCAGAAGAATTTGTAGGCTGCTGTTTTGAATGATGGTCTTTCCTAGATCTACAGAGAGGAAGTCTTCGACGTCTTGGGTAATCGTCGTGAGTCCAAGGTAATATTTTCGTGCACGTTTTGCTATGCTATTAAGAAACGCGCCAGAGTCTGGGTATCGCATCATATACCATGCTTCATCAACTACCAAAATGCGGCGCTTGACGTCTTGTTTGATCCTCGTCCAAATATAATCAAGGATGAGGTACATGGCGATCGGTCGAATCTCTTCCTCAAGGTCTCGGATGGAAAAAACGGTGAGCTGGTTTCTGATTTCGACGTTGGTCTGTTGATCAAAAATACCCACGAGGCTCCCCTTGACGAATTTTTCTATTCGGTCAGCCAATGATCGAGAGCTTACGTCTTCCATGCCAATGAGCGCCTTGTACAGGTCTTCCATAAGCGGCGCCTCTTTAGATTGGGTTGCAGGATCCGGTGTGATGCCTTTTTGTTTATATGCAAGAATAAGCGCACGATCCAATATGGCGTCCTCGCTCGGTGTAAGTTTTCCCATAACGACGCGGAAAAATCCATGGAGGGAAAGAATTTTTTGATTCAGACTGTTTTCTTTGTCGTTGTCGTCGGAACGAAGCACAGACAGGTCAAATGGGTTTAGTTTCGTATTGGCGCCGAATCGGAATCGGATATATTCCCCCCCAAGCGCAAGGGTCAGTCGCTCATATTCATTTTCTGGGTCAATAACGAGGATGTCCGCGCCAAACATGAGGCTACGGATTATTTCAAGTTTTACAAGGTAGGATTTTCCTGAACCGGATTTTCCAAACACCACAGTATTGGCGTTTTCTAGAGTGAATCGGTCAAAAATAATAAGGCTACCATTGTGCTCATTGAGGCCATAGAGGACGCCTTCATTTGCAGAAAGCTCTGATGTGGTAAACGGGAACGTGGTGGCCAAAGACGTGGTGTCCATATTGCGGGTAACTAGAAGTCGGTCGGAGCCCATCGGGAGTGTAGTTTTGAATCCGTTGTCCATGGCAAGAACTGCCTTTTTTGTGATGATAAGCAGTGACCCTAGTGTTGCCTCAACTTGCTTGGTTACTTTATCAAGCTCCTCTAGTGACTTAGTTGGTATTGTCACATATAGGCCGAATTGGAAGAACCGCTCAGCCCCCTTGGCAAGCTCTTGCTGGAGCAAAAGAGCATCTTCGAGTGCCACTTGGATCGACGGTTCAACCGCCTTACCGCGTTTGACATCTGATTGGATGGTGGCCTCCATTTCTCCAATTTTTCTCTTGAGACTGTCAAGAACCTCGTCGGATTTTTTAGGATAGACGTACATTGCAATATCTAGGGTATGAGAAAAGGAAATTAACGGTTCTAACCAGTTGGCAGAGACATAGCGTGGGTATCCCACAATAAAGAGCGTGCGGAAATAAGACTCGCCGATTTTAATATGTGAAAAATCAACGTCGACAATAGTAGGCGCGATAAGGTCGACAATAGACGTCGCCCCCCCGCTTTCTGTTTCGTGAGAAAAAAAAGCATCGTCGGGCATGGGATCTATGAATTTTTTGAATATGCGTGGAATATTCATAAGTATTATGTCGGAAGAGGGGCGGCAATACCAATGATGGCTCGTTCTATGTCCACAATTGGACTATCAGGGTTATAGGCGATAAAAAAGTAGCGCACCAGCTGTTCCGTTGTCAGTTGTTTCCCCTTTAGTCCTAGTCGGCCGAGGAGGCGGATGACATGATCAATTTTTGGAGACAGTACAGTGGTGGCTCGATCGATTATATATGATTTTTCGTATGGGAGGCCACGACGCTTTGAGCCGAATAGAACCGTTGGTGAGGCGCCCAATTCCAGAAATGAGAATGGGATGACGATGTAAAATTTTTTGTCAAGAACCTCCTTTTCTTTTACTGTTTCAGCTATGAAGAGTCGGTAATCGGCGATATTTTTGGCCAGTTTAGGGTTTTTTTGTTTCTTTTCTTCCTCCTTAAGTAGCGCTAGGTAGCCTGTCACGTCTTTGTGTTGAGATCGAACAATAATCTGGATGGGAAACGATAGTGAGTTGAGAAGGCCTGCATAGGCGCCAATGAGGGCCCCTTGTTCTGAATCCGACAAGAGGCCAAAATTGACCGCAGTTGTTGCGACAACAACAGAGCAGGAACCGTCGGTATAAAGCACAAGGTCGCGCGTTATGTCTTCTATTTCAGTAAACTCTTGGGTCGATGCTCTGATAGGAACGATTGGTTTTTTCATGACACTAGGTTTGGGCTGAGCCGAAAATTTCTCTAGCGAGAGCATCACGGGTTTGTTGTTTTTTGCTTTTGGCAAAAATTTCAAGCGTTGGGATTAAGACACCGCTTGCGGTAATCTGGATGCGATCAAAAACGCGCTCTCCCTTCGGGTCCTCTACTTCTACCATATAGGGTCCGTTGGGAAGGGGAGTTGAGGCTGCAAACTGGCCGATGCGGTTGGTTTTGAATGCCCGAATTGGGACATCGTGAGCATCCCGCACCGTGATGAGGATGCCGGGCAACAATACTCCATGTTCGTCTTTTACTATTCCAGTAACAACATTGGAAAACGTCGTTAATCTAGGAACGCCGATCTGAGCGCTTGCTGATGGTGCGATCGCCCGGACCGTGGGCTTGGCTTGTTTTTCTGGGAGGACACCAGGACCAACAATAAACGTGGTTTTGGGCTCTATACGACCCTCGGTTCTTAGTGTTGCCACCTCCTTGGTGAGTTTTTCATGTTCAGCAAGGAGCCGAGAGAGCTCGTTTTGTAACTCAAGAATTCGCCGGCGCGAGGCATCATCGGGACTTGAAAAACCTCCATGATCTTCTGTTGGGTGATACGGTTTTTGTACTGCGGGCATTGGGGCAGAGGTAGCCGGAGCCGTCGAGGGAAAGTTTTTTTGTGGTTTTGTCCCAGCAGGAGAGGAGCCGACTGGGGAAAGCGTAGCGGGAGCAATGTCTGCTTGGCGTCTGCGGGCAAATAACCAGCTGAAGAATCTAGTTATTTTCCGATGAGACACAATGGCTACCGCCGGTTGTGAAGGCTTGGATTGGTGACCAGAGCCAAGTAAGCGATTCAGCACTCCGGCCTCATGCGGCAAGTGGGGCAATAAGGGGGCCAGCGTAGCCAATAGATCCTTGAAAGTTTTTTGTTTTGCTTGCGGTGCTTGTGTTTGTACAACGGAAACAACGGCGGTGACTTTTGGAGGTGAAGGTTTTTTTGCCGTTTTTTTCCAGACGTATTGGGTAGGGGCGTAGACATTGCGGATAAACGAAAGAATCCAAGTGTCCATTGGTCGTTCTTCAACTGGAACAAATGCCAAGCCAACCCCCAGAAGCCCAAAGCCTATAGCCAGAGGCCAGGAGAAAATAGCCGGTATTGGCAATTGGTAGCAAATGTACCCAATCACAATGCTGACAGCCAGATACGCAAACTGCCTGATGGTCATGTCGCCGATGAGGCGGAATTGGAACGTTGTGATGTTTTGCGGGACAGGGTGTTGTTCCATAGGTAAACTGTGTAAATCTATTCTAAAGACTTGAGTTATGCGGCGCAACTATAAAGAAGCGCATCAGGACCGAGACAACTGCCCCACTGAAACATGGTTCGTTGTGTTATTATAAGCGCATGAGCGCTGAGCCAATCGTTCTTTTTGAGGTAAAAAATAGCCGCGAAAGCGAAGAAACACCCATCGCTATGGAGCAGGTATTTGCCGCACTTGGAATGACTGGAGCGCACGGGGGATTATTGCAGGCCATCTTAGGTAAAAAACACGTAGCCAACTTTTTTAGCTTGGAGCTAGTTTCAGTCAATAGCGGCATTCATTTCGTCATAGGCATTCCGCAGCGACTAGCAACATTGGTTGAAAGTCAGCTGACTGCACATTATCCTAAGGCGTTGTTTGCTCAGTCCCCCGACTACGCCCCGCACTTTTTGTCACTTCCCCACGCGATTGGACAGTTGGTCTTGGGCAACGCCTATTATTATCCGTTGAAAAACCATAAAGACGTCAAAGACGTAGATCTATTGGCAAGCGTTTTGGGGCAGATGGCAAAACTGCCGGCGGATGAGGCGGTTGCTATTCAAATTCGAATAACACCAGCCGGGAACGGTTGGCAGCGGGCCGCTGCGGGAGTGGTAGCGGCCGGCATACCTGATCCCACCCCAACGAC
>CAZUOM010000002.1:0-63105 GCA_964621305.1 uncultured Gammaproteobacteria bacterium | reverse complement strand
AACCAAGCCCCACCCCCACGCAAGATTGATAGAGACAAAAATTAACCAAGTGGGATTTTCTGCAGCACTTCGTATTATTGCCGTGGGAGCCAACAAGGAGCGCGCCAAAACGCTCATGCAAAGCGTTGCCGGATCCTATGGCGTATTTACCTTAGGTGGCGGCAATAACTTACTATTGTCAGAGCCGCCGTTTTGGCAGCGCGCCAAGCTGGAGCGGGCAACTCTTTCGCGCGGAAGCGACCCGGCGCCTCGCAACCAGATTCTCGGCTCCGCGGAGCTGGCTACGCTCTGGCACCCGCCTGGCATGACCCTGTCGATGATAAAAAACATTTCGTGGGGATCAACACTGGCAAGTGACGCACCTGAAAACTTGCCGATTGCCACTGGGCAGGAAGAAGAAAAATCAGACATCAATTTTTTTGGCAGAACCGAATTCAGAAATAAAGTTACCACCTTCGGTATCAAAAAAGAGGACAGAAGAAAACACGTTTATGTTATTGGCAAAACCGGTACCGGCAAATCCACCATGATCGCCAATATGGCGATTAACGACATGCGAAACGGGGAGGGACTAGCCGTCATCGACCCGCACGGGGACTTGACGGATATTCTCCTCGATTACGTGCCGTCGTTTCGCATCAACGACGTAGCACTATTGGATCCGTCAGATAGCCAATACCCGTTTCACCTTAACCCTCTGGAAATTTCCAATCCGACGTTTCGGGAGCTCGTGGCAAGCGGTATAGTATCGATTTTTTACAAACTTTACCACAACAGCTGGGGGCCCAGACTTGAGTATATCCTTCGTAACACAATTTTGACCCTAACCCACGTGCCGCAGGCGACACTCCTTCAAGTGCCAGAACTATTGACCAACGAAGGGTATCGCGCAAAAACCATCGAGAAGCTGCCCGACCGGGTTTTGCAGAATTTTTGGCTCAATGAGTTTAACAAAATGTCTCCACAGATGAGAAGCGAGGCAACGTCTCCAATACTCAACAAGGTCGGCCAGTTTCTTTCGTCCCAAACCATCAGAAACATCATCGGCCATCCGGTTTCTACGATTAATCTGGAGTCTATGATGAACGAAGGAAAAATTATATTAGCCAATCTCTCTCAGGGTAAATTGGGCGAGGACAACAGCGCTCTTTTGGGAGCTATGCTTATTACCAAAATGCAGCTGGCGGCCATGAACCGCGTCTATGTGGCAGAATCAGCGCGCCGCGATTTTTACCTTTATGTGGACGAATTTCAAAACTTCGCCACCAGCTCGTTTGTAAAAATTCTCTCTGAGGCGCGTAAGTACCGCCTCTGTTTGTCTTTGGCCAATCAATACATCGGGCAAATCGATGAAGAAGTCGCCATGGCAATCTTTGGCAATGCTGGATCCTTGGTTTCCTTCTGTGTAGGGGCGGCCGATGCGCGGATGCTCGCCCGGGAGTTTGGGGAAAAGTACGAAGAAGGCGAATTGGTTGGCTTGGGCAATTATCAGACTCTTCTCAAGCTTTCTATAGACAATCACACCTCGCGGCCTTTTTCGGCTACGACATTGCCGCTGTCGCGGAGTAAAAACCAGAATCGGGATAAAGTCATCGGCGGCAGTCGCGAGCGATACGGGAGGAAGACCGAACCGTCGGAACAACCAAAGCCTCCGGCGCCGGCAATTAAATACCCCTACCATCCAAAAACCCCACCTTGACACGGTGCATTTTTTGGTATATAATTATACCAATTATGTCATCGTTAAGCCTTTTGACTATTCATCAGAAACTCGCCGCAATGAACATCGGATTATTGACAAAAATAGATCTACAGCGTATTTTTAGCATCACCAACGAAAACACTACCTATAAGCTCCTTCAACGGCTAACACACAAAGGTGTTCTCGAACGGGTCAGAGGAGGCCTCTATGTTGTCGTCGGGTCCAATACGCCGGTATTTACCATCGCCAACGCCGCCTATGGCCCGTCCTATGTCAGCTTGGAAACAGCCCTATCCCTCTATGGCATTCTTTCTCAGATCCCTTTCATTGAGACGTCGGTTACGGTAAAAAGACACTATGAATTTACCTTTCATCAAACATTTGAGTATGTTCACATGTCTCCACAACTATTTTTTGGCTTTGTCAAAGAGCAGTCCTACGTCATCGCTACCCCCGAAAAAGCACTTGTCGACCTTCTGTATCTTGCCTCAAAAGGTCTTCGTTCGGCTCCTCTGGACGAACTGGACTACTCTCGTCTCAACCGTAGCCTGTTCCGGTCATACTGCAAACAGATCCGTTCCGCTTCATTTCTCAATTATTGCCGGTCCAACAAAATAGTATGATGGACGCTTCAACCACAACCCGCCTGGCTCAGCAATGGGGGATTGATAGCAATACGATTCTTCGCGAATACCTTCAGATTCGCTTTCTGGAGGCGTGGTATCGGAAGGTAAAGCCCGGCTCCTCCTTTTTCAAAGGAGGAACGGCGCTCCGGCTTGTAGCCGGCTCCATTCGCCATTCTGAAGACCTTGACTTCACGACGAGATTGTCCCCAAGCGACACGCGGAGCCTGCTTGAGAGCATACAAAGAACGCTCAACGTCGAGTTTCCCGGTCTTCGGATAAAAGAGGTGAAAACCATTCAGGGATATGGTGCACGAGTACTGACCTCCGGCCCGTCGCTGCAACACCCACTCTCGGTCAAGCTTGATTTTTCGGTTCGGGAATCGGTCCTTGACCCCCAAGTAAGCGCGTTACAGATCAGGTTGCCCGTGCCGAATATCATTATTGTCGAGCACCTGTCCAAAACAGAGATACTGGCAGAAAAAATTCGTGCGCTTATCCATCGGAAAAAAGCTCGCGACCTGTTCGATCTTTTGTATTTATTGCAAACCAATACAAAACTGCCTCTTTCGTTCCTCAATGCAAAGCTTTTGTATTACAAAGAGACGTTTCATCCGGACGCGCTCCGGGAGAAAATTCAATCATGGGAGGAAAAAGACATCTATCAGGATTTGGCCAAGTTTTTGCCGATGCAGGAGCGGAGAAATATTTCTAACTTCAAACCAATGGCACTTGATGCGTTGGCGCGGGAGGGGTTCATTACGCTGCCATGATATTCGCAAAGCGCACTCTTCCAATTTTTCCTTTTGCTCTCACCATCGTCTTTATCGCCGGCATCCTCCTTGGTGCGCGGATCAATGTGCCGGTTCAACCGCCTCCCGTCAGCCAAACCCAAACTAAAACCAAAACTCAGGATCAGGAGCTCCTCGAGGGCGAATATCAGGTGGTGCGTATTTTAGACGGGGACACGATCGAGCTTTCCGGTGGTCGGCATATCCGGTATTACGGCATTGATGCTCCGGAGCTGCGTGAGCGCTGGGGAGAGGCGGCCACAAGGCTCAACCGGTCCCTCGTTTTGGACAAGCAGGTCCGCGTTCAGCCGAGCCGCGCCAGAGATCCCTACGGGCGCACCATCGCCGACGTCTGGACAGGGAAGACGCTTGTTGCCGAAGCGCTCGTCAGGGAAGGATATGCCCAGGTCAAAATCATTCGGGGAGAGGCGAAATCCGTAACGCTCCCGCGTCTTCAGGCTGCCGAGCTTGAGGCCAAGGAATCTCGCCGCGGCCTGTGGTTTACAGAGTAGCCTCTCGACGCCGCTTGCGCGTGTTTATCTGACCGCATACAATAAAGAAAACCATATATTCCATTTTAGTATGGCATATGGTATAAAAAGCCTATAGTTTCTAAAATAGTATGAAAAAAGAAGTAGGATATATCGATTTTTCAGGCGAGGTGGAAAAAATCATCGAAGCAGAACAATCCGCCGCTGCGCCCACTGGTCCATCCACCCCGACTAGATTTGAAGAACTAGTGTTGCGGGCACTTGACGCACTAGGCTATGGAAGCGATAAGACAGAAGAAGGGTTTGGAGAGATACGAAGAGGCTCCAATGTCATTTTTGAGCTGGCCATGAGCAAACACGGACAAGAACGCTTTCAGGCACGATTTAGGCTGCTTGATCATAGTTATGAAGAAAAATCCCAGCAACAAGCAAAAACAACCCTTGAGGCCGTCTGGAAATTCGCCAAAGGCAACAACGTAGCACCAGAAACAATTATTAAAGATCTTTCAGAGTTAAACCATAGCTCTGTTGCCATGGAATTTGTTTCTCGGGTGACCGCGTTGCAGCTGCAAAAGGAGTTTGCCGAAAATCCGCGCATGTGGTGGTTTGAGGTACAACGCGCCTACCAATCTATCGATTTTCACAATTTGACTCCCGATGGGGAAAAAGAACTGATAAAAGTCTTTGAGAATTCTTTCGCGCACATGCGCGCCTTGGCAGCAAAAAGCGCCCCTCCAATCGAATTTCCAAAAAACAACAACAGGCTGTGGCGCGGCTTGGGAGACTATTATTTCTCCACGCATGTAGAGGACGAGTCGGTGTCTCCTGGTGATTCGGCAGCAGAAGATAGAAACAACCAACGAGAAAGCCTTCGCCAGTTCCTAAAAGATCTCCAGATAAAATTGCAAAGACCCAATACCGCACAAAATGAAAAACAAATACTTACGACCGCAAAACAGCAACTGGATCGAGGCACAGAAGAGAGTAAGGGTATGGCCGGCAAGAAAGGAAAGCCAAACGAATTAGGCAAATGGAACTTGATACGCAAAGAAGTTGGGTCCATACAGCGCCGACTGGCTGTCGAAACAGAAGAGTTTTTTATACCGAGGAACGGCGGCGGAGAGACAGCTGGCGCTAGCGCCGAGTCACGGGCTGAGCTTATAGAGGTCGAAGAACGGTGGCGAAACCGCAGCGGAGCTTCGATGACAGAATTATTTGCCGATCTTGCCGATGAGCTTGAGGCATTCCCAGCCGACGTTTTTCCAGAAGTGCGTCGTCGACTTATTGAACTTGACGAGCAGTTTCGTGCACACAGCGACTTGGAAGAATTTGCTGCCGAAGACCTGGGAGAGCTAGCTGGCGCAGTAGATACGCTTCAGACGCTTCTTCGTACGCATGGAAAAAACATGTCGTCGGAGCAGCGAGCGATATTAGAAAAATATTATCGGAAGATAAAAACTCAACTTACATTGGCTGAACGCGGCGAACAGCCTCCCAACAAGCTCTATTTAACAGAAGATGAGGTAGAAGGGATGCAAAACGATCCTATTGGAACAGTAGAGCGGATATTTAACGAAGCAATAGAGGCCCTTATTGAAGATGAGATGGGCCCCCGCGCCCGATTTTTAATGGACAGGCTGGATCTTATCGAATCGTTCCTTTTTTCTCCGCAACTTGGGAGGAAACTGCTTGCTTCAGATGTTTTTATCGTGAAGAGCAAAGCAGACCTTATGGATGCCGTTTTATCAAAAAAGAAAGTTTTAAGCATTAAGCAGTCCGGCGTAGACCTTTCTCAAATTCAAAACAACATCGACGCTGCGCTCGGGGGGCTAAAAAAGCTTACTGGGGAGCGCCAACGCACCCTTACAGTAGAACTCAAAAATTTCGAACGGCAATTTTCCCGAAGAAGACGAGAAGCTCAGTTTATCCAGGTATGGATGCATACGGCTGATGCCAATGATGAAAATTTCAAACGCGTACTCAACTCAAGAATGAAAGAGGATGATTTTTATGGAATGGATGGGCTTTATGGCGGCTTAGTACAGCACGCAAGAGAAATATTACAGGTTAAATATGCCCAGAAGATATTTGATTCGCGAGGCAATAAGCAAGCCCATTGGGACAAACTTTGGAAAGAAGCAGTAGATGAAACTATTAGGGAAATGAGGGACGGAAAAAACAAAAAACGTTATGAGGCGGTTTGGAATGATTACATGAACGGAAGATTTTTTAAAGAAGATCCGGACTCAAAAGAGGAGAGCGCTTTGAACGCAGTGATGAATGCAAAAGGCGCTACACCTGATGGGCAAAAGTTATTAGACGCTCGGATGAAGTATGAAGATGCATGTAATGTGATTGGGCAATTTGCTAAATTCCGCATGATTATGAGTGGTGAAAAATACAATATGGATATCCGGTTTGCCCCGACTGTTGTTGGAGTCAATGCAGATCAGATCCCGACCCAATTTTTTGAAAAACAGAAAATTGCAAAACTGATGCGACGATTCACTGCGTGGCAGCTGACATGGGGTGGTATTACTCAGGGATTTGATCAGACAGAGCGACTGGCGATGCGGGAGCGCTCGGCTGTTTGGCGTCTTGCCTGTCGAGAAATTGACGCGTGGGGAGAAGAGAGCGCAAAAGACTATTGGGACAAGATACAGCGCTTTGACAAGCTTGAAGAAGACCAACAAAAACACTTGTATGGGCAGGTTAAAACCATATTTAGTTTTTCTGTAGATAGCTTTGATGAGCTTCCTGCGTTTTCTGATGCAAAAAGCGCAGGAGAAAAGCTTCGTTCTTTGTCGTTCAAAAAGCTTTTAGAGGAAACACGATTTTACAATAGCCTTCTTATCGATGAGACGTACGGCTTGTTTCCATACAATGGCTTTTCCGAAAGCGGCGCCAGGCGCCGGGCCCAGTTTGGACTTCTGTCGGAGGTTCTGGGCGGAAACAAAGATTTGGCCAAGCAAAATTTTTTGACTTTTGTGGCACTAGAGTCTGCATTTGGGTACTTTCACACCACAAAATACGGTCACGATACTAAGCACTCGAGAAGCAAGTTTTTGGATGAGCAGGCTATTGTGGCAAGATATAGTCCGCTTGAGCTGTTGTTTGCCCTTCGAGAAGGAGAATCAAAGCCCCTTCGAGCGTGGACGGATAGTCACGTCCCCGGAGGCGCGCGTGGGTTTGGGAAGCACTATGGAGAGCTATCGCTTGTTCATAGAACTATTTTTCGGGCTCTCGCCCTCGGTGAGCAGGTAGATTATAGCAAGGGACTAAGCGGCTTAAATGGTTTTCAAGATGAAACCATTGACCAGATTTTTATGATTCAGCATGACAATAATCGCAAGCAGGCAGATGCGGCCAAAGAGGATTATTTTGCAAAAATGAAGGAGGCGGCAGACTATCTTCTGACGCCAAAGGAAGTAACTCAAGAATACGGCGCTATTAGTGAGCTGACGAACATCCGCTACGCGCCGCTTCTTATGAAGTTGCGTTTTGATGATTATCCGTATGAATTTTTGCAATATCCGGAGCGCATGTTGTCCCGGCTGGGTAAGAAGTTTGAAGATATTCGAGGAAAACCGGAATTGGAAAATATTTTTTTGACCCGGATTACCGAGAAAACCACCGGAGACACAGATGAGCAAAGCGGCCTCTGGCGGAGGATGTGGCGAGACCTTGGCGGCATGGCTGATCTTTTTGCTCTTATTGGTGAGACGTGGCGAATTGAACCAGAACGATATTTAAAAGCTCAAGAGCAGACCTATAAAGGCATTGTGGGGATACAGGGTGTGGTGGCGGCAAAAATCAATGGACTGCTTAATGCCTTTGGTCGACTGGGGATGCAGAAGGTGTATGCAAAATACGGGCCTCTTTTGGAGGGGCTACCTGATTCTTCACCCATAAAAAAATACGCGGGTGGGCATGCTAAATCAAAATCCCCCGACGAACTCCTTCATGAACTCGAGGTGGAAATAGGTACGGCATTAGGAGAAAAGACCCGATATAGAGCGCCAACAGTGTTGCCTATCGAGGCTGCAGGCAGGGACAGGCTCGGCATTTCATCCTGGGACCGCCTCATCCTTGGCGGACACAGTAACCGCGCGCAAATAGTGGAGAACCTTCAGGCACTGGCAGATAAACCAAACGCATCCAAACTGGAAAAATTTATCGGAAATTTTGCCAAACGCTATTTAACTGAGAAAAACATGACCGATGCAATGGAAATTTTAGAGGATAAAATTCCCAACGGGGTCATCGGAGCCAAGGCGCTGATGCTAACAGCCGGCGCCGCATTGCTTCTGGTTCTGATTATTGGTCAAGAGGCAAAAACCGGAGGGGGACAACAGCAACATAAATCCTCCTGATAATGGAGAAAATTTTATTATGGGTGTCCCCTTGGCCGTCCACCACCACCACCACCACCAGTAGATAAAGGACTCTTTTGTTTTAAAGCTTCCATTGTTTGGTGATGCATTCCCATTTGTACAAGCTGCATGATCATGCCAATTGGTTGAGTGAAGATGCTGCCAATGGTTTCCGGCCCGGCGGCAACGAGCGGCTTGGCCTTGAGAAGCTCCCGGAATTGCGCACCGACGGTGGGGATAGCAAAGAGGATGCCAAGGGCTACCCATGAGCCGACGCTAGCTGCCGTATTAAACATGAGCGCTCCATAGGAGGGAGCCCAGAGATTGGCAGAATTGGAGCTTGTTAGCTTGATGATTGCGCCGGCAAGCAAAAACATCATGGCGGCGATGGGGAAGACGGCGATATTTGCTAGGAGATTTTTAAACCAAGCAGAGAATCCTCCGACTCCGGGAATTGCTTCAGCAAGTATTTGTATGGGACCAAAAATGAGTGCTATAATTATGTTCACGTAAGCACCCAGGAAAAAGAAAAATAAGCGAATCATAAGAAGCAGTTGTGCAATGGCGATGATAAGGGCTAGTAAAGGGACAGATGCGAATAGTAACCCAACTGCAATACCAGCTGGAGGACCTGCGACAGATCCAACAGCTAAGCCGCCGACTATTGCCAAGACGCTAGCAACTGTTCCAGACACCCACCCGTCAACGCCAAAATCAGTGCCAAACAGCAGCCGTGTTGGATTAAAGTCAAAATTGGTAATGTTTTGCAAAAGTCCACCGCGTAAAATGAGATCCTCTGTCGTTTTGATATTGAAAAGCTTATCAAGAACTGGCGTGTCACTCGCCCCCTTTACAAGTAGATTCCATGCTCCGGTAAGATCAGGCAAGAGCCCAGCTTGTTTAAAAAGAGATATCGCAAGTACCATCACGATATACATTATGTCAACCATAAGCCCCACGATGGCGTAGGAAAACGTAATAAGGATGAGAGTGACGACGATTTTAGGGAGCGCGTTTTGGACGGTGACGACTGTTTTGGGATCGATTTTTTTGCGCAGCATCACCATGAATCCAACGACGATAAGTACCATAGCCAGGAGTACATAGGCGACGTTGCGCATGATTTTCCAAAGCGGTAGTAGCGGCGCAAGCCCAGTGAATCCGACGCCCTGGGCGTAGGCTTGACGCGGGAGGAAACCGAGCGACTGGCCGGTATCGCGGATCCATAACGCTAAGTCTGCCGGCGGGTTTGCGTAGACGGCGGCAATAGCTAAAGTCATGTTGCCAAGCGCGCTGTTTCGGTACTGTTGCTGGATATATGATGCGTCTGCCGTCGGCCGGTAGGTTAAGCCTGGTACCGGCATGATTGCATGGAGCGAGGAAAGGATCCCGCTTGAAAATATTGCATTTGTGGAAGTTTCAAGACTTGCTACTTTTTTTTCTCGGCTTACAGCAAATCCTCCGCCGTCAATCCACGATTGAGAATTTTGGAGCTGGCGGTAGAGAATTTCCTGGCGCTGGCGTTCCAGTGTTGCCTCGTTTTCTGCATGCGTTTGGGCGAACGCGGGGGAAGGGGGTAAGCCCGCAAGGAGCCCAGCAACGGAAAAGACAATGAAAACAAAGATGATTCGGTGTACTAATACAGAGCTGGTCATGACTATGTCTAATTATGGATGACCATGCGGTTGGCGTCAATTGTCTGCTATTTCTTTATTGAATTGGACTCGTCTGTATTTGAAATGTAGTGATATCAGGCACGCCAGCGAATTCTCCGATTAGACGGATGATAAGGTAGGCGGTGGCGACAAGGACAATTCCCAAGACAGATGCAGTGACCGTACCCTTTGCTGCCTCCATCTTTTTGGCGTCTCCGCCAGAAAAGAGGAATTTAAATCCTCCCACGATGAGCATGATAAAAAGCGCTACGATCGCTAGCGACCCGGCGGCTGTGGCAACGTTTTTAAACAGTGATTCTAGGGAAGCGATGGTTGCAACGTCGGCTTTGGGTCCTGGTCCGCCGAGAGACCTCCAGGGTTCTGCGGCAAAAACAGTAGGGATCATTTAAAACGGTCTTGGGAGCGTTACGTTTTCAACTCCTGTTCCGATGATTTTGATGCCCAAAAAGCTCTGGATGAGCATCATGATGGCCCATGCGGCTCCCACGATGACGAGGCCTACGATGGCGTGGGTGATTTTGTTACGAGCCGCTTCCATGCCGCTTTTGTCTCCACCAGAGGTTATCCACTGGATGCCACCCAAGATAAGAAAGAAAAATGCCAAGAGTGCTGAGACAATAAGGAGCGCACCCACAGCTGCGCCGACCAGTTGGCCCACGTCGGTAATTTGGATTGTATCGCTGGGCCTTTCAACTCTTATTGGATCAGTTTTACTAAGTGCGTAGACTTTTTCAAACATAGACTCCTCCTTATTGTGATGTAAAGCATTACTCCTTGTCAACCCCCGGTTTTACAACTACCGTCTGGCTATTTCGGCGGGCCCGGCAACTCTGGTGGTACTGCAGGCAACTGAATGCCCTGTGGCACAGATGGTGCGACTTGCGGAATCGGCAGCTCGAACCGCTTGGCGCCGAATTTGAATCCAAAAAATTGTCCGACGATAGTCATGATGGCCCAGGATGCACCAACCAGGACGAGTCCGACGATGGCATGGGTCATTTTGTTCCGTGCGTTTTCTAAGTGCGTTTTGTCTCCGCCGCTTCCAAGCCACTCGATCCCCGCAAGGACCATATAAAAAAGAGTAAGTATGAATGCAATAATAAACAGCAGTCCCATCAGCGCGCCGATGTATTCTCCCACAACAATCTGTCCTACAGATTCTGCCGGTGCTTTTCCGATCGTACCTAGGCTTGGGGGTATTGCAGGATTGGTAATTTGGGCCAGAGTGTTCATAGCATTATTTTACTCTGATGTTTTCTATAATTTTTTTCGGATTTGTAATAAGGATATCAAATCCGCCAAAGAATGCACCCAGTATTGCGATGATGCCCCAGGCCGCCATGACGATTACCAACCCCACAAAGGCATTGGTGATGCGATCTCGGGCTTCTTGCAGTTTTGTTTTGTCTCCGCCGGACGCTAGCCAGTTGATGCCGCCGACGATGAATTGAAACATAAACCAGATAGTTGCACTGATGGTCATGAGGCCAATGACGCTAGAAACAAGGTTGGTAACGTTGATAAGCCCCATTGCTCCGTCTTGGGGACCGGGAATTTTTTGACCAAACGGACCCAGACCGCCCCCTTCTATTTTTCCAAGATCTTGAGGAACTTGTGCAAGCGTATTCATAGGTTACTTCGTTTGGGTTGGCCCGTATATTTTGGGATTGAGGATGAAATCAGCCTGTCCGAAAAGAACGTACCCAAATACTGATGCCAGAGCAAATGATCCTACAATAATGATAAGTCCTAGGAGCGACTGCCAGATTCTATTCCATGCAGCGGAAACAGCCTTGGCGTCTCCTCCGGCAGACATAAATTGCATCCCTCCAATCAGAAGATTGACAAACGCCCAGACGCCAGCACCCACGAAAAAGAGCCGGATGACATTAGTGAAAAAAAGGACAAGTCCGCCGGGCGAACCAGGTGAGCCGATAATGCTTTGATAGGCTGGTGGCAGAATAGTTGTTTTGACTTCGCCAACAACAGGATCAAGAGCGTGAACGATATGCATATTAGATTTTTGGTTTCAAAATATCGATACCGGCAAGAGTGCCTACAATCTGGACGATCCAGAGCGATCCGACGACAATGAGCAGCCCAATTACGGCATAGACGATGGTATTTTTTGCACTCTCTAGTTTTTTGGCGTCACCACCACCGGCGCCTACTATAACTCCAAATCCGCCGAGAATCAAGAAAACGAAGCTGAGGACCCCAGCCAAAACAAACGCATTGAATACTACCAAAGACACGAGTTCTCCGAACGAACCTATCGAGGACGGAGTTACGTCTTCCAGTTTTACGGCCGCAAAAATACGCTCCATACTATCAGTGTAGGAGAATAGGACGAAAGAAGTCAACGCTGGTGGTATACTTTGGGCATGGAATTAGCTGAAGAGCTGGTTTATTTTTTTGAAAAAAAGAAAAAGGCTGCAGCGGCGATTGACAGAGCCTGTGTTGCTATTGTCGAGGGGGTAGCCGACCTTACCCTTCGTCCTTCCAAGCGGGTTCGGCCGTATCTCGTCAGGCTCGGGTATCAACTCGCAAATTCTGGGAATTTCCCAAGAGCTTTGCTCGATGCAATGCTTGGCGTAGAGCTGTTTCACACGTTTGCCCTAATTCATGACGATATTATGGACGAGGATGTGCAGAGGCGGGGGGGACCGACGGTACATGAAAAGTTTAAAGTTGAAAGTTTAAAGTTTAAAGTGAAAAATGCAAAGCGTTTTGGTGAGAGCATGGCGATTCTAGCCGGTGATCTTGCTCTTGTGTGGGCGGACGAATGTATGAGTAAAACTCAAAACATTGCAGCAATAGATTTATACTTCAAAATGAAGGAAGAGGTTGTTTTCGGTCAAACATTAGACATTATGAAGCAGGCAGGGTATAAGAAAGTATCTCAAGAGAAAATCAACAAGCTCAAAACCGCCTGGTATACAGTGGTGCGGCCGCTGCAGATTGGGGCAGCGCTAGCAGGAGCAGGGGAACAAACACTGAAGCAGTTGGCCCTCTATGGTGTTCCGGTAGGAAAGCTGTTTCAGCTCAAAGACGATCTATTGGATAAGGAAATAACAAAAAGACAGTTTGATCAATTGGTCGGCCCACTAGAAAAAGAAGCACAAGAAGCTCTAGCTGCACTTGATATTTCGCTGGACATAAGAAAATCTTTCGAGGATTTTGCCCGATTTGTCATCGAGCGAATAGCCTGATATAGTAAGGTATTATCTATGATAGACAGACTCCTCATCGACCAGATATTGGATCGAGACAAGAGAGCGCTCCACATTTTTTATCACACCTTTGAGCCCAAGCTATCCCGCAGAATTCGCACCAAAATTACCAACCCCACTGACGCGGAGGAAGTGTTGCAGGATACCCTTTTTGCATTTCTTGAGTCAATCCGTGATTACACCGGCAAGTCATCTATGGAAACATTCCTTTTTGCCATCTGCAACCATAAAATTATCGACTACTATCGGAGGAAAAAAGTTTTCCACATGGTTTTTTCTAAAACCCCCAATCTTGAAGCGCTAGTTTCACCGATCCTTAATCCCGAAGAAATTATTGATACAATATTCGTTAAAGAAAAAATTAAAAATGTTTTGAGTCGTATGATTCCACAGTACCGCAACATACTTTCGCTGCGCTATTTCGAGAGCCTGTCCGTTGCCGAAATTTCCCAGCGTCTGACAACTACGCTCAAAAGCGTTGAGTCACAGTTGTTTCGAGCACGGAAAGCCTTTGTAGAAGCATTTTTATCGTTATGACAAAGATCGCCTACCAGAAATTTGTTGCCCGTTTTGAAGAGGTCATGGAGCTGCCGCCGCAAAGATTGGGGCCGCTGACTCCGGCATATAAAAGGCTTGTCAAACACCTAAAAATCATGCCGTGGCCACTATTAATACTTGGCGCTAGTTTTTTGGTTCTAAGTACTTATATTCTTGTTGGTTCAGCCATCACTTTCCTTGTTTCTTTGCTCCAACGAGGGTTCTAACCCTCTTTTTACGACTAATTATATATCGTGATTGACCAGCTCATTTTCTCCGGCGTGCAATTTATACGAACGGTTGTTGGTATGGTAACTAGGCCGTATGAAACGTACCGGCGTATCGCATACCAAGGAAGCTTATTAGAATCAGTCTATATTGCAGTTCTCCTGGCATTTTATTTTGCCGTTGCAAGCCTGGTTAAAACTGCTGCATTCCGTCCGTTTTTACTTACCAAGCAATTTTTCGTTTTGACATCCGCAACGGCGGCGACATATCTAGCAGTCGTCGGCCTCCTTTGGTTTGTGGGTAATTTTGTTGGCGGAAAAGGTCAACCGTCTCGACTGGCTCTTGCCTGGGCATACACGCTTATTCCTACGGTTCTTTGGTTTTTGGTAACATCCCTTCTCTACGTTGTTTTGCCGCCCCCCCGGACGACGAGCCCCCAGGGCGTTGCGTTTAGCTTATTGTTTTTAGTTTTTTCGGCAACACTCTTTTTTTGGAAAGGAATGCTTGCGTATCTGACGATGCGGTTCGGGCTAAAGCTGGATTTGGCCAAAATCCTTGTGGTTGCCGCCATCGCAACGCCTCCACTTGGTATCTATTCGTTCGTCATGTACCGCCTGGGTATTTTTAAAGTACCGTTTATTTGATTCTTATGGAACAGGTAGTCTTGGTTGATAAAAACGATAACAAAGTCGGCCTGATGGAAAAACTGGCTGCGCACAGAGCACCAGGCCACCTTCATCGGGCAATTTCAGTGTTGTTGTATCGAAAGAAAAACGGGAAAACAGAAGTGCTTCTCCAGCAGAGAGGGAAAACTAAACTTCTTTGGCCGCTGTACTGGGCAGACACAACTAGCACCCACCCGCGCGATGGAGAGTCGTTGAAAGCCTGCGCGGTTCGGAGGCTGAAAGAAGAGATGGGAATAGAAATTAATGAACAAAAACTCCGCGTCGTTTTCCCGTTAGTCTATGCAGCCAAATACAATGATGAATTTTTAGAACAAGAAGTGGATTATGTTTTGGTTGGGCAGTGGGACGGTGAACCGAAATTGAATAAACGTGAGGCAGACGATTATCGGTGGGTTGAGTGGGCAACTGTAAAAAAAGAGAGGGTTGTTGACGCGGATAAGTATGCGCCTTGGCTTAGTCTTATAGTAAAGGAGCTAAAGTTCGAAAAGGAGCTATTCGATATATGAAAATAGTAGAATACGGCTGGAATCAGTTATTGGTCACAGATGGGTTTTCGAGTAATGGATATCCGATAAGTGGAGACGCTACTGTGTTTTTTTCAGGCAAAGGATCCTCCCGGGTGACAGTAAGCGATCAGGGAGTAGAACAAATGGGAGATAGCGTCTTAGAAAATTGGATTAAGGAGTCAAGGGCTTGTGGAGAACTGGGTTTTGACCAAAAATTATTTGGAGTTGCCGCTGTTCTATATACAATAATTGATGGTCGGGCACTAATATTTGTGCAAAGAGAACGAATTGATAAACCGATTGTCGATCGAAAAGCAGGAGATTTTAGCATTCTTGCCGAATCAGGTTTTGAAACAGAGAGTGAAGAAAGGATTTTAAGCAGGGCACTTAGAGAAGAAATGGGTTGGCATAATGGGCTTGTTCAACTATCGCCTGTTCCACTTGGGACATACGCGTATCCTGTAGCGAACAAGTATGGTGAAGTGAAAACTCACGTATTGGTAAAACTATTTTCTGGTTACGTTTCTCCTGGGATTATCCGCGATGTTCCAATACGCGCGATTGACGGAGAGACAGATATGCCTATGTGGACCGAGCCAAATATTTTGCTTGGCGGACTTGCCGCAAGACGAGGGGTTCTTGGTATGGTGGCAGATTGGCGATTTCAACAGGACAAATTGTTCGGGGCCAGAAGTAATGGCAGTTTTATTAAAGAGGTGTCGTCCGCTAGGCACGATATGCAGCTAAATATACTGTACGTTCGTAGTAACGTCAGCTCAGGAAGCGTTTGGGTTTGACAACATGAAGCGAAATCTTTTTTCACGAAAACCAACTATTTTTATAAAAATCGGTGGGTCGCTTATTACGGATAAAACTAAGCCATACACGCTTAATGAGCGGGCGCTTGATATTATTTGTAGAGAAATTAAGAGAGCGCAAGGACTTGGCAAGCAGCTCGTCGTCGGTCATGGAGCCGGATCATTTGGACACGTGCCGGCAAAGAAATACCAAACACACAAAGGGGTGATCAATAATGATAGTCTCCAGGGACTTGTGGAGGTAGCAGACGTTGCAGGACAGCTCAATCGAATAGTAGTAAAAAAATTAATTGAAAAAGGAGTTCGTGCAGTTTCCATAAGTCCTCTCTCAATCATGGTTTCCGACAATTTTGTTTTGAAATCTTTAAACACAGATAGCCTCGAACAATTGCTGCGGCTGGATTTAATGCCTGTGGTTTACGGTGACGTTATCTTGGACACAGGAGCCGGCTGTACAATTTTTTCAACGGAAAAAGTCCTCGGATATTTGGCCCTGCATCTAAAAAAGAAAGGCTATGAGATTGAAAGAATCATCCATTGCGGACAAACCAATGGAGTGTATGATTCCGGCGGAAACACCATTGGGTTGATTACTCCTAAAACTTTCTCAACATATCAGGCCGCAGTCACCGGATCTCACGGCACCGACGTGACGGGCGGCATGGAACACAAAGTGGAGGAATCTCTGGTGCTTGCCAAAGCGGGGATCCCCGGCCTTATCATCGATGGCATTGAGCAGGGGACACTTTCACAAGCCGTTGCAGGGGAGAGCGTATTGGGGACGCGTGTGGAAGCATGAAACGACAAATAACTGATGATTTACATGAGCTTTTTATTGTCGTTGACCGCAATGACAATGTCTTGGGGTACCGTATGCGAACAGAGTGTCATCGGGACAAAGCGCTCATCCATCGCGCCGTAGGAGTCGTTATTTTCGACAAGAAAGGCAGGATTCTTCTGCAGAAGCGGAGCTTGACCAAAGATTTACAACCTGGATACTGGGGCATTTCCGCAGCAGGTCATGTTTCCAAAGGAGAAACTTACGAGCAAGCGGTGAGGCGGGAGCTTGTAGAAGAGCTCGGTATTGATGTACCAGTGAAGCACCTCCACACTCGATACTTTGAAGATGAACGGGAAGCAGAAATGAACGCGCTGTACAAGACTATATATGAAGGTCCGTTCCAGACCAGTCCTGACGAAATCGATCACGTTGCCTTTTTCAGTAAAGAAGAGCTTGATAAAAAAATTTCATCCGGAGAGGTAATGCTTTCAACGTGGGCCGCGGCGACACTGAAACATATCGGGTTTTTAACAATTTAACAATGAAACAATTTACCAATGTCCCCCTTCATATAGCCATTATCATGGATGGCAACCGCAGGTGGGCAAAGACACACGGACTATCACCATTGGCCGGGCATAAGAAGGTTGCCGATGACATTCTTGAGCCGCTTATTGAGTATGCTACCAAACGCGGTATCAAATACATGACCTTTTGGGCGTGGTCGACAGAAAATTGGAAGAGGGATAAAAAAGAAGTCGAAGGAATCATGCGGATTTTTCGGTATATCATCAAAGACCGATGGTACCGGCTGCATAAAAAGGGAGTGCAGATTAAGGTGATTGGCGACACCAGTAAATTCTCTAACCACATTAAAGATGCCCTGGATAAAGTTGTGGAACAAACGAAAAACAACACCGCTATTACGGCAATCTTTGCGCTCAACTACGGAGGAAGAGACGAGATTATTCGAGCAATAAATAAGTTGCTTAATGTGAGAGGAAACTGTAATAATTTAACAATGGAACAATTTAACAATTGTCTTGATACTTCCGGCATTCCCGATCCGGAGATGATTGTCCGCACTGGAGGGGAACAGCGACTGAGCGGATTTTTACCTTGGCAGTCTGTTTACAGCGAGATCTATTTTCCCCAGTGGTTTATGCCGGAATTTACTCCGGAAAAACTGGATGATGTGATTGCTCAGTTCACCTCCCGCCAGCGCAGATTTGGAAAGTAGACTTCTGTGTTACCGGGGCCCGCCGAGACGTGGCACGGTTACGCTGGGTGCTTTTGGGATAAATATTTGTTTTGCTGGTCCGTATCCAAGAATTGTTCCTACTGCCTGAACAATCCAGAAGGATGCAAAAATAATAAAGAAGCCGGCGACGCCCATCGTTAATTGCTGCTTGCCCTGTTCAATTTTTTTGGCATCCCCGGAAGAGGTAAGGAGCGTAAATCCCGCCCTGATTATAACCAGGAGAAGCCCAAATCCTGCAAAGGCAAAAAGGTAGGGAACCATGCGGCCGATGAGGACTCCTATGGTTTCTGGTGCTGCATCGATGCCCCTGATGGCAGTATTTCCTGGCAGTGTTACCACTTGTGCGAAAATTTTTTCCATATTAGCAACTTCCAAATCCCGGAATGCAAAGAATATGAACGCCAATGACTTGTAATAAAAAGACAGAAAATATCACCATGAGCAGCCCTGCGATGGCAGAGGATACGAGCTCTTTTCCTTCATTGAGATGTTCCGGGTTTCCTGCTGAGGTCATGATCTGAAATCCTCCGAACATAATCAGGAGAAATGCAATACCGCCGGCAATGCCGATGCCGAGGCGAAAAAATAATCTAAATAACCCTTCGGGCTTTGCATCAATACATCCGAAAGCGGTATTGACTTTTTTATTAGGGCAGCCGTCAAATGGAGAAATCGATGAGCCTGATTTCTGCGATGGCCCCGGTGTAGTCCTCGTGTCTACTAGTCCTGTCCCAGCTCCGGAGAAGTCATGGGTGCTGTAATTAAGTGTTTGTGGATCTACGTTTTGGCACTCGGAAATGTTGCTACAGCAAACATTTGAAATATCCGGGTAGGTTTGTCTTTTGGTGACACCGCAGTTTATGCCAACATCACACAGTGCTGTCCACCCATTGATGGGTTGACATACTGCCATTACTGGTTCTATCAATAGAGAAAGCGCACCGACAAAAAGAGTGGTAACAAAAAAACGCAACGCAATCATATACTAAGTTTATCAAACTGTATTTTAAAAAGAAATGTTACAAGTTCTATAACAATGGGTTATACTGGTTTGTATGGTAAACGACGTTTCACAACGTGAAGGCGCAGAGCTGGAAGTATATCTGTCTTGGACATCACCATCTCGACTGTTTAAGAAGCGGGATCGGGAATATTTTACCAACATTGCCGCTATTGTTTTTCTCCTACTTGTGATTTTGGTTTTTGCCCGCGAATTCGTTCTGATTGCCGCAGTTCTTTCGATCGTATTTCTCATTTATGTGCTTTCCACCGTGCCACCAGAGGAAGTAGAACATAAGGTGACCAACCTGGGTATCGAAATCGCTGGACACTTTTACCGGTGGGAGACACTCGCGGATTTTTGGTTTGAGGAGCAGTGGGGGCAATCCACGTTGGTAGTCCGGACACTTCTCGGGTCGCGGATGATCGTCCTTCTTGGCATTTACAATGAAGAGAAAGTACGAGAGGTCATAGCAAAGCACATTCCTTTTCGAGAAATTCCTGAAAAAACATGGGTCGACAACGCCGCTAGCTGGCTCACGAAGAAAATCCCTCTAGAGAAGCCAGCATAACTAGCCTTCCATTGGCTTCTATAGTAAAATATAAGCATTGTCCTCGTAGCTCAATGGATAGAGCGCGGCCCTGCGAAGGCTGAAATAGCAGTTCGACTCTGCTCGGGGACACAGAAAATTTCGAAGAAATTATTTCGGGAGGCGTGCAAGAGTGGTTTATTTGGCCGGTCTCGAAAACCGAGCGGGCCGTAAGGCTCACAGAGGTTCAAATCCTCTCGCCTCCGCTTATGGTTATAACTATCTGCGGTAGCACTACGTTTCATAAAGAAATGCGCGACGTGGAAAAAGCGCTCAAAGCTCTTGGGCATACACCGCTGGTGCCCCAAGTCTTACGCTCATGGAGGAGAAAGGATTCCAAAAGCCGGTGACAACAGAAGAGCGTTTGCAAGCCGAAGAAAAGTATCACTTCTTGAGCGAACACTTTGAGAAAATAAAACGATCAGAGGCGATTCTTGTGGTCAATCCTGCAAAACACGGCGTTGCCTGCTACATCGGCGGCAATTCGTTTTTGGAGATGGGAGTAGCTTATTTTCTAAAGAAAAAGATCTACGTGTTATATGATTTACCCACGATGGAGTATAGTTTAGAGTTGCATGCCATGCAGCCGGTTGTCCTACAGGGAGACATTACCAATATAGAGGAGTGACGTTCTTCTGCGATATAATATCCCTAGGCTCTCGTAGTTCAATGGATAGAACGCGGCCCTCCGAAGGCTGGGATGGCAGTTCGACTCTGCCCGAGAGCGCAGAATAATCGCGAAGACGCGATTTTCTGCGTAAACGCCCATGAAAAACACTAAAGCAATTACCAATCTCGTATATGAAGCAGCTGTAGTCAAGCGGATGCTTCGGACAGGCTGGCAAATTCTTGGGGACAACGAGGAAGGGGTGGGGGAACATACATTTATGACGTGTGTAATTGCGTATTTCCTTGCGAAAGAAATTTCTAAAGGTCTCTCCTTGCAAGAGGCAAGGAGAGACCTTATAAAAACGGTAAACATGGAAACCGTTTTGACGATGGCAGTTTTCCACGATTTCCACGAAGCCCGCACCGGGGATCTTGATAAGATCGCCAAGTTCTACATGACGCGCGATCAGGACAAAGCCAACCGCGATATATTTGAAGGCGTTGATAATGAGTTGCTTAAGATGCTCAATACCTACGAAAAAAAAGAAACGCTTGAAGCCAAAATAGTCTACGAGGCCAACGTGATTGCGTTTCTCGTCGAACTCAAGCTCCTTTTGGAAAAAGGCAACACCCACGCCCAGGAATGGATCGACGGTAATATCAAGCGCTTGCGGCTGCCGGAGGCCATTGCATTGGCGCAAGATTTAGTTATCTCAAGTTCCCAAGACTGGTGGAAAAACATCCGTGACAGCCTCCATGAAGAGTTTGCAAAATAAAGCGACCACTGCAACGCTTGCACTAGTTTGCGCGGGGATTCTCGGCGGACTTGCGCCGATTGCTGCAAAAATTCTTCTCCGCGAATTGCCTCCCATGACTATTACGTTTTTGCGCTACGCTGTCGCCAGCGTCATCCTTGTGCCGCTGGTCTATCGCCAGGCACCAGCTTTGATTGCCCACTGGAAGAAACTGGTCCTATTAAGCGCATTTTTTGCCGGCAATATTTTTCTTTTCATTTTAGGCGTTGGCTATACAACGAGCGCCGTATCGCAACTTTTGTATGGAGCCGTTCCGGTTCTTATGTTTATCGAGCAAACTATTGGGACAAAAAAATCATTTCAGCCGAGGCAACTTCTCGGAATACTTTTTGGCTTAAGCGGGACACTTATTATAGTTTTACATCCCGCAAGCGGCGCTGTTGGACTAGGCACTGTATACGGCAATACTTTATTGACGCTCGCAACCATTTGTTGGTCGCTCTATCTTTTGGCTGCAAAGCGAATCAGTACGATTGTCACACCCATTGAGATTACGGCAGCAACTGCATTTATGACACTGGTTGCCTCTATCGGCGCGATGATTATATTTGAAGGTAATCAAATGGCAGCCATTGCCTCGCTGTCAGCTGTCGGATGGGCAGCGCTTCTGTTTGTTGGGATAGTTTTGAGTATCGTCATGTGGTATCTATATAACTTTGGCATCAAGTACGGATCAACACTTTTGACTAGTAGCATCGTGTACCTCAATACGGCAACTGCAGGCGTTGCGGGATTTTTTGTGTTTGGCGAAACTATTGCCAGCTCGTTTCTGTTAGGGGCCGCGCTTCTTGTCTCCGGCGTGTACCTCATATCGCGTTATAAGTAAAAACCCACCTAAAAAGCAGACATTTGAGGGTAGTACGCTATACTAGCGTACATGACCAAGAGTCAGCTAAAACTAGCAGGTGCGATGCTTTACGCCTGCGAAGGAACTAAAGCGAGAAACAGTCAAAAAGAAAAAAGTCATTGGATTTATGCAATCGAGTTAACTAATTCTAAGCCGGAAATTATTGCGTTGTTTTGCAAATTTCTCAGAGAGATTTTAGCGGTTGACTCAACAAGGGTGAGGGGCCAACTTTTTTTGTATCCTGATTATAACATTGAAAAGTTAAAAAATTTTTGGTCAAGACGGTCTGGAATTCCGAAACGTCAATTTCAAAAAGTTATTCTGTTGAAACAAAAAAATAGCAAGTATAAACCCAACGAGTTGGGAACTTTTAAAATTAGATATAATCATAAAGTTGACTTTTTTAAATTACAAGAAATGATAGCAAATGTTTGGAGGTCCGCAGATGTTTGACAAAGCGTGTTAAGGGAGAAACCGTAGGTGGGGTCGCATAGAGGCCCATTGCGTCTGCTTGGAGAGCAGATGTGCCGCAAGGCACGCGCGAGTTCGAATCTCGCCCCCACCGCCATCGATATGAAAACAGTATTATCTGATCGAAAGATAGAGCCAGGGACCATAGCAAAAAATTTTGTTGCCACTGGTAAATGGAAAAGAAATCATCCAAACTGGAAAAATAAAAGAGTGGTAGAGGCATGGAGAAAAAGAATACGCAAAGAGTGGAAATAGCAAGCAAGTTGATGTTTGCCTCTATTTGGTTAGCCATGAAAGGAAGGTTGTCATGAATAGCATCGATCAATGGATTCTCGTTGCAGGCATTGTAAATGCCCTCTTGGCAGTTGCCGTTGTAATTATGGTAAAAAATTGGCCAAAGAGAAGCCTAGGCCGTTAATTATTAGAGACCTCTGGTGAAGTGACTTTTATCGTTCGACCTGTATCGCAATTTGTGTTATTCTTCGCCTTGCAATGAGCGATATTGACGAGGTTAAGTCCCGGTTAAATATTGTTGATGTTGTCAGCGGCCGCGTGACGCTTAAGAAAGCCGGACGCCACTTTAAGGCTCTTTGTCCGTTTCACTCGGAGAAAACACCATCGTTTATGGTAAGCCCTGAGCGTCAGACCTGGCACTGTTTCGGCTGTGGCAAAGGCGGATCGGTGATTGATTTTGTCATGGAGTACGAACATGTGGATTTTCTTGAGGCTCTCCAAACGCTTGCGGAAAAAGCAGGGGTGGTCCTTGAACGAAGGTCTGCAGATACGCCGGAGGCAAAGCTCAAGCAGAAACTCTATGAGGTGAATCATCTGGCTAGCGAGTTTTACCAGTATCTATTAATGAAGCATTCTCTAGGAGAGAAAGCGCGTGTATATCTGGAAAGCCGCGGAGTATCTGAAAAATCCATCAAAACATTCGGGCTCGGCTATAGCCCAAACAGTTGGGATGGACTACTGAAGTATCTTTCAAAAAAAGGCTATGAAGCAGGGCTTCTGGAGAAAGCGAGCCTGCTTGTGCCGTCCTCCCGCGGCGGCTATGATCGCTTCCGCGGTAGGCTCATGTTTACACTCAAAGATCACAGAGGCAACGTCGTAGGATTTTCCGGAAGGCTTCTAGATAAAGATGCAAAAGAAGCTAAGTATATAAATACATCCGAGACGTCGGTATACGGCAAGGGGAACCTGCTCTACGGGCTGGATGTGACAAAAGATGCTATAGCAAAAGCCAATGAGGCAGTCCTTGTTGAAGGAGAGTTTGACGCCATTTCTTCTTTCCAAGCAGGGATTAGCAACGTTGTGGCCATTAAGGGGTCTGCACTGACGGAAGGTCACGTACATTTACTTAAGCGTTTTGCTCAAAAGGTTATTTTTGCGCTCGACAGCGACCCAGCTGGAGACGCGGCGGCCAGACGGGGGATAGCCTTAGCAGACAAAGCAGGGCTGGAGTTGGCTGTTGCCACGATGCCATTGGGCAAAGACCCGGACGCGGCGGCTCGTCAAAGCGCCGGGCTGCTCAAAAAAGCCATCAAAGACGCCCAGCCGATGTATGATTATTTTATTTCCTCCGCTCTTGGGCGTTTTGACGTGGCCTCCGCCTATGGCAAGAAACAAGCAACCGATGAGCTGTTGCCGATTATTGCCACCATAGACAATCCAATTGTCAAAGAGCATTACATAAAAAAATTCGCTAAAGCCCTTGATGTATCAGAAGTGGCCATTGATGAGGCAGTGAAGAAAGCAGCAAAGACAGTCGGGACACCGATACCAATGTCGGAGCAACGATCGACGACGGATGCGTTGAACAGGGTAGAAAAACTTGAGCTTTACGTGCTTGCATTGATAGTGCAAGGCAAAACACAAGAGTTTTTTGAAGAACTTGTTGAAGCTTTACCAATAGAAAAATTTTTTTATGCGCCAGTTCATCAAGCCCTTTCTCATCTTTTTGGTTATATAAAAGGCTCTAGACAATTTATTGTCAAAGAGTTTGCTGCGAGCCTCCCCAAGGAGTTGTTGTCGACACTAGATAGGGCGTTTTTATGGGATATAGCTGATATCGTGGATGATGAAAATGCACTCATTCAAGAATGGTCAAAGGCATTCCGGAGCCTGAGAGAAGTACACTTGAGGCATGATATCAATGATATTTCTAAACAGTTGAAAATTTTTAAGGTGGGCAGCAATGCATACATTCAGGCAGAAAAAGCACTGACCCAGTCAACTAAAAGCCTTAGTGCTCTAGTTAAATCAGCCTCGGTTTGATAGAATAAAGTCCGCACCGTGAAAGCAAAGCCCATTACAACAATAGCTGATCTGCTTGCAGAAGGAAAAGAAAATGGTTTTGTCACTCAAGACGATATTTTTGCACTTTACCCAAAACCAGAGGAACACATCAAAGACCTAGATTACCTTTATGATCAGCTAATAAAAGCACGCATTGATGTTTTTGAAACTACATCACAAGACATAGAGAAAGAAGCGAGCAAAAGCATTGTAGAGCTAGAGAAAGAGATTGAGGCGCTGGTTCGTGCTAGTGAAGAAGGGGTTTCTGATCCGGTGCGGATGTACCTCAAAGAGATCGGCAGAATCCCGCTCTTGGTATTTGCCGACGAAATTTCCTTGGCCAAGCGTTACGAAAAAGGCGACAAACAAGCTAAGACCAGGTTGACTGAAAGTAATCTTCGGCTCGTTGTTTCCATTGCCAAAAAATATATCGGTCGCGGCATGAGTCTTTTAGATCTTATTCAGGAAGGCAATCAGGGGCTCATCCGTGCAGTAGAAAAATATGATTGGAGAAAGGGATACAAGTTTTCTACCTACGCCACCTGGTGGATCCGGCAGGCCATCACCCGTGCCATAGCCGACCAAGCTCGTACCATAAGGATTCCTGTTCATATGGTTGAGACGATCAATCGGTTTGTGCGTGCTAGCCGTCGTCTAATGCAGGATTTAGGTCGGGAACCGTCGCCGGAAGAAGTTGCAAAGATTATGCAGATAGATGTAACAAAAGTTCGAGAGATCATGAAGGTTTCTCAGGAACCTACGAGCCTTGAGACACCAGTAGGAGATGAAGAAGATAGCCACTTGGGTGATTTTATTTCTGACCCCGGTCCTACTCCGTATGAAGTAACGTCTCGGCAACTACTGAAAGAACACATGGAAGAAGTGCTTGCCACCCTTTCTGACAGAGAGAAGCGAGTTCTTATTTTGCGGTTTGGCTTGGAAGACGGCCGTCCGAGGACGCTTGAGGAGGTTGGCGCTCAGTTCGGTGTTACGCGCGAACGCATTCGGCAAATAGAGGCGAAAGCGCTAAGAAAGTTGAGACATCCAAGCAGGAGCAAGAAACTAAAAGATTATCTTGAGTAACCCTCACATTATCGCTATTGGAAACTGGCAGAAGAAGATTTTTTACTCGGAAGTTGGAGCGGCGACCATAAGCCAGAAATGATGGAGATGTGGTTTATTTTTCATCAGATAATTTCTGCAACGACCCGCAGAGGTATGCCGTCGGTTGGGGTTTTGAGCGGGAAAGCATAGACTTTGAACCTTTTTCCAATTAGCTTATCAAGATTGCAGAGGTTTTCGATTATGAGAACCTCGTTTTATAAAAGAATTTTGTGGATGGTGTAGGGGTCTTTATCCGGACTCGGACTATCTAGGCCGACGATTTTTATTCTCGCAGCAACTAAAGCGTTGGCCAGTGGGTGTAGACCGGTTCGACTTTTACCGGCGGGTCTCCAGTCCATGGTCGCGTGGAACTATCAAGTGGCAAGGAAAAATCGATTAGGTTCATGGTGAGCTTTATAATAACAAAGAGTTGGGAGTTACGCCAAAGGCCGCTAGTTGCAGTTGACACGGGGCCGATTTCTTTAGTACCATATGCAATGGTTTCATGAAACGACGTTCTCTATCTCCTCGTCACTTTAGTATCGGTGCAACCATTCTTCCTCTATTGGTGTTTCCAGTGCTTGTTTTTGCCAGCCACTCGTGGGGAGCTTACCATTGGGCACGAGCCGCCAACCCATTTACCCTTAAGCTTAGTGACAACCTTTCCTCAGCCTGGGATCCGTTTTTAGGAACAACGTCGAGCGACTGGAACAAGTCTTCAGTTCTTGATACGACCATTGTTGCCGGTGGGAAAAACCCGAGGACATGTCGACCGACCAATGGCCGAGTGGAGGTCTGCAACTACAAGTACGGCGCAAACGGCTGGCTGGGGTTGGCACAGATCTGGGTAAGCGGCAGCCACATCTATCAGGGAGTAACTAAAGTTAATGACACATACTTTACTACCGCCAAGTACAACACCCCAGCGTGGAAAAACCTCGTCATGTGCCAAGAGATAGGACATGAGTTTGGACTGGATCATCAGGACGTGAACTTTAGCAACTCCAACCTCGGAACCTGCATGGACTACACCAGTAACCCAGCCGGACCGCCCAGCAATGAACATCCCAATGCCCACGACTACGAACAGCTGGAGGCAATCTACGCACATTTGGATAGCACGACTACCGTAGGACAAACACTCGGTCAATCACAAGCAGAGGCGGCAAAAGGAGACCTTGATGATCGGAAAGAGTGGGGTAAGCAGGTGAAAGGCAACAACCACGTTGCGCTTTTTGAACGCGAGCTTGGCCCTGGCCACAAACTCTTCACCTTCGTTATCCTCGCCGAGGACTAACTTTTTCCTTTACTTCTTTTGGAGTTTCATCGTGAAGGGTGTTATGGTTGTGTGTTGGGTGTGGTGGAATAAGTAGGATAGGAGATGGGTATTGGCTCGAGGTAGGTGCCCCCTCCTGGCGCGTAGCTGGGATACGGGGACACGGAAGGCGGTTGGTAGGGATATTGCTCTTGATACGTGGGCATTTTCTGCTGGGACTGCCTAAATCCGGGACATTTGTCTGGGTTGGTTTCGCAAAAACCTTTACACTCTGTCTCAGAGCGGCAGCCGGTGGGACCCACGTAGGTTCCTGGGCTTTGTTGTGAGGAGACCCCGCCCTCTATGGCACGTGTGTACCCCTGGAATCCAGGGCATTCATCAGGGTGTTCCTGGCAGTATTTTTTGCAGGAATCTTGGCTATCACAACCGCCTTTGCCAAACCGTTGGATCCCGTAGTTTGGCGATGCCTCTGGTGGAGGCGACTGCGGATGCGATCCTCGGTCAAAGCCGTGACGCCGGGCAAATTGCATGCAGCGCTCCGGATTTTTTTCACAGACACTGCGACAGGATTCCATCGAGTCACAACCAAGATCAACACGGGCTTTTTTCATCATTTCTTCCTTCTTTTGCCGATACTCAGCAGGCGGTTCTTGAGTTAGGCCGTATTTTTTGGCGAAAGCCTCGCAGCGAGCCTGGTCCTGTTCACAGACGTTCCTGCAGCTTTCCATCGAGGTACAGCCAAGTTCTCTTTGAGCACTTTGCATGATTTGCAGTCGCTTCTCTTGGGCAATGCCCCCAGGACGCTGGTCCATCTCTCTGGCAAAGCCTTTTTTCTTGGCAAAGTCCATGCATGTCTGGTGATTATTAGGTTGTTCACAGAAGTCGCGACATTCAGCCGGCCCCGCGCAGTTATCCAGCTCGGCAATGGGGAAGGTGATACCGTACTGTTTGGCTTTCTCCCGCATAAAGCGCTTTTCTTCTTCGCTCATGGTGTTTGCGCCCAAGACTTGCGGACCAAGTTTGTATTTGCCGTACGACCAACAAGCAGCCTTGTTTTCTGGAATCTGACAGTAGAGGTAGCACTCCTTGGCGTCTCGGCAAAAGCCGAGCTCGGGGATCGGATAGGTCAAGCGGGATTGGGCGAATATAGAAGGGAACGGTAAACTTAAAACTTTAAAATTCAAAATGATAAATACGAAAAGAAAAACACAGAGTTTTAAAAAGTTTAAAGTTTTCATTTTTAAGTTTGAAGTTTGCATATCATCGTAGTGCCTCAAAAGGATTCTGGTATGACGGGTTTCCCGACCGCGTTGATCCGAATGGATTCTGATAAGTTGGCGTGGGCTCAGTAAACAATGTCTGGACCATGGAGGCGCCACCAAATCCGCTGGCAGGCTTTTCAATAAACGGATTGACTAATAAGCTAGGGAGTGCTATTCCTGTTTGGATTGTTGAGGCGGCCTTTGACTGTGTTATCTGCGTGTAGCCAAAATATCCGGCTACTGCAATTGCAGTAATAAGAATAAGGATAACGAGGGTGAGGACGAACTTTTTCATTACTTTACTAGCTTGAACGTTTTTTGGGCTTTTGTCAAGATTGAGTGTTATAGTAAAATAATGGATCTAAAACCTTACTGGGCGGATAGTAGAGGGAAAGTTATTGTTGTTCTTCTCGTTTTGTGGATTGTCAGTCTCGCCAACCATTTTCAAATCAATTTGGTTTTAAATGTTTTGTTAGCGGTTTTTGCTTCTTCAATATTAAATCCTTCTCTGTCTTCGATTGTAACCGGCTTATTGATAGGCTTGATTTTTGATCCAATGGCGGGAGTTTTGCCGGTTTTGGTTGCCTGTATTCTGGCAAGAATAGGAAAACATAAGCACATTTTTAACCCTGCGGCATTCGGGATTATGTTCTCCTCGCTTATATTTAATCGGCCCGTTGCCTGGTGGGGGGCGGCATGGGGAATGTTACCGGTTGCGATTATTGCGGTCGGGATGCTTCCTATATTATGGAGGCTGCGCCGCCAATGGATGCCACTAACCTTCTTTATTATATATATGGCCGCAACCTCGCTTCGATTAACGATTGATGGAACAGTATTTCTCTTTGCCTTCGTGATGCTTCCTGAGCCCAAAACCTCGCCGGTACAAGGGAAATGGAGCTTGGGATGGGGAATACTCGTTGGGTTTTTGGTGCTGGCTCAAAGCTTCTTCGGAATCACTCTTGCCGATCCGCTGCTCCTCGCACTTCTTGTGGCAAACACCATCGGCTTCATAGTTAAAAGGTGACGACTTGACAGATATCATCAAATTGTTTGCACTTTTGAGTGCAACTGTGCATTTACAATCAAATTATGGATAAATTACCTTGTACGCCTGGAGCAAGGAGAAATCTACTTTTTTCGCCAGAGGCAAGTAAAAGAAGTTGATTTTCTTCATGTTGCCTGCGACGGGAAGCTACCAATTGAGATCAAATATCAACCTCATATTAGAAAAAACGATTTAGAACACCTCTTATACTACTGCCGTAAAGAGCAGTTGAAAAAAGCTTTGGTTGTTACATTCGACGAACAAAAAAATAGAAAATCGGGAGGGAGTGGAAATCACCTTTACCCCAACCTCACAACTACTATAAAGAACAACCTTTGCTTTGTTAGAAAGCCGAAAACTGGACAAATGGCCTATAAGTATGGTATAAAGTGCATTATGCCTCAATTTGAATTTGAATTTAGTAACAGAGAAGAGGGCTTAGCAAAGCTAAGTGCCGAATTGGAACGGCAGGCTAATATCTACCGTGGGTTGGGTGTATTGAAAGATAGAATTATGGTACTCGTTGCTCCTCGTCCTGATAAATTACCCAAAGAGTTCATTCCAGTTGTAACCCTCGGTACGAGCGTAGATTTGAAAACCCAAGCTGATTTTGCTGGTCTAGGGATCTATTTCGACCTTTCTGCAGGGTATGATACTGCAGGAGGGGTTACTTACTCAAATCTTAAACTCATCTGGATACAAGACGGACGGCAATATAGAGACAAAAGCGTTGACTGGGTGCGAAGCCATATTGGTAGAAACGAACGGCCTGCCACGCTGTCCGACGGCATAGCTCTTGCAATAGCGCATCCCAACTTTCACTATGTTTTAGAAAATCATGCTATTGACCTTCCGGGTACAGCCGTTGGGTCTGGTAGCGCGCCGTTTTTGGGCGTCTGGGACGGTCGGCCCGGGCTGAACTATCGCTTAGTTGACTATGCCTATCCGAACGTTGGTTCTGCCTCGTGTGGGAGTTAATTGAAGTTGAAGATTGGGTTTTTGGCAATTTTTGTCTACCTACACCTTTATCCGATACCGTTTGACGTTGCTGCCGCTGGTTAGCTGCGTTGAAACGGTTAACGTTGCGCCCGTGATGTTCCCGTGCGGGGTGCACACGCCAGCCGAACAGGTGCCAAAGTAGAGGTCGCGGCTATCGGTAGCAAGGCCAGTGGGAACCAGGCTTCCAACAACTCCCTGAGCAATACCATTTGCCGTATAACTTAACGTGTAGGTTACCTTTTTGACTTTTTTCAAGTTGAGAAAAGTGATAACCACGCTGTTGGTTGCCCGCGACAGTCTTGCAGTAGAAAAGCTTCCTGCAACAGCTTTTCCTTTTGATCCCGATTTAAACACCCTTTTTTTGGCTGCCTCGGCCGGCACGGCATAAAACATAACGAGGATAAAGAGAAATAGAAGAGAAACCATCAGTCGATTCATGGTAGTATTATATCATCTGTGAAGAATCGGAAAGTACTTATTGCTATCATCCTCGGCATCCTCTTTGGCGGCACTGGAGCGGGAGTTTTTTTGGCAGATAAGCAAAACAACAAGCAGGCTCTTTCTACAGTTTTTGCGCCAACCACTAGTCCTGTAGAAATGGCCACATGGAATGACCAGGCCGGATTTCAGTTTCAATACCCCAAAGATCTGTCTGTCAACAAACACGATGAGGATACAGACAATTACGCCCACATCGAGCTTACTAAGAAAGATCACCCCGGCAAACTCATTATTTGGGCTAAAGATACTAATGCTCAGGATGTGACTGCGTGGGTCAAAACCGAGAAGCGTTTTTCCAGCGCTAGTATCCTTGATACAACACTTGGTGGACTACCGGCAAAGAAGATACTTTTAACAAGCCCAGAAAAAATGCTCATCGTAGGAGCGATTTCAGATAGTATTGTATTTACCATCGAAGCGACGCTTGAATATGGTAGTTATTGGTCTAATGTTCATAACACAATTGTTTCAAGCTTTATGGTGAAAGAGTCGGTTCCGTCCAGCAGTGAAAGCGCTCTCGAAGAGATTATAGAAGAGGAAGTTCTTGATTGAACTTGCTTACTTGTGGTATACTGCCTTTGACCTAGGAAAGAAGTGTGTGATGGTGCTCCATAGAAAGCCTCATTGTTACCCAATGAACTTTCTTTTTCGGGTGTCCCAGTTCTCGCTCTTGCTTCCGAAGGAGAAAGGAGTCCCTATATGGCTACAAATCTATTTGTAGGAAACCTTCCATACACCATGGATTCTGATGCATTGGGCCAGCTGTTTGCGCAAGCAGGTAGTGTGGTTTCAGCAAAAGTCATCAGTGATAAATATTCTGGTCGATCACGCGGATTTGGCTTTGTGGAAATGTCCACGCCCGAGGAAACCGCCAAAGCGATCCATATGTTTAATAACTACGACGTGGAAGGGAGAAAGTTGGTTGTCAACGAGGCGCGTCCTCGGGAAGAACGACCGAGACAGTAAATCGCAGATCAACGCGGAAGGAAAAATATCGCGGATGAGCGCAGACATGATATGAGCGTTTATCTGCGTAGCCTCCGCGTGCATCTGCGATGTGCGGTTGGAAATTGTTTAAGTTGCCTCTTGGTGAACAGTTTGTTACCATATGCGCGTATGTTCCAGAGCCCGACTTACGGAAGCCTCGAGTTGACTGGTGTACGGCAACACATCCTTAGTTTTCTCGCCCGCGAGCCCGAACGAAAATACCAAATTGTCGTTGGTACCGACTCCCAGCCGCATAACGGGACAGGAGTTGATTTTGTCACGGCTATCGTCATCCACAGGGTAGGCCGCGGCGGCATTTATTTTTGGAAACGAGTGGTTAACAAAAAACACTACGTGCTGCGGCAGCGCATGTATGAGGAGGCGGCCCTTTCAATGGAGACTGCGGATACCGTCCTTACTCTCCTTCATAAAGATGGTATAACCAAGTATGATGTGGAGATCCATGTTGATATCGGCGCATTCGGTGAAACGCGCGAGATGATCGCTGAAATCGTTGGAATGATTCGCGGTAGTGGCTATAACGTCAAAACCAAACCAGACAGTTACGCGGCAAGCAAAGTGGCGGACCGTTATACATAAGAAGCCCGTCTTAGCTTAGCATTCGTCCGCCAGCCGGCGGACTCATGCTGCGCTTCGTCGGCGGGTTTAAGAAAGAGTAAATTCGTAAAACTCGTTAAGTCTTTCTAAAAGGGGGTGATATCAAATGAATAGTAAATTACTTCTTGGCCTTGTCGTAATTTTAGCTGGATTAGGGGTTGGTTGGTATGTGCTTAGAGGCGAGAATAAACCTAGTAGCGAGGTTCCGGTTGAAGAGGCGATGCCGGTGGTTGAATCGACTCCAGCGCCAACGGAAATGGTTGTGACCACGGTTGAGCCGACCGGCGCTATGGAAGGCCAAAAGGGTGGAGTAAAACTAAGCGATATTGCGGACTCGGTAGTAACCTATACTGATACCGGGTTTGCTCCATCAACTGTCACCGTAAAAAAGGGAACAAGTGTAACATTTATTAACGGATCAAGCGGTGGTATGTGGGTGGCTTCGGCAGTCCATCCGACCCACCAGTTATTGCCAGGGTTTGACCATCTAAAAAGTGTGGCCAAAGGTGGAGCGTACGGCTATACCTTTACCAAGGTTGGAACATGGAAGTACCACAACCACGTCAACCCAAGCGACACCGGAACGGTGGCAGTGACAGAGTAATAAAAGAGAGCTTAGTAGCTATTGACATCATTCGCTGATGGATATAGCGTAGGAGTATAGCCGGGGGAAACTATCAAAAAGATCCTTTCCATTCTTTCAACCAGACGATATTTTTGGAGACAGATTTTTTGTGGTGTTTATAATCGGCAGTAATTAGAGGACAATTCTTCGATTCAGCTAAGGCTATAAACGCCGAATCATAACTTGTTAAGTTACTCTTGTACATGATTTCAGTAACCAATTCCATTTTTGGAGTTTCTGTTAAATTTGTGCAAAGATCAATTAATGAATTTACTGAATTGAGGCAGTCGCCGTGGGACATCTTCTTGCTAAATCTTAAGACGTTTACCAGTTCTAAAGTAATAATTCGAGGGCAAATCAGGAAATATTTTTCGTCAACAATAAATTCTTGAAGCTGGTAACTTTTGTCTAAATCTGCCTCGTTTTCTGTGCAATACCACTTTGCAATTACAGAAGTGTCAACGGTTACGATCTTCATAATATTTTTTGGTTCGCATCCGATCGCGCTCTTTGATTAACCATTCTGTCGCAGATATCGAACCTTTTTTGTTTTTATATTTTTGGGCCACAAACCTAATTTGCGCCACTGCTTTTTTGATCCTTTCCCGCCGTTTTTCTTCAAAAGAGGGATCAACAGCATCAAACAAGACTTTCTGGCCACGCAATACCCGTACTCTGCCAAATTCGTTCAATGCCTTTGTCAAAATATCGATATCTTCACGAACCTGGGTAATGGAAATGACGTTGGGGGTTTGGTCCGAAATTGATTGTAATTGCATAATTAGAGACTACCATAGTGTTAATATTTTGTCAATATTTATCTTAAGATAAACAATAAGACATTTAATTAAGAAAATAATCAGGTCCTTGGGGTAGGCGAAGGCGACGGCGTGGGCAGCGGGCCGCAGCGGCCGCCGGACGGCTCGGTGCCGCGGACAAAATACTCGACTCTCCCAAAGTAGCAGGGCAGGGCGACAACGTTATCCGGTTTTGGCGCCACCTCATCCGGTCTGTCTTTTAGGATTTCCGTCATGATATCGTGCCAGATCGGGGCGGCGCCAGTTACGCCACTGGTTAAGTAAGGGTCCATGGGCGCATTATTGTTATTGCCAACCCACACTGCGGCCACGACTGAAGGAGTGTAGCCGATCGTCCAGTTATCTCTCTTGTCGTTACTTGTTCCGGTTTTGACTGAAACAGTTTTGTCTTTGATAACCAGAGCAGAATTTGGTCCGAAGGCGCTGGTTCGCGCGGCATTATCACTGAGAATATTTCCCAAAATCCAACTGACTTCAAGTTTTACAGCCTGTACCCCCTTTTTAGGCGTATTTTTTTCAATGACTTTCCCCGTATAGTCGGTAATTTCTAAAACCGGCATAAGGTCGACGCGCTTGCCGGAGTTAGCGAGAGTCCCAAAAACTTTTGCCATTTCAAGCATAGTTACATCACCGCCGCCGAGGGTCAGCGAAAGGCCGTATCGGCTTTCGTCTTTCCATGACTCAATACCCATAAGTTCCCCTTTATCAATCATTGTTTTGACGCCGATTTTAGCTAACGTTTTGACTGCCGGAATATTGTAGGAGTTTCCCAGAGCATATCGAAGCGGCGTCGGCCCGTGGAAGCGGCCGTTGTAGTTGACTGGCGAATAAGGAGGACTGCCGGGTACGCGATAGACGACCGGGGAATCGTCTAAAATAGTTGCCGCGGTAAGTCCCATTTCCAAAGCCGCAGCGTAATTTACGACTTTAATAGAAGAGCCGGGCTGGCGCAGACTTGTAGTGACGTTAACGTTTCCCTCGGCGGGCAGATCAAAGTAGTTTTTGCTGCCGACCATTGCCAGGATTTCACCGGTTTTTGGATTTGTAACAAGGGCAGCGCTGTTGCCGACGCGCAAATGCTTAAGAGCTTCGATATGGCTTCTGACAATGTCATCTGCTTTTTCCTGGATGTTGATATCCAAAGAGGTAGTGATGCGCAAGCCTCCTCGTTCCACCAGGCGGGGGCCGTAGCGCTTGACTAAAATATTTCGTACATACATGACAAAGTGAGGAGCGCGGATTCCGGTTCGGGGCGCAACAAAATGGACTGTCCGGGCAAGTGCTTCCTCTGCATCTTGTTTGGTAATATAGCGGTCCTCCACCATCCGACGTAGGACTTCTGCCTGGCGCTCAAATGCTTTTTCCGGGTGACTGCCAAACGGAGAATACTCACTTGGAGCAGCAGGGAGACTCGCCAGAAGCGCCGCTTCGGGAAGCGTGAGCTGTTTGACGCTTTTTCCGAAGTACGTTTGAGAGGCCGCTTCTATCCCCCAGGCGGTGCCGCCGTAGGGCACCTGATTGAGATACATTTCCAGAATCAGATTTTTGCTGTAGATTCGTTCTGCCCAGAAAGCGAGCAGTATTTCCTTGATTTTGCGCGATATTTTTACTTCCGGGGTCAAAAGAGTAGACTTAATAAGCTGTTGGGTAATCGTTGATCCTCCTTGAATTCGCCTGTTGAGAAGAATTTCCCGAATGGATCGGAGAATACCAAAAATTGAAAACCCTTGGTGGCGGTAAAAATCTTTGTCTTCGATTGCAATGGTTGCCTGTTTGACAAACGCGGGAATGTCGGCAAGGGCTACCGGCGTCCTGTTTTGATCGGCATAGACTTCATAAAGAAGTGCTCCGTTTCGATCAAAAATCTTTGTAGTGACTTCAAGATCTCTTTTGGTGAGAAGCTGCGGATTGGGCAGATTTTTAAGCCAGACATACGCGTTATAGGGGATGAATAAAATAACCACGGTGACAACTACTCCCGCAACAAACGACTTCCATTGTTCAGTGATTGAAATTTTTGGAAATACAATCGTTGGTAGCGAAATTTTTGCCCTTTTTTTCCGGGTTTTTTCTCTTAGCCAGTGACGAGCGCCAGTGGCAGCCTCTTTGCTGACAAAGGAAATTATATTATAGGTTTTTATAAAAACATTGACGAGAGAACGAATGAAGAAGCGTGTTATGTCGCCTACTCGGATAACAACCAGGATAGGAATTACTAAAAACTCAAGAAGAGAAAATTCCCAAAGATCAAATTTTCTGTTTGGCGCTTTATTCCCAGCCATAGCCAGCTAGTTTATCACAGGCTATGGGCTTTCTACAAGAGGAATGGTTTGAGTATTTTTTGTCTGCTTTTGCGAGAGCGCTGGCGACTTTTAACAGCAGCAACACTCTCTAGAAATCCCGTAATATCCGTGAGGGCTTTAACGCTAGAAGCTATCTCTTTTTTGCTCGATACCATAATTTGAACCACATCGCCCAGCATTCGGACGAGGTCGTCGAGGGCAAACTCATCCATCTGTTTGGCTCCGTGACCAGGCAGCCTTGCAAACGTATGAGCTTCGTCGTAGAGCCCGACAACGCTATCAAGCACTTCAATTGTCTGAGGCAGGTCAAAAACCCATACCCCGATATTGGACCCGCCGGTTTCAAAAAGATCCTCCTTGCCATCAAACGTCAGCTGTACCACTTTTGCCAGAGGATTGCCTACAGAGTTAGGACCATATAATTTTTCGTGGCCAAGAAAGACACTCCGGCCCATGGTATCACGGTAGACCGGATACTTGGGGATCGCCATGGGTGCCGTCGGTAAAACGCCCGAGACGGGTTTACCATTTAATTTGAGTACGTACTGAAGCAAAAGGCTCATTTGAACACTGCGCGAATCAGTAGCGTCTCCGGCAAAATGTGCCACTAAATACTCTATTCCTTGTTCTTTTGCTTTTTTCAGGTCATCTAGCTGCTGTAGTAGCGCATCACCGTGGCCTTGCACTTTTAGCTTACGGTCTCTTACTTTCTGCAATCTTCCAAAGCTTCCATCCATCCCCATTTGAGAGGCGACTCCGAGAAGCTCATCTTTGTTTTTTTCTGAACCTGCTATCACCATGTGGCTTGCTCCGGCGCAGACGATATCCCTGACTGCCTCAAAATTCCATGCAATAACCGGCTGCCTATCATTATCCGGGTAATGCTCACTGAAGGCAACCGGAAGGTCCACCAGGCATCTGGCTTTGGTTGATACCGATGGATTAATTTCGTAGCGATCTAGAATCTGCTTTCCTTCATCAGTCTGAAACGATTCACCCCACCGTGTTGCCGCACCTCCGTGAATGGTTATTACCATGGTTTTTGGTGCAACAGCCTTTAAAAACACATTCATCTCTCCCCGTTGATACCCGGCCAGCTCAAGCAGAGCATCCTGCAGCCAATCCACAACTGACGGAGCGTCTTTCCAGTTTCTACCAACCAAATCAAGCACCATGCGCAGTTTTTCCTTGCGCTCTTCTACGTTTTGAAACGCAACCATGCGCATATTAAGTGAGTCTATGCCGAGCATTTTACTAATTACTAATGCCGCGTAATATTTACCAGCCTGATGCGGCACGCTATAGCGACCCCGGGTTGCGCAATCTCTAGCATAATTTTTTTTCTCCTGATTTTCACCAAATAGGTAATCGAGATAAACGAACAAGTTTTGCTGAGATCTTTCAAACCCCGGGGCGGTAAATGCCGAAAATTCATTGGTGCTTTTCCAATATTTGTAATCTTCCGGCGGCCAGGCAGAGGGAATTGCAGACCCCCAGTCAATTGCCGCATGGGCTAAGTTGTTCACCTCATTTCTTGCGCCTGCTTTTATGGCAAGGTTAACAACTCCAAGTGGGCCGCTGTCCAGCGGGTTTTCTCCGGGTTTGGCTATATCAATTTGTACTGCCTGCTTGCAGTACCAACGCCATATAGCTGTCTCTATCATATTGGCTGTCTGCACGACGTGAATGTTTGGATTACCTGTTAAACCCAATCGCTCCAATTCATTCAGCACCTCTTTGCCATTGTGCATACCAAGAAACAAGATTAGCCCATACGGGCTTTGCTTATTTTTGTAACAGCTGTACCAATCTTGTAATGCCCTCATCATATAATCATGGTTATCGTTATTGCCGGAAGCCGAAATCATCACCCACCGGTCATCAGATTCCCATTTCGCTTTTGCCAAATAATCCGGTGTCTGCGCCAACGTGCCAACCCGATCAAATCTCTGGTTCTTCGGTATATGACGAAAATCGGATAAAAGTTTTGCGGGTCTACCCCCCGGCGTTCCGTGTGCGATCCGGCTGCCGACCGCAGCGAATGAAAACATGATGGCGGGGTCGCTATAGCCTATATCCGGAATGGCGCTAAACGCCCGATCTTCGTACTTGGTCCCGATAAATGGACGCACCCCCCAAGTATGCGATGCCGCTACAAGGTCTACTCCAAGACTGTCGCAAAAGGATACCATGGAGTTTTGCATCTCCTTGGAAACGAATTGCTGTTCAAGCCGGACAAGGAGTCGAAACAAAAACGGCACTACGTGCTTGGATTTGTCTAGGTTTTTTCCGATCGCATTCCCTATTTTTTCGACAAAATTTTGGCGCCCTGTTTTTCTAATTCCGTCTTCCGCGCCAGCAGCATATAGGCTGTGCCCCATAGTGGCGAACACTGAAACGATTTTATCTAAGACGAAATATTTTGGGTCTCTGCGAACCAAAGTGTCCCACTCGCCTCTCTTGCTTTGATGGATTGATCTCAAAACCTCTTGTTCCATCTTCAGCCGTACGAGTTCGTCAGGTTGGGCAATTTCGAATATGTCCGCAAACACGACACGAAAACCCATGGCCTGGTAATACTCAGCTAGCACCCACGCCTGATACGCGTGTCCCATGCCGGCAAAGGGGTACAAGACCGCCACGGTTTTACCCGCAGCGCGCAGCCCATCAACCCGGTCTTTGCCATACATACTACAGAGACCCTCATAATCCTGTCGGTACGGTTCCGGGACTTCAGATAAGCGCGGCAAGACTTCACTATTGTTAAGAATCTGGTTACCACGATGAATTTTATTGTCCGGGCCAATAACAAATTGTCCGGTATTTGGAATCCGTTCCATTTTTTAATAGTAGTGTTTAATAATACTAATTATAGGTTCTTTAATATATTACGTCATCTGATCAATGTCACCCTTTCGTCCGGGTGGGGGCAGTCCAGGCACCAAGTGGCGCTGGTTTGGTCGCGAAGCACATCGTGCCCCTGGATCTCTACGTTATTTGTTTTTCCTGGTGGAGCAATATCTCCAGTTTCTTTGTCAATAAGCACTTGTTGTTTGATTGTCTCCCTTTGAGTTGGAACAGTGCCGCGGGTGAAGTACTCAAAGCGCGTGGTACACCCTTTATCATCTCCCTCGGGGTTAGGTGGAGCAAGCCCTGTCAGCGAACACACTTGCGCGCCGACGACCCCCTCGGGCTGTTTGGGCCAGACATCAGTTTTCCCCTCGAGCGCGCGCTTCATTATCTTATTCCAGATTGGAGCTGCCCCGGTTACACCTGAAACTAGTGTCTGGTTCATCGGCGTATTGTCGTTATTGCCGACCCAGGTGGCGACCAAGACTTGCGGCGTGTAGCCAATCGTCCAGTTATCCCGCAAATCATCGGTTGTTCCGGTTTTGACTGATACCGCGTAGCCTGGGATGACTAGGGCGGAATTAGGTCCGAAGGCGGCACTTCTAGCGTTGTTATCCAAAAGCATATGCGACACTAGGAAACTCGTTTCCGGTGATAAAACCCGAGGTCCTTGCAAGAGCAGTTGCGAGGGAACTTCTTGAGTGAGATTTGGGTCTTTACGTTCGAAAAGCAGCTTTCCCCGCTTATCGACGACTTTAAGTATTGCTATCAAATCTTTTCTTACACCTGCGTTTGCAAATACGCCGAATGCCTCTGCCATATCAGTCATACGTACTTCGCCGCCGCCAAGAGTCAGTGAAAGGCCGTAGCGGCTTGGGTCAACAAGCGTGTCCAAACCGAAGGCCGAAGCCGATGCCACCATGTCACTAACTGTATTTAAGTAGAGCATTTTGACCGCCGGGATGTTATATGAGTTGCCCAGTGCAAAGCGGGCTTGCACGGGTCCGTGAAATTGCCCGTCATAATTTTTTGGGCAGTAGTTAGGCTGGTTGACGTTGGCAAAACACGTTGGAACGTCTAGAAACATAGTTGCCGGAGTAATAATTTTTTTTTCTAGGCCAATGGCGTAATTAATTGGTTTAATTGATGAGCCAGGTTGGCGAGGGGCTGTCGTGACGTTAAAGTTTCCCGATCGCGAGGCAAAGTAGTCTGTGGAGCCGACCATAGCCAATATCTCGCCGGTAGCAGGTTTTGTGATTAACGCAGCGCCATTGGTGACGCGCAAATTTTTGAGTTTTGCTACTTCTGCTGCCACAGTTGCTTGAGAATGCTCTTGCAAAGACAGGTCAAGCGTAGTCGTTACTTTGAGCCCGCCCTGCTCAACGAGTCGTTCGCCAAACTTTTCTACTAACTCTTCTTTGACGTACATGACAAAGTGAGCGGCCTTGATATTTGGTTCGTTTTTAAAGTGGAGCTCTTCGCTTATGGCCGCGTCTGCCTGATTTTGGGTAATGTAGCGGTCCTCCACCATCCGACGCAACACTTCTTTTTGTCGCTTTCTAGCTAGCTCCGGGTGAGCTCCAAATGGGGAGTAGAGCGTCGGCGCTTGCGGCAGGCCCGTAAGAAGTGTGGCCTCAGCCAATGTCAGTTCGCGCACGGATTTAGCGAAGTATTTTTCACTGGCTGTTTCTATGCCCCACGCGGTTCCGCCGTAGGGGACTTGGTTAAGGTAGAGTTCAAGGATTTTATCTTTCGGGTACAGGATCTCGACCCAAAACGCCAAAATAATTTCTTTTATTTTTCGTATGATGGTTCGCTCCGGAGTAAGAAGAGCTGATTTAACCATCTGTTGTGTGATCGTTGAACCACCTTGAAGTTTTTTTCCGGTGACAGTCGCTGCTGCCGCCCGCAACAGCCCACCGATGGGATCGATCGCGCCGTGGTTATAAAAGTCTTTATCTTCTATAGCTATTGTTGCCTGCTGTACATGTTTTGGAATATCCTTGAGGGGAACAGGAGTCCTGTTTTGTTCAGCAAAAATGTCAAAAAGAAGTTTACCGTTTCGGTCATAGATTTTGGTGGCCAGCGGAATATCGTATTTGCCCAGTCCGGTCGGCGAAGGAAGGTCTTTGAAAATCAGAAGATATGAAAGAATAACGACTAAAAGCGGCAGCACCCAAAATGTCCACGGCAACCACTTCCTGATCTTTTTGCGCCACGTGGGCTTACCACTGATTTTAAGAAGTTCCTTCAAATGCTGCGGCAGTTTCTCTTTCTTTAGTTTTGCCATGCCACAATTATATACTTATTATTCTTCGCTTGACATATCGTAAAAATGTGATATAATATGTGTATATGACTAAGCTGCTGTTCTATCGCTCCGTGTCTCGATACATGGATCTTTTAGGAAACCCCTTGCGCCTTTCGATATTCTTAAAAATCCTTGCCGAGGGCTGCGATTGCGATTTAGATACGGCAAAAGGCTATACAGGCAACTGTGTTACTGGTGTAGTAAAGGATCTGAAACTTCCACAATCGACAGTCTCTAGTTACATAGATGACTTGAGACAAGGGGGGCTTATCGAGTGCAAGAAAAATGGAAAGTTTGTTTACTGTAAGCCAAATAAAGAAGCGCTTGTTTCTATCAAGAGTTTTGTTGATAGTAGTATTTCGCAAATACGTTAACAATGAAAGAAATTACAACCCAAGAACTTAAAGAGTTGATAACATCAGGAAAAAAATTTACGCTTCTTGATTGCCGAGGCGTTGATTATTTCAACTGGGAACACATTATTGGAGCCCAAAATTTGCGTTGGAAGTATGTTCGTGATCGAGCAGGCAAGCTTTTGCTTGATAAAAAATCTATTATCGTTACTTCTTGCGACGGATTTACGTGCGCTGCAAGCGTTCGTTGCCTGAAAGAGCTTACAAAACTTGGCTACACAAATATACTAGAATATTCAGGCGGTTTGGCAGATTGGAAAGCAAACGGCAATGAAACCGTTACAAACGACCGTTTTAAAATAGCGACCAACGTCTATCGTTTCCCCGAACAAACTTTTTATGGCGAGGACGTGGGAAGTTATCTTATTGAAGAAAAAGATTTTTTAGTTTTGATTGACGGCCCTCAGCAGCTAACCGAAGAACACGAGGATTTTATTGATCATTTTGATAAGCCGGTTAAACTCTTTATGTCTCATGGTCCAACAGCCGGCGAAGCGAAAAAGCTTCAGAAGGAATATCGAGCGAAAATTTACCTTCACAAAAATGACGGAAATAACCAATGGCTAACTGTTAAACCAGATGTTCTCGTCGACGACGGATATAAATTTGCTGATCACTTGCAGGTTATTCATGTCCCCGGTCATACGCCAGGCAGCGCCCTCCTTTTGGATACGAAAAACAAAATTCTTTTTTCTGGAGATCACGTTGAAGGCGATGGAAGAGAAGGAATTTATGATTTTGTGTCCAATAATGATGGAACAAGCGGCGATATAAGAGAGCGACTGGCAAGCGCGAAAAAACTTCTCGCCTACGATTTCGATAAAATTTTACCCTTTCATTACAGCATGATCCAAAAAGATGCTAAAAAAATTCTTGCTCACTTCTTAAAACAACATGAATATAACAATCATTAACGGAACAAGTCGCACAGGAAATCAGACCCAAAAAGTTACTGATGTCGTAATCGCGATGGCTCGCAGCTTGGGTCGCTCTGTTTCTTTAATTGATTTAACCAACTTCATAGCCGGCAGCGACCACAACCAAAATCTTGGCGCTCGACATTGACACCACCCGTATTTCAGAGCACCTCGCCTACTGTGGTCAGTTTGTTTCCTTATATGAAACACAAGTCTTGACAAAGTGTTGCAACTAAGACTTGGCAAGAATATAACGATTGTTCTGTGTTATCATAGTTTTGATGATACTTCGGTTTACTCGTGGACAATACGATCTTCTTTCGCGTTATGCGGAAGATATGTCAAAGGCGGTACTGCTTTACAATGTCGCAGGATATTTCTTCCCCAGCGTCTTGCAGTCTTCTTTTCGGCCAACACTGAGTGAACTTTTTAGCGGCGCGATGCTTTCTTTGACTTTCCTTGCGACAGCACTTATACTGGAAGCAAAATCAGGAGGCAGACGATGACAGCAAATGAACTTTTTACCATTGGGAATATCTTTTGGGTTTTACTTTTAATCGCAATTACGCTTGTGGCATTGCTCGCCAGACAGAAATAAATTTTTCAAAGGAGGTTTTATGTTTACACTTCCAGATCTGCCTTACTCCTACAACGCTCTTGAGCCGTACATCGATGAGCGTACGATGCAGATTCACCACGATAAGCACCATGGGACGTACGTAAAAAATCTCAACGAAGCTCTCACAACAATTCAACAATTTAACAATGTAACAATTGAGGATTTACTCAAAAAGCTCGATCAAGTTCCGCAGCCAATACGAACTAAAGTAAGAAATAATGGTGGTGGACACTACAACCACTCCCTTTTTTGGGCCGTCATGGCGGCCAATCCCAAAGGAGAGCCGCGGGCACCAAGCGGAGCGCTCAAGGCGGCAATCGAAAGCGCCTTTGAAAGCTTTGAAAAATTTCAGGAGCAATTTTCTGCAAAAGGCATGGGCCGATTCGGTAGCGGTTGGGTGTGGCTGGTTGTTGACGGCGGAAAGCTGGTTATTTCTGATACGCCCAATCAGGACAATCCCCTCATGGAAGGTAAAAGCCCTATAGTTGGTTTGGATTTGTGGGAACATGCGTACTACCTCAAGTACCAGAATATGCGGACCGATTACATTAAAAATTGGTGGAACGTTGTGAACTGGAGCGAGGTGGAGGTTAGATTCCATGCAGCTTGATCCGTATTTTCGAAAGATCGATCAATCCAAGGTTTCAACGCTGTTTGCCGCTTCGCAACTTCAAGGTGACCGCAAGATACAAGAAGACTATTTTCTCAATTATCATGATGAATGTGTCGTTATTGCTGATGGCGTCGGCGGGATGCCCCATGGAGATACAGCAGCCAAGCTCGCTTGCGAAACGGCCGTTTGGGGATACAAGCAAATACAGTTACGAAATACATATTGGAAAGACAAAAAATTATTGCTTAAGCGTATTTTTCGTTCAACGAACATAGCCATCTATCAGAAACAGAAAGAAATTGGATACAGCGATGGAATGGCGACTACTCTTTCTATGGTTATGGTTGGTCAGAGGAGCATCTGGGTCGGTAGCGTTGGGGATAGTCCTGTTTATATACTTCACAATGGTGCGTTGAAAAAGGTGACACACGACGACATAAGCACTGATGGACACTTGACTAAAGCCATTGGCACGATGCGCTATGGCCTTACTCCGCAAATATATGTGCTTCACGTTTTCGATTGTGAAGCAATTTTTATGGCAACAGACGGTGTAACCAATTTTGTATCTGAAAAAGACATTTCTACAATCATTGCAAGCTCTGGTAAAACATCGGAGAGCATGACCGAATCAGTCATTGCGTTGCTCCATAGTGCAGAAAAAGGAGGCAGCAAGGATAACATGACCGCGTGTCTTTTTAAGTGGATTCGAAATTGACAGACGCCTTCCAGACATGGAACAATATTTTTATGGACGATCAACAAAAATCCAAGTTTCTTCACTATGAAGAAACGCCGGAGATAGACGAAAAAACCGGCACGCCAAAGCCCCAGTTCGCTCCGGAGCATGAAATTACCAAGCCGGCATCAAGGCACTCAGGTCTTTTATCTGTGCTGGGCAATATCATGCTGTTTAGTATTCTTTTTGCTTTCGGGGTTGGAGCGAGCGTTTTTCTTCATCAGTATCTGATTCAGCGTACAGGGCAAATTGCTCTGCAGCCAACACCCAGCGCGCCTTCGGCTCTTATGCCGTCTGTCACATTGCCGGTTGGCCCGTATGCCGGGTGGATCAGGTATGTTCCGATTTCAAGCAATAGCAGGGAGCCGATTGCCTGGATCTCGCTAAAACTTCCGTCGGACGTGGTGAGTCCAATTTGCGATGGACAAACGTGCGCCTCACAGGGAACATATCTTCCCGGCGGAACCCGTTTGACTGTTGCTCCGCGGGGCAGGGGTCAGGCGTTGCCTACGACAATCGGGGCAATCATGACCGATGCCGGCGGCCGGGCGTTTCTCATGAAGGAGGCATCAGTTTCCGGATTGCCCGCCCAGGAATTTTCGGGCCTATTTGCCGGCACTACCGGGGGCGGCTACACGTTTGTCCAAATCCGTGGCTTCGTTGTTCACGGACCGGAGGGTATTTCTCTTGAAGTCAATCATTTTACTCCGACCGGCGTTAACGCCAACTGGGATACCGATGATGCGTTGTTTGATAAAATCGTAGGGACGATTACATTTACGGCCACTTAGAGATGATGAGTGGATCGGTTAATTTCCTCGGTAATTTCCCCCAGATTTCTTCGGTAACAAAAGGCATGAAGGGATGGAGGAGTTTGAGAATTGTTCGATACACATGAAGAATAATCGCTAGCGCTTGAGGATCTCCATTTTTAAACCTCTCTTTGTTTTTTTCCAAATACACGTCAGCAAGTCTGTGCCAGGTAAAATCGTAAATTTTTTGCGCAGCATCCGAAAAGCGGTAGGTTTCCATATTTTTGGCTACAGATTTTGTTAGCTTGTTGAGTTCTTTGATGATTTTTTTATCATCAGGATTTTTTAATTCCTTCGTTGAGATTTGGTCATTGAGTTTTGAGTTTTCCAGATTCATGACAATGAATCTGGCTATGTTCCATATTTTATTTGCAAAATTGCGCATTCCTCGGATTTTGTCTTCGGATAACGACTGATCGTTGCCGGCAGCAGTACTGTAGACGAGCGCCATGCGCAGTGCGTCAGCTCCATATTGGTCAACCATTTTAAGGGGGTTGATCGCGTTTCCTTTGCTTTTGCTCATCTTTTGTCCTTTGGCATCCCGAACTAAGCCATGAAGATAAACTGTTCGGAAGGGAACATCGCCGGTTACGTATATTCCCACCATCATCATCCGACACACCCACCAGGGTAGAATGTCGTACCCCGTCTCCATAACACTCGTGGGGTAGAAATATACAAAGTCATCAATGGTATCAAGGGGTTTACCGTGAGCCGCGCGAAGCGCAGCGAAGGGCCATTGTCCAGAACTAAACCACGTATCGAACGTGTCGGTATCTTGCTTGAGATTTATGTCGCCGCACTTGGTACATCGCTCCGGTTTTTTTTCGTCAGTGACGGTCCACTTTAAACATTTTTGACATTGCCAAGCTGGAATTCTCATGCCCCAAACAAGTTGGCGACTAATGTTCCAATCGTGAAAATCGGTGAGCCACTGCTTGGCTGTTTTTTCAAACCGTTTTGGTATGAACATTACTTTTTTTGCTTGTATTGCTTGTATTGCTCGTTTTGCTAGCGGAGCCACTTTCACAAACCACTGTTCCATAGGAAGCGGCTCGATGACAGAGCCGCATTTGTAACAGGTGCCGATGTGGTGTGTGTACCTTTCGTCAGTTTTTACCAGTAAGCCGTCTTCTTTAAGGTCCTCAACCATGAGCGCTCGGGCTTCTATAACTTTTTTGCCGTGATATTTTTCTGCGCGGGCTCGATGCTTTGGATTTACATCATTTTTCTCCAAAAACCACGAAAAGTCCATTCGGCCTTTAAAATCTATAATTGGCGTTACCGGTAAATTAAACTTTTGTCCCAACTCAAAATCATGAGGATCGTGTGCCGGCGTCACTTTCATAATGCCCGTGCCGAATTTAGGATCTACGTCAGGGTCGGGGATGACGGTAAGCTGAAACGGTCCGAGAAGCCCCAGGACTTCAACTGTTTTACCTATCCACTTTTGGTAGCGTTTATCATTGGGGTTGGCAGCAAGTGCCGTGTCGCGGAATTTGGTTTCCGGTCGGGCTGTCGCTATGGTAAACGGGCCGTATTTCATATAGTAGAGGGGGTCAGTCCGTTCGACGTATTTGACCTCCAGATCCGAAAATCCGGTGCCGTCTTTGGTGCAATAGTTGACCAGTCTCGTGCCGCGGTAAACGAGTCCATCGTCGTACAATTGTTTAAAGGTTTTATAGACTATCTCGACTATTTTCGGGTCAAGGGTAAAGGTATTGCGGGTCCAATCTAAAGAAAAACCAAGCCGCCGCAACTGATTTTCCATGGTCGTGCGGTTTTTTTGCACAAAGTCCCAGATCATTTTATAAAGTGTATCGCGGTCAAAATCAAAGCGGCTTTTCCCCTCCTTGGCAAGTTCCTTTTCAAACACGTATTGCGTTTCAAATCCTGCGTGGTCAGCGCCTGGCAGCCAAAGCGTGGGGTCGCCTTTCATGCGGTGATACCGGATCATAATATCCTCAACGATATACATCGCGTGACCTAGGTGAAGATCCGCATTGGCATTAGGCGGAGGTAAAATTATTGAGAATGGCGGCTTGCCCCGAGTTTTACGAGGGGTAAAATACCCGCCCTCCTCCCACATCTGGTAGATTTTTTCTTCAACGAGAGCCGGGTTATACGTCTTCTCCATGTTCGCATTGTACTGAAAAAATGCGCCTCCAGCTAGTTTTTGTGCGCAAGAGCACAATAGGATACAATCTACGCATGGTTCCCTCCACGATCCCTATTACTTTTGACAAATCGCACCTGACCACGATCGGTACCCGGCTCTATGCAGAAAGCCTCGACCTCGTGCGGGAGTTGGTAGCCAATGCATACGATGCTGATGCCACCACGGTAAAGATAACCCTTACAGATAGCGAGCTAATTGTTGAAGATGACGGAAGCGGAATGGATCGGGAAGGATTGACCCAGTATTTTACCATCGGGTCCGATTTTAAGCGCCGTAATCCCCAGTCGCCGATTTATCAAAGGCAGCGAATCGGCGAGTTTGGCATCGGCAAATTTGCCGTCCTTTCCCTCTGCGACCGGTTTACCATGTATACGCGCAAACAAGCCTACAGCGCAACCGTGGTTTTTGACCGGAGCGCATTTGAATCTGCGTCTGACTGGGAAATTCCGGTCCTCGAGCAGGCAGTTGCCGGAGAAGGACACGGGACCAAGGTGAGCCTTTCAGACCTGCGTTACCCAATTGGCGTTGAACAGCTTGCCCGGCGGCTTCGCCAGCAGCTTCCCCTGGGAGCCAAGAACTTTCGCGTCATCCTCAATGGAGAACGGTTGATGGTCCACGTTGTTCTCGGCCGGCGTTATCGGATCCGCGAAGCAACGCCAGCAGGATTGATAGCAGGCGAAGTAGTCATTTCTTCACTCCTTTTACCCGCAGAGCAGGTTGGGATTGCAGTCAAGGTTCGGGGAATGAGCATACGGCGCGAGAATTTTGGCCTGGACGGCATTCGGGAGTTGCCGCCGCGGCGGCTCACCGGAGAGCTTCATGCGGATTTTCTTCCTTTGACTTCTAGCCGGGACAATTTTCTTCGTGACAGCCAGGAGTTTGCCGTTTTTGCTGCCGTCATGGAGAAGAAAATAAAAAAATTGCCAAAGACCTGCGGCTGGTTTCCCGTGGACGCGCGGATATTAAAACAGACGAAGCCCTTTCAAACGCTTTGTCACGCGTTAAGCAGGCGCTCAAGAAAAACACCGATATTTTTCTCATGCATGACCTGCCGCTCTTTGCCGGAGCCGTGTCTAGTGCCCGGCCGGAACTTGAGAAAGCTCTCGGAACAACAACAATGGGTAAGTCCCTGGGCAAGGCCAGGAAATCCGAAAACAGTACTGATAGCACAAGACAGGTCCTGGATGGAATAAAAAACAGAAAGCGTAGGAGTTTAGTTAAAACCGTGTTGCACGACAAGACGCGATTGGTTAAACGCGTCAAAATCGGGGGCATGAATTTGGTCTGTTCTCTGTCCCACTTGGGGCCGGAGGAGCGGGAAAGTTTTGTAGAGGGCGGGGTTGTTTTTATCAATCGAGATCATCCTTTATTTGATCAAACAGCCAAAGATGACGCTGTTTCCGGTTATCATCTGGCGCGGCTCATTACCCAAGAACTGGTCCAGCTTGCCCGCCCGGAGAAGATAGAGCAGGGCTACGACTGGCAGTCGCGCCTTTTAACGGATGCATTAGTAGAAAAAGCCCCTCCCAAAATTTGACTTTTGCAGAGAGACGGCCCGATGTGTGTTTTATTTCTTAGGTCGGATGGTTGCTGCGTACTCTTTGGATTTTTCTGTCAGATAGGATTTGATTTCATCTGCGGTGTAGGATTGGGTGACAAATTCGACGGGAACAGGAGCAACGTCATCAAAATAAGAGAGCTGTTCCAAGAATTGCTCCCGTACGAATTCCCCAACAAATTTTTTTGTAGCCAAATTGAAAATGTTCGTAATCGACATGCCGTGGTTTTTCATGATGACAAACAAATCCACATAGTCCCGCCACACAGTCCGGCGACCGAGAACGTGGGCTTTGTCAGCGATGATGTCGTCAACGGACGCAAGAGAAATTGACGCGGTAGTAATGAGCGGCCTGATGTGTGGGTACCAGTAGTAAAGAAACGTGATCTCAATGTTTTTTCCAAGCGGGAAAGTAATTTGATCTGCAGTGTTTACTTCATATGGGTGATCACCGAATACTTTATTGATTTCCTTCCGCAAAGCGGAACCGATGGGTTTTTGTACGAAAACATCAAAGTCTACGGACTTGCGATGGTTAAGTTGTAAAGCAAGCGCAGTGCCGCCAGCCAGGTAGCCGTACTGTGCAAACACACGCAGTTGCTCAAAGACTTTTTGGCGGGAACTATCCAATAGCTCTAGGTGTATTTTTGACATAGCGTCGCGGATCCATGGCGCGATCTTTTAATCTGAGGAGTATGTTTTTCACAAAATTAAAACGTGCCGGTCGGTAATCTTTATAAGGTGTTGCCGTAAATACGCGAATAATATCCGGTAATGGGTATACCCGAAATAACCACCGAAAATCATCAAAACTTCCGTGCGCAAAAATTTGATGGATGATGTAGGCCTTGTCAGTTTCGAGGTTTATTTTGTTGACATCTACTGACCACAAAACATGTTGGAGCGATTTCGGCGGGTGAGCCATATGCGTAATTATAGCTCAAAAATTTGACTTTTGCAGAGAGAGAGAGAGTAGCCTTCTTCTATCTTCCTGCTCGGAGGAGGTGAGAGATAAGATGCGACTGACGGAAAGTAAAGGGCTTTATTATCGTCAGGATGGCGTGCCGCTGCAACAATCTGTTCCACGTGAGGAGCCCCGAGAGGATCCAGAGTGGGTAGATACTCGGACGGAAGAAGAAAAATTAATGGATGCTTATATAGAATTACAAAAGAGGAGATCAGATGATCCAGAAAAGGTCGTTTGGGTAGCAGACGAATAATGGTCACCCGTGGTTTTCCGTCAGGACGCTTCAACAGAAAGATCCGGAACTGCGGTGATTTTGTGCCAATCGGTTGGTTTTCCTCGGAAAAATGCGTAGCTGGCGATGTAGACGGCATTGTCTGTGCACAGTGGCGCAGGCGGTGCCACTACTTTAAAATTTAAACTTTTAACTTTAAACTTTTCGCGCAGGCGGGAGTTGGATGCGACCCCGCCGGAGAGAAGGATGGTTTTTGCCTCATATTTTTGTGCTGCGCGAAGAGTTTTTTTCACCAGCACGTCGGTTATTGCCTCTTGAATTTCATAGGCAAACGAATTAATGACGGTTTCGTCATGTTTTTCATATTTATTCCATTCTCGTATCACCGCGGTTTTTAACCCGCTAAACGAAAAATTCCAAGATTCATCAAGCATTGGCCTTGGCAGTTTAAAGTTTAAAGTTTTAATTTTAAAGTTCTTTGCGGCTTTTTCTATTGCAAGCCCGCCGCCGGTACCAAAACCCAGTAGCCTGGCGGTTTTATCAAAACATTCTCCTGCTGCATCATCAAGGGTGCCGCCCAACCACTTGAGATCCTTGATGGATTTCATTAAGTAAAGTTCCGTATGGCCTCCGCTTGCTACTAAAGAAATAGCCGGATACTCAATTGTTATATTGTTATATTGTTGAATTGTTTGAGATTTGAGATTTGAGATTTGAGATTTCCAATTTTGTTCAAAACTAACAAAATTGGCATACATGTGAGCGAGTACGTGATTGACCGGGATGATGGGCTTGCCGGTTGCAAATGCAATGGTCTTTGCTGTCTCGACACCCACCAACAACCCGGCTATTAATCCTGGTCCTACCGTTACCGCGACTGCGTCAATGGATTGTTGCAAGGGGTCCCCTTGTAAATGTTGATCTGACGAGCCGTCTTGTATTAACGGTTGTAACACCTCGGCAATGACCGAAAGAATACACTCGAGCTGCTTGCGTGCGGCAACCTCCGGCACGATGCCGCCGTATTTTCTGTGCATATGGGCAGAGGATGCAATTGCGTTGCTGATAATTTTTGTGCCGTCCTCAACGACCGCCGCCGCCGTTTCATCACATGATGTTTCAATAGCAAGAATTTTCATGCTGATATTTTACTCAAGTCCCAGGAGCTTGGTGATCATGGAGGTGGAGGGGGTGTGGATCTTGGGGATTACGATAACCTGCGCACCAACGGCTACGGCATGCCCCTTTTTCTTGTCCAAGATCGGGTCGCCTTCGGTGACGGCAATGACGTGCGGTTGCACCTTTTTAACGAGACTGGCGTACTCTTCATCGGTTTTCATTGGCTGAAGCAGCAGTACTTCATCGACGAAAGAAAGAGATTGGAGCATTTTTCTCCGTTGATGTTGTGAGTGAATCGGCCGGCCATTTCCCTTCATCCGGTTTACATTTTCATCTGATTCAAGCGCCACGACAAGCCAGTCTCCAAGCGCCTTGGCTTGGCGCAAGAATTCGGTATGACCGAAATGAAGAAGATCGAAAGAACCCCCTACTAAAACTATTTTTTTCATTGTGCTGTGCCTCCCAAGTATACTGCCTGCCATGGTCGGAAGTTAGAGAAAAAATCAGTATCCTCAAGGACTTCGCCTCCCCGCGTTACGCGGTAGCGGAAGCTTGCTTTCGCCCCCCAGGCGGCAAAGTCAACTTGTTTGATCACACCAGCTTTAAGCGTCGGATCATCTTGGTATAAAGGCGGCGGAGGCGCGGTTTCGGCCCAGACTCGGTGGTCACTAATCTGTGCACTTCTGCCGTCGCCGGTGCCGTAGAGTTCAATTGTAAGAGTTAGGTTTTTTGTATCGGTTTTGGTCTGGATGAGGATATATGCAGGTGTATTGTTTTTGATTTTGAGATCAACGGAAGGAGCAAACACCGTTGCGTCCAGGCCGGCTTTAAACCCGGCCTGCTCGTAGTAAGACACGCGGTAGGCGTGCGCTCGCCGCTCGGCGATAGGGAGTCCGGCGGCAAGGGCAGCCCGAAACAAGGTTGTGGAGACCTGGCACACGCCGCCTCCGTCTCCGAGCACGGTTTTTCCCTCTTTAATTATGTAGGCCGGCTGAAAGCCGGTCAGAGCAGATACGTCGCCAAGCGCTTCGTTAAAAGAGAAAGTATCGCCGGGTTTAATCAGGATTCCATTGATTTTTGCGGCAGCCAGCGTCACGTTGTGAATGCGGCCGGGGATCGAGTGTGCAAACTCAGAATAACCCCTTCCTACGAGTTCTTTAATGCCAAAACTGTTGACCCTATCAGTGGTAAACGTCGGTATGTCGATGGTAACGGAAATGGGGATATGAATATTTTTGTCGGCAGAAATCGCGGTGAGAGATTCGCGGAATTTTTCTTTGACCGCAGGGATATTTGCGTGTCTTCCTTCTCGTGAAGGCCGAAACGCGGTCACCCGGCCGTTGGCAAAGGTAAAGAGCGCATCCTGTACGGGAATATCGATATATTGGGATAGCGTCTTGAGGATGTCGTCGAGCGTTTCTTCGTCCCAGCGAAACAGCGGAGAAAGGTTCGTCACCGACGGAGCAAACTTGGCATAAAAATCTGCGAAAAAATGACCTGATCTTCCCACGGCCATGGCCTGGGTGGCAGAAAGCGTGGCATCGTAGCCGGCATTAAGCTGGGCTCCGGAAACGGTTGCAGTCTGGTTGTGAAAGCTAAAGGTAAATACGGCCTCGGTAAACGGTGCGTTTTTGGATAACCAGAAACTGGTCACTTCCTCTTTGGTTTTTCCACTTACGGTTAGGCCTGCCACCGCGACGTTAGGATAGACGCGATTGCGATATTTTTGTTCAAAAACTTGCAAGCCAATGGCGATCAACGCTACCAGTAGTAGCCATCCGCTGAAGAGTCCGATGATGGCATCGGCAATGATCTTCTTGTGTGCTTTGTTTGGCATGCTATGATGATTATATACTGAAACAACTTAGGGTTGTTCCGGTATATACCCATCTAATCAGCTTTTTTGCCCTAACGGGCTACAAACCTGAGTAAGATGGGTATACATTCCTTTTTTATGGACGATCAAAATCGCCCCCAGCAAAATTTTCCTATTCAAGAAGAGGTAGGTTCTTCGAACGGAGCTTCGCCTCCGCCTCTAGCGCCCCAATCTCCGCTTTCCGGCATGACGATTGATTTGCCTCAGGTAGTCCAAGAGCCCCCAGCGCCTCCTCCACAAGATACTTATATCGTTCCAGCGGCGGAGACCGTTCTACCAGCTCCGCAGACGGGTTTATCCGCTAAAGAGAATCCATTTATCCCGCAAGGAGGTCCGCAGGTTTCTTCTCCAGCTTCTCCTCATGAGCGCAGTTTTTTGGTCAGGCGACTCCTCATGATTGTTGTGTTTTTACTTTTGGCAGGGGCAGTATTTGCCGGTGCCCGTTTTGTGTTGGGATTGTTATCCGGAGCAAAGGAAGTGACCATATCTTATTGGGGGCTGTGGGAAAACGAAAGCATAATACAGCCAGTCATCGCCGCATTTGAGTCGGCGCATCCGAAAATAAAGGTTGACTACGTCAAGCAATCCCCTAAACAATTTCGGGAGCGCCTCCAGGCATCCATAGCCAGGGGGGATGGGCCTGACGTTTTTCGTTTTCACAACACGTGGGTGCCTATGCTCAAAAATGAGCTATCGCTTGTTCCTAAAACGGTCACGACGGCGGAGGATTTTTCCAAATCTTTTTACCCGATAGTTGCTGACAGCCTGATGGCCGGTTCGTCTATCTACGGAATCCCGATAGAAATTGATGGGTTAGGACTCTATACTAACGATGATCTTTTTGCTGCTGCCGGTGTAAAAGTACCTACGACATGGGAAGATGTGTTGTCTATTGTTCCTCAACTGACAGTAAAAAATGCTGATATCATTACAACCTCCGCCATTTCGCTCGGCACGTGGGGGAATATAGAAGCTGCTAGTGACATACTTGCCGTTATGATGCTTCAGAATGGAGCAAATTTAGCAAAACCAACGGGAAAAGAAGCAGAAGAAACGCTAATATTTTATCGCAAATTTGCAACCCCATCGGATCCAGTCTATACCTGGAACGACACGCTTGATAATTCTGTGTATGCATTTGCTACGGAGAAAGTTGCAATGATACTAGCCCCCTCCTGGCGCGCGCTTGATATTCGAGAGATTAACCCAAAACTTCGTTTTCATATCTCACCGATACCGCAATTGCCAGGGACGACAGTTACGTGGGCTTCGTTTTGGGTGGAGGGAGTCTCCAGTAAAAGTAGAGAACCTGAAGCCGCTTGGGAATTCGTCAAGTATTTAACAAGTAAAGAGGGAGCGATAAAACTGTACACTGAAGCATCTAAGACTCGGTTATTCGGTGAGCCTTATGCACGGGTTGAGCTTGGCAACACTATGCTAGAAGATCCGTACGTTGGTGCGTATATTGCGCAGGCAAAAAACGCAAGAACCTTCCCGTTGGCATCTCGTACCTTTGACAATGGACTCAATGATAAGCTTATCAAATATTTGGAGGACGCTGTCAACGGAACAATTGCCGGTTCCGCTCCTTCTGCTGTGCTTCAAACATTGGCTTCTGGATTTCAACAAATTTTGTCGCAATACGGCCTAGTATCTACTTCTGTACCTGCCGAACATTAGTTTTCAATGACGCTTCGTGACACAGTTTTTGCGACGTTGGCCTATGCTGACGTATTCGATTATCCGTTGACGGAACAAGAGTTGGAGAAATGGATTATAAAAAGTTCAAAGTTAAAAGTTAAAAGTTCAAAGTTAAAAAAAATACAAGGAGTTAACTCACTGGATGGGCGTTTATTTCTTGAGGGGAGGCGAAGAATTGTAGCGATACGAAAACAACGGGAGAAATGGGCAAAGCGGAAAATGCGAATTGCGGCACAGGCAGCAAATATTCTTAAGTTTATTCCTACCATCAAGCTCGTTGGTGTTACCGGTGCCCTTGCGATGCAAAATACACGTCGCGATGATGATATTGATTTCTATGTGGTTGCCGCGGCCGGAACTTTGTGGAGCGCTCGATTTTTGACAACGATTATTCTTGAAATACTCGGATTACGCAGGAAGCCCGGGGACGTCTCTTTTTGTAATAAAATTTGTCTGAATATGTACGTGGACGAATCCCACATGGTCGTACCCAGAAGAGAGCAAGATTTATTTACCGCTCATGAGGTTTTGCAGATGATTCCGTTATGGGAGAGTGGAGGAACGTATTGGAGATTTTTGAAAGCCAACAGGTGGGTTAAGTCTTTTTTACCCAATGCGTGGATAGCAAAATGCCAAGTGATAAATGATAAATGGTCAATAAAAAAATCAAAGAAAATATTTAGCATTTGGCATTTAGCACTTAGCATTATTGAGTTTCCAGTCCGAGCTATTCAATTATGGTACATGAACAAACGCCGTTCTACAGAAGTAGTTAACGACAGCCTTATCCGTTTTCATCCGGTTGATGCACGGGAGTGGATTCGGAGCAAATTGGCAGCCCGTTTAGTACGACATAAAATACCACTTGACAAGATTTTTTATGGCCGCTAGAATAGCGGTCACTTATAGAGACTGCCAATTTTTTCTATGGCAAAAGTTAACTATAAACCATTGTTTGATAACGTTTTGATTAAGCCGCTTGCTGCCGAAGACGTGCTTCCGTCGGGCATTGTTCTTCCGGATAGCGTTAAGGAAAAGCCTCAGGTTGGACTCGTGATGGCCGTCGGTCCGGGCAAAGGAGGGTGCCATGATTGTCAGTGCGGTGACGGAGAAAAAGATTGCTGCTCTGATGGAAAAATGGTCGTCAACGTTGGTGACCGCGTAATGTACAAAAAATGGGGTGGCAATGAAGTTAAGGTCAACGGCGAAGAATGGACAATCGTGGAACAAAAAGATATTCTGGCAATCGTAGATTAAAAGCCTATGGCAAAACAACTCAAATTTTCTGAAGACGCGCGTCAAGCTCTCATCCGAGGCATCAATATTTTGGCCAAGGCGGTGGTTACCACGCTTGGTCCCAAAGGGCGCAATGTGGCTCTCGATAAAAAGTGGGGCGCACCCAATGTGGTCCATGATGGCGTCACCGTTGCCAAAGAAATCGAGCTGGAAGATCCGTTTGAAAACATGGGAGCCCAGCTAGTGAAAGAAGCAGCAAGCAAAACCAATGATGTTGCTGGAGATGGAACCACGACCTCGACACTTTTGACCCAAGCCATTGTCAACACAGGATTTAAAAATGTTACCGCAGGAGCCAACCCCATGATGGTGAAGGTGGGTATTGAAAAGGCGGCAGAAGCAGTTGTTGGAGAAATCAGGCGGCAAGCCAAAACAGTCAAGGACGCAGACGTTGCAAAAGTTGCAACTATTTCAGCTCAGGATGATAAAATCGGGACGCTGATAGCCGAGGCGTTAGCTAAAGTTGGTAAAGACGGCGTTGTTACCGTCGAAGAAGGTAAAGGCTTGACGATGGAGATTGAGTACAAAGAAGGCATGGAGTTTGATAAGGGGTATGCATCGGCTTACTTCGTGACAATTCCAGACAAGATGGAAGCGGAAATTGGTGACGCCTATGTCCTCATCACCGATAAGAAAATTTCAGCAATCGCTGATCTCTTGCCATTTCTGGAAGGGTTTATTAAAGTTTCCAAAAATCTTGTTATCATCGCTGATGATATTGAGGGCGAAGCGTTGGCTACTCTGGTAGTCAACAAGATGCGCGGGACATTTAACGTTCTGGCCATTAAAGCTCCGGGATTTGGCGATAGGCGGAAGGCAATGCTCGATGACATCGCCGTCTTAACCGGTGGGACCGTCATTTCCGAAGATACCGGTCGTAAGCTTGAAAACGTCAAGGTCGAAGACTGCGGCCGAGCAGACAAAGTGTGGGCGGACAAAGAAAATTGTCGTATCATCGGCGGTAAAGGGAGTAAAGCTGCGTTGCAAGCCCGGATTGCGCAGATCCGTCGCGAAATGGATGAGACAACAAGCGACTTTGACAGAGAGAAGCTACAAGAACGCTTAGCCAAGCTCTCCGGCGGTGTTGCCGTCATCAATGTGGGTGCCGCAACAGAGATCGAGCTCAAGGACAAAAAAGAACGCGTCAATGATGCCGTTGCGGCCACGAAGGCGGCCCTTGAGGAAGGCATAGTCCCCGGTGGCGGGGTAGCGCTCCTTCGGGCACGGACTGTATTGCCGAAACTGAGCGACAGCCTCTCGTTAGCTGATGAGAAGGTCGGGGTAGACATACTCTATGCTGCGCTTTCCGAACCCATGCGCTGGATTGCTAAAAATGCCGGGGCCGACGATGGCTGGGTGGTGAAGACAGTTGAGGAGTCCAAGATTGCTGACTACGGGTTTAACGCCATGACAATGCAATTTGGCAGTATGCTTGCCGCCGGCATTCTGGACCCGGCAAAAGTAACCCGGTCAGCGCTTCAAAACGCAGTAAGCGTCGGCATGATGGTACTTACGACAGAGGCATTAATAACCGATTTACCTGAAAAGAAAGAAAATACGCCAGCAATGCCGCCAGGAGGTATGGGCGGAATGGACTACTAAAATAACTTCACTCTTCGTTAGACGTTATTCCATGTGGAGACTGTAATTTTGAAGAATTGTACTGTACATCAGGTACGTCTCTGCACGTTCATGGGAGAGTTGTGGATATTTCTCGTGGGATTTAATATCAGAAAGAATTGTTTGAATATATGGTTTGACTGAGTTGGTATCGAGTTTATTGACCCATCGAAACATCTCTCGGAAAAATATTTCTGCACCGGACGATTTTCTATAGATCATCGTCGCCACCCGGGCCAGATCGTTTGAAAGTGATCCGATGAGTATTTTTGTTTCTGTCATAAGACGAGTTTAAAGAAATACTTTGTCAATTCGGTATATGTTTTTTTCGTTTTCTCACTTTGGATTTCATTTTTGAGATTGTTGTCTTGCGGTCGGATATTGATGAATGAGTTAAAGTCAATTTCTTTTGTTTCCATATCGATTCCACCTCCCCAAATATTTGATTGACGTGATCCCGATTCAAGGAGTAATGCCTCACCCTCAAAATGCCTATCCATGCCCGCGCAGCAAATTTTTTTCTCTATATCGATGACCGTTTTTACGTATATACCAAATCGTTCTTTGACTTGTGCAATCTGTTCTGGTGTAAATGGCAATGTAGATGTGACGATCATTATGCTAAGTATATCAACATACCTTGGGTTTGCAATTACGATTTTCGCTATACTACGGGCATGGGCGATGACCACATAAAAAAACGATTGCCGTGTACGACGCAATAGCGACCACCTATGCACAACAGATCGACTCGTATGTTCCGACTCTAGAGAGAGATAAGTTTGACAATTTCTTCCAAAAAGGCGCTAAAATACTTGACGTAGGCTGCGCCGCCGGTCGAGACAGTTTTTATTTTGTATCAAAAGGGCTTGATGTAGTCGGAGTAGATCTATCAGAAAAGTTACTCGATATAGCCAAAACGAAACTGAAAGATGGTCAAAACCCCCGATTCGTACTTGTCGATTTGCGCGCCTTGCCTTTTCAAAAAGGAACTTTTGATGGAGTCTGGGCCTGCGCATCGCTACTTCATTTGAAACGATCCGAAGTGCCAATGGTACTTCGAAGGTTTTTCCAACTCCTGAAACCCAATGGTGTTCTTTTCATTATGGTGAAAGCGGGGATGGGTGAGGCGGATGTTGCCGAAGAATTGCCATCTCATTTATCGCGGCATTTTACCTATTTTGAACAGAATGGGCTTAAAAATCTATTAGAAGACGCCGGATTTGCACGTGTCGAACAGTATACGCACAACAAAAAAGATCGCCGACCAGACCACCGCGATCTTTGGTGGATATCAAGTTTTTCCAGAAAACCATAAGGTAATACCTATTGACAGAATGTAATACATTTCGTATAGTAGTAATACTATGATCGGATATTCTACCATTACACAGAAGGGGCAGATAACAATACCGGCTTCGATCCGGGCGGCGCTCGGGCTGCAGCCCAGGCAGCGCGTAATTATTACCAAAGATACGGACGGCGCAAGAATAAAACCTGCGGCCGATTTCTTTTCTCTCTTGGGTTCGGTGAAAACTAAAAAGAAGATGAATATTCGTGCCATGAGACAATCGTTTATTCGCTACTTGGGCACGCGTCGGATGAATTCATGAGTAGTGTATTTATTGATACCAATGTTATTTTACGGTATCTGACGAATGATGTTGTTGGGCAAGCCGAGAGCGTGCGCCGTTGGTTTGAATCCGTAGCGGATGGGAAAATACGGGCAGTCGTCACCCACGCCACCCTCGTAGAGGTATTATTTTTGTTGGAGCATTGGTACAAAGAAAAAAAAGAGTTTGCAGCGGATAAATTGCTGTTATTTATCTCTCCGCCATGGTTGGAGATTTTTTCAAAAACAGCTGTTAATGAAGCACTGGAAGTCTATAAGCACTCGCCGATAGATTTTGTTGATCTTCTTACGTGGTCGCTGGCAAAGGAAGAGCACGCCGGTATTCTCTCGTTTGACAAACACTTCGACCGATTGGATGCCAAGCTTCGCATCGAACCATGAATGAAGCAGTCTGGATTCCTAACCGGTTTGGAGAAAAGCTGGAGGCGCTCATACGAAAGCCAGATGGCAATGGGCCGTTTCCGGCAGTGGTGATCGTGTCCGGATTTGGAATGGATCTCCATGAGTGGAAAAATTCCAATGATGAAGTTTCGAAGCGTTTGGTTGAGGCCGGTTTTTTGACCGTCCAGTTCAACTTTAGCGTAGTGGGGACAGGGAGGGAGCTTGCACTGCCACATAGAGCCAAAGAATTAGCGTCGGTTTTGACATGGGTCAAACAAAATAAAAATGTTATAACAGAGAGGATTGGAATTCATGCGACATCGTTTGGCGCTCCCACTACGTTATCAGCAAGCCTATTCGGCGTTAAGTCTCTTTCCTTTGCCAGTGGCGTCTATTGGTTGACCCGGTTTCGGAAACAATTCCAGGGGAGAGGGGCGACCATTTATTATGACAGGGACACGGCATTGCCTCGGGCAAGTGGAAAAAAGACCATTGTTGGACCGGAATTCTGGCCATCGATAGATGTATTTGATCCTCTTGTGATTGCTCAAAAACTGACGGCTCCAATGTTGGTTATTCATGGAGATCAAGACGATAAAATCGATACCGTTGATGTTAAAAGATTTTTTGATGCAGTTGCGGCCAAGCAAAAGAAGCTGAAAATATTTAAAAACGGCGGCCACGGCATCACTGATGTGCCGCGAGCAATCCGTGAGGAATTTTTGAATGAAGTTGTTGCGTGGTTTAAGAAAACATTATGAAAGAATTTCCTATTGTCCGCACCAGCGGAACTCATTACGAGGTGGGGCGCGCTGTGGGTGAGACCATGCGGGAAGCAATATTGACTTTGTTTAACAAAAATAAATCCTTATATCCTGACTACTTTACTAGTTTCCGATTCAAGGGAAACGAGCTGCTGCAACTAACAAACAAGTACTTTCCACAGTATGTCGATGAACTTCGAGGGTTAGCAGATGGAGCTGGCCTCCCAATAGAGGAGCTGTTTCTTTCCAACGGTCATGAACTTTCCTATTTTGAAGAAGCCACTGGTTCAGACCACTGCACGATTATTGGCATTCCGTATCACGATGGTTATCTGGTCGGCCATAATGAAGATTGGGAAAAAGAAGCACTTGCGCATCTATATCTTTTGGACGCAACTGTTGATGGGATAAAAATATTTGGCCTTGGATATGATTTTGTCAACACAATCATCGGCGATTCGATTGCGATAAATCACTTTGGACTTGTTGAGGCGGTCAATGAGTTGTCTCACACAGATGCACGCGGTGGTGTTCCTAAAGCGTTTATTGCGCGAGCCATTATTGATTGTAAAACACTTGAGGAAGCAGAAGAACTAATAAAAACAGTTCCGAGACGGAACGGATTTAATCATCTGTTGGTCCAAGGAGATCGGTTATGGAACATTGAAACGTCTGCAAGAGAATATATGACCGAAAAAATCCAGCGAGCAAAATATGTTCACACCAATCACTACGTCACCGAGCTTAAGCGCATTGACAAGGGCAATACCGTGTCAGAAGATCGCTACAAGAAGGTAGAAAAACTTTTGGAAACTACAAACACAGCTGAAGATATAAAACAAGTCTTAAGTGACCGTAATGATCCTAAGGTTTGTCGAGAGGAAACGATCGGATCGGTGATTTTTGACATCCCAAACAATATTTTCCACGTCGCTTACGGCCAGCCGACACCGGAGAACTATGTTGAGTATGCTAGGTAGGCCGGCAGCCCCTGCAGCCCCTATTGACAAGATTTGCAAAGCAGAATAAAATAGAGTTGCCTTTGATGCGAGGTGGACGATTTCGTTCGGAATATATATTCCGGATGGAATATTTCTTCATGAGAAGCAACGAGACACACATACTCTTTTCAATCAAGCAGTTTCTGCGTGTGCAATAGCTTCTCTTTATGTCGTTTTCAACCCCGCATCAAGGCGGGGTTATTTTTTCGAGTCGGGCCCGAAGTTTACCTGGTTGAATGCTTCATTTGCAATGAAGAGGTAGGCGGTTCGACTCCGCCCGGGTCCACTTGCTCTTTGAAAATTTAATAAATACTATCGACTCAGGTGCAATTCCTGGTCGGTAGATTTTTTAAAGAGTAGTTGCATCAGAAGGGGTAATCGAAGATTACCCAAGAACAGCAAGCGTTTCGTTGGGTTCTTTAGGGTGTACCAAAGGGTACACTCCTCTGTTCTCCGCAACAATACTGATGCCGACAATGGATGCCCTTGGGTGTTCGTGCTGAGGAAGGACGCATATGGCAGCGATATTCGTCGGGAAGGAGCCATAATCCTGTTATCCGGCGGTTTCCGAATGGAGCAATCCCTCTACTTTTGGTAGAGAGCGTGTCGTAAAGATGGTCGTAAGACTGGGATAGCGATACGTGGGGTACCACCCGAACTGAAACATCTCAGTAAGGTGAGGAAAATAAATACAATAGAGATTCCGTCAGTAGCGGCGAGCGAAAGCGGAACAGCCTAAACCTGCTCGTGCTTTGCACGAGTGGGGGTTGCAGGACCCTGGTCTGGGAGAGAAATGGATAGCGGAACTGCTTGGAATAGCAGACCATAGAACGTGAAAGTCGCGTACGCAAAATCCTCTTCTCCCCTCGGGGATTCCTAAGTACCATGGGACACGAAGGTCTTGTGGGAATCTGGGGGAACCATCCTCCAAGGCTAAATACACGAATGCACCGATAGTGAACTAGTACCGCGAGGGAAAGGTGAAAAGTACCCCGGAAGGGGAGTGAAATAGTACCTGAAATTGTCGGCTAACAAACAGCGAGAGTCCCGACGCAAGTCGCGGATAATCGCGTGCCTATTGAAGAATGAACCGGTGAGTTATCGATGTCTGCGAGTCTAATCCGCCAGCTGGCGGAGGAGGCGTAGCGAAAGCGAGTCCGAACAGGGCAACCTAGCAGATATCGTTAGACCCGAAACCAGGTGAGCTACCCATGAGCAGGGTGAATCCCGCCGAAAGGCGGGAGGAGGCCCGAACTCGTCAGAGTTACAAATCTGTGAGATGACTTGTGGGTAGGGGTAATATGCCTAACGAACCTGGAGATAGCTGGTTCTCCCCGAAATGTATTTAGGTACAGCGCCCGCTAAATTTTTTGCTGTGGTAGAGCACTGAATGCGATATCAAGCGAAAGCAAGATATCGCAATCAAACTCCGAATACAGACAAAATTACTCGGGCAGTGAGACGTGCAGGGCTAAGCTTGTGCGTCGAGAGGGTAACAGTCCGGACTCTCGTCTAAGGCCTCTAACTCTTTGCTCAGTGGTTAAAGAAGTCGTAGATTGAAGACACCCAGGAGGTTGGCTTAGAAGCAGCCATCCTTTAAAGAAAGCGTAACAGCTCACTGGATGAAA
>CAZUOM010000001.1:153673-310471 GCA_964621305.1 uncultured Gammaproteobacteria bacterium | reverse complement strand
GACGTAGGACCAGCCGGCAATTACTCCATCAGAATGGAGATCGTTTAAGAGCTCTGCAGTCCATACAGTATACAAATATTCTTCTGCCTGCCGTGTTCCCGCATCTGCGTAAATTCTGGGAATTATCGCGTCAAGAACAGTGTACAGCGCCCCGTGACAAAGAGGGGGTAGATTTTTTTGTAAAATATCTTGTTGCGGCTTTCGTAAGACCCGATCTACTTCGAGCATAGACAGCGTCTTGACAGGTAAACGTATTGGTATTATACTTCGTTTACAATTAAATAGGGCGTTGATGGAGATCCGAGCGAAAGCGAGGGTGAGCTCCGGAGCCAGAAGCTGAAGAAATCAGGCTATTATGTCGCAAAGCGACACCAGCCTGAAAGTAGGCTTCACAAACGAGAGAAAAGCACCTTCCGTCAAGGCATATACGGAGGGAATTTATTTGCTTTTCTGAAAAAGGGTGGCACCGCGCTGAGAGAATTCGAAGCGCCCCTTTGGGATCTGATCCTTATCGGATCCCGGAGGGGCGTTTTTTATTGGAAATGAGGCTATCTTATGCCAACACGCGAACAACAACCGCATGAGGTATATTCTGTACAAAGCCAACTGGATTTGCTCGAGGCTCAATTTGCCAAAGAGTTAACGCCAGAGCTTGCGCATGGCTATATTGCCTCACTAGTTGAGTGTCTGGGTGGCCCCCATCAATCGCTTTCGACATTCACCGAAAAGGGAAGACGACTTCATCACTTCATCGGCAAAGAACTCTATGGTCCTTTGCTTATTGGCTACGTCCAGTGGATTGAGTCCTTTGCGGCTCTCTACGATTATAGAGGCAATGTATACTTTGCTCTTCGGGATGCCTCACCTCTCCTGGCTGCCGCAGAAGTTCGGTGGGGTCCTGAATTCTGGTGGGGATCTAGAATCTGGACCCCCGTGCCTGTCTACGCCAACCGGCCGCTTTTGGGTATTGAAGATGAGATAGCTCCTGAATGTTCTATAGCCGATGGGCAAGTACGCACGTATCTTGAAAACAAGGGCATGGTAGGCAAAGGTAAGATGATCGTTTGGGCAGATACTGGGGCATGGGGCACGGTCGTCAAAGCACTCAAACAAACCGTCTGTAAAGATAATTATCTATGGCCATTATTTTGGTACTCCCATAATCCGCATATCCCGGGATATCTCAATCAACGGTTACAGCAGATGGGTGTATCGGAAAAATATGGAGAGATACTCAATGATTCACTTGAGTGTGTGTTTCCACAAGTGTATCTGCGGCCGCTGGCAGTGAACGCAGACCACTCTGATGTGGTTTTGATTCCTGGTCCTTATCTATCACAACAATGGGGAGCAGCAGCTTTATCAGGAGTTACGCAAGCAGCGCTTATTCATAAACACCTAACCGTGGTAGTCCAGCTTCAAGCTCTCGAGAAACTGATTGAGCTTTCGGCAAAGGCAAAAGAGACGGGCACATGGACTGGCGTACTGTCCACCAACACCCCCACATGGTCGCACGGCGATGATTTTCTGGCTAACTGGCCAGAAGGGTTGTTGCCATAACTATATGAAATTCTTTGATCTTTTTTCGGCGAAAAAACCAATGATTGGCATGATTCACTTGTTGCCACTGGTGGGATATCCCAAGCATCCCGGCATGGCAAAAGTCCTTGCGCGGGCAATAAAGGACCTTCATGCATTAGAGCATGCTCGTTTTGATGCGGCGATAGTTGAGAACGAATTTGACCATCCGCATCAGATGAAAGTAGGTCCGGAGATTGTTGCGGCAATGACCATGATTGTAAAAGAAATAGTAAAAAAAGCGCATATGCCCATTGGTGTTGAGGTCCTTTTGAACGACCCGAAAGCGTCTCTAGCCATAGCTCGCGTTGCTCATGCGGCATTTATTCGGACTGACTACTTTGTCGATAGGATGGCTCGGCCTGAATATGGAGGAGAAATGGCAATCGACCCTGCTGGGCTTATGGTCTATCGACGTAAGATTAGGGCTAGAGACGTTCTGGTCCTTACAGATCTCCAGGTTAAATACGCCACGTTGTTAGAGAAGGGTAAAACCATAGCTGTTTCTGCTAAACAAGCCATTGCAGCCCAGTCAGACGGCCTTATTATTACTGGGAATGTGAGCGGGGAGGCTCCGAAGACAGAAGATCTTTTGGAGGCAAAGAAGATTGCCTTAGGCAAAGTGCCGGTACTGATTGGTAGCGGTTTTTCGAGAGGAAATGCTGTGAGATTGCTTAGATACGCCGATGGAGCGATTGTCGGGACCGCTATCAAAACCAAGGGGTTTGTCGATAGGCAAAAAGCTCGTGTTTTAGTGCGTATAGCAAGAAAGTATCAGTAATCTGGATTTTGGAGTGTTTTAAAAAGTAACCTTTCTGCTATGATGAAAGCAGGATGAAGAAGAAAATAAAGGGCAATTATGCTTTTATCGACAGCCAAAACCTTTACCTCGGCATCAAAAGCCAGGGGTGGAAACTGGATTATGCCAGATTTCGCGTGTATCTCAAAGATAAGTACAACGTAGAGAGAGCGTTTCTGTTCATAGGGTATGTCGTCGGGCACGATGCGTTGTATACGGCATTGCAAAAAGCCGGATACATCATCATTTTTAAACCAACGCTTGAAGTAACCAAAGGAAAAACAGTGAAGATTAAGGGGAATGTTGATACAGAATTAGTACTTCGCGCCATGATTGAATATCACCGTTATGCACAGGCGATTATTGTATCCGGCGATGGAGATTTTCATTGTTTGGTGCAGTACTTCGTGGGAAAAAAGAAGCCGCTCGTGCTTATGGTTCCAAACAGGAAAGGATTTTCTGCATTACTTCGTAAATTTATGAAGTATGTCGTGTTTATTGATCAACTGAAAGAAAAAATAAAAGAGGGGCATTATTCTTCGGACGAACCTTAGGCGTGTCCCCTCATCGTGATAACCACAGTATAGCATATATACATTGGTTGTCAAGTGTCTATGAAAGACCAGATTGCCGCCCTCATTGCAGACACGCTCAACGCTCTGGGAATCTCCGGCGTGGTCCCGGAGGTTGAGATTCCGGAGAATCCCGCTCACGGCGATTATAGCTCCAGCGTTGCCATGAAAGTGGCCAAAATCCTCAAAAAACCAGCGATGGAGATAGCACTACAGGTTGCAGCAAAGTGCAAAGTGCAAAGTTCCAAGTTCCAAGTAAGAGAACAACATCCAAAGATATCTCAAAAACATCAAACCAAATCAGGCAAATTAGCCCAATTAGTCCAATTACAGGTCATAGACCGAGTAGAAGTAGCACCACCCGGGTTCATAAACATCTTTTTGACCGAGGCTAGTCTTAGCACTAAGGTTTCCGAAGTGATAAAAGAGAAAGAGGGCTATGGGAAAACGCAAACCACACGCGCGCAGCGCGTGATGGTCGAGTTTGCCCACCCCAACACCCACAAAGCCTTCCACATCGGCCACGTTAGGAATATCGCTACAGGCGAGAGCGTTGTTCGCCTACTCGAGTCGCAGGGCGCTAGAGTAATCCGCGCCAACTACCAGGGAGACGTAGGGATGCATATTGCAAAATGCTTATACAGCATTTTGCAAAATTCAAAATTCAAAATTCAAAATTCGAAATTGAAGACAGTGCAAGAAAAGGTTGAGTTTCTTGGGAAGGCTTATGCAGCCGGCTCCGAGGCCTATGAAGAAGATGAGAAAGCAAAAGCGGTGATTATTGATCTTAACGCCAAAGTTTACGCCTCTGCCCAGGGGTTTCATCGGGAAAATGGCGTCGATACTGGCTCGTTTGACTATCTCTCGCTCGTTTCCGGCTCAAAAAAAGACATTGATGCGGTCTTCGAGCTTTGGAAAGAGACGCGCCAGTGGTCTCTTGACTACTTTGAAACCATCTACAAGCGCCTCGGAAGCCACTTTGACCGTTATTATTTTGAAAGCGAGTGTCTGGCTGGTGTGGATAGGGCTCGCGAGGCAGTCAAAAAGGGGATTCTTGCCCAAAGCGAAGGCGCCATCATTTTTGACGGCAAGCCGTATGGCCTGGATACGCGGGTGTTTGTCAACAGTCTTGGATTGCCGACCTACGAAGCAAAAGAACTCTTACTAGCTGAAAAAGAATTTGTTGAGTTTGGCAAGTTAGACCGGGTCATTCACGTTGTTGGGCCGGAGCAGGGGAGCTTTTTTCAAGTGACATTTAAGGTAGAGGAGCTCTTGGGTCTTCAAAAAGACCAACAGTATCACCTTGCCTACGGTTGGGTGCGGCTCAAGCAGGGGAAGATGAGCAGCCGGTTGGGGAATGTGGTATTAGGTGAGTGGTTAATTGATAGTTTGAAGCAGAAAATCTATAACATTTTAGAAAAAAGCCATTCAAAGTATTCCAAAGACGATAAAGACCTTATCGCTGACAAGGCAGCTGTCGCAGCGGTAAAATATTCGTTTCTTCGCGTTTCTACAAATCAGGAAATAGCTTTCGACCTTGATGAATCGATCAATTTCGAGGGGGACTCCGGGCCGTATCTTTTGTATACGTACGCCCGCTGCAAGAGCGTGTTGCGGAAAGCAGGAGATCAAAGCTATCAGCTATCAGCTATCAGCTATCAGCTCAATTCCGAAGAGCGTGCAGTCTGTCGTCTCATCACCCACTTCCCAGACGTGGTTGCTGATTCTGCGGCAAATCTTGCCCCCAGCACACTTTGCAAATATCTTTTTGAGCTAGCTCAGGCCTTCAATCTTTTCTACGCAAAGCACACGATATTGGAGGCTGTTAGCCACCAATCCGCGTTCCGCCTCGCCATGACCGCTGCCGTCTCCCAGGTCCTCAAAAACGGTCTCCATCTCCTGGGCATTGCCACAATCGAGCGGATGTAATTGTTGACAAAGCAGCTTAAAGTATCAGCAACCTAGTTTACGTCTGCGTCCATTGAAAAAAACAGTCCGATCTCACACTACAGTAGATTAAGTGGCAGGCAACCAGACAAGCGCTCTGGGTGGCTATCTTCTAGGGCAATAACACGAACGAAACCCTGATACTGTACAAAATTTGAGTTTTTTCAGTATAATATACTATAATCTGGGATATGACAGGCAAAACAGAGAATTTATTAACGGAAAGTGAGCAAACCTTTACTTTTGGTGTTTCGCGGCAAGAGATTGCCGATGCAGTTGACACAATGAGACGCATGAATGCGTCAGATGAAAAGGGGGAAGATCTTTATCGTATGGCCGCAAAAGCCGGTACGAGTATTCTCTTGCGGCTTTGTGGACTACCGGACAAAGATAGAGCAGATATAGCCTTCAAGCCGGCGGGGAATCTTTGGTATCGGTACATAACCTCTGAAGTTTTAACTGAAAGCATGAATGTACTTCAACGAAAAGTATTTTCACCGATCTCTGTAGTCTTAGACCGACAAGAAATCGCATTGATAAAGTCATTAAGAAAAAACTCTATTTTCGTGGGAATGCTTCTCAACAATTCAAGGACACGACGTGTTGAAGAAATAGGTGAATCGCATATATTGCGGACAGGAGCATCGCTTGTGGCGACCATTGGATGGCTCTTACTAGCTGAAAACGCTCGTTTAGACAGACCGGTGGAGATAGGGTTTGGTAAGTTTAGTCATGATGGAATACCGGCTGTTTGGGGTACCCAACTTTCTAGAGGATATTTAGAACGAACCGGATTGATAACAACAGTTATAAGAACGGTTTCTCGTTTTTAGATTTCTGAGCGCCTCCAGATGTGGAGCAGAAAAAAAAACTAAACTCTCCCGTTTAAATAGCTTCGTGCCATCTCAAATGCCCTCTACCTCTTGGGTATTACGTCAACAGGGCCTAGCTTCGCAAGGACTCTCCTTGCGAAGCTAAATCATCAAATTTCCAATAAAGACCCATACCATCCTCGTTTGAATAAACATCCGTTGAAAGGGAATTTCAAGGGTACCGAAACATTGACATTACAAATGCTTGGAGGGCCATCTACAAGGAAACCGAAATCGGAGAAGAAACCGTGGCATATTTCGTTGCATTCGGAACTCACAGGCAGCTTTACACCGCGGGTGTTTATTTTATTGACAATTCATAGCACCTTGCTTGACACAGTGACTCCTTTGGGTTTGGTAGGTTCATCCGTATAACCAGTTTCCGTTTTCGTAGCTTCGGTGTCATGCGTTGGAACAAGAGATATGTTAGGGAAGGCGTGCAGCCGCAGCTAGATTTTTCTCTATGCGTTGGCTGGCATCATTGGGTAGTTCGTCTTGGAGTTTCACCAAGAGAGTTGCTAAAATATTGTTCTTCTCGTCTCGCATAGCAGCGATCAAGCGTTTTTTCCCATCTTCGTCAAGGTTGTGAATTGCAGTATTGAAAAATTCAAGTGTAGTTTTATGAAATGTTTCGTTCGTTGCGTGTGCGCCAACGAGATACTCAAGGAGAGATTTATAGTATGAAATGATGAAGGCCCCAAAGAAGCTTTTCTTTTCGTCCTCTGTGATGGGCAATCCGTCTAGTGCAGTGTTAACAAATGTTTGAATGTTGTCCATATGTTTATTATTATGTCTTAGCCCCGTGATCTATGTTTCTTTTTTGCTGAAGCCTGTTCTGTCCTGATTTTTGCCATCCTAGCTTGTACGTCACGATATGTATTTTTAGCAAGTTCAAATGTATTCATTCCACCTTCGACAGCTAAATTATATATGCTCAGGAAACCAAATGTTGCCATATGGTCACCGCTCAGGAGTCCACCAATTATTGTTACCATACGTACAGATGCATCAACTGCAGCTGCTGACATTATGTCGGCATCGTTACCTTTAACTAGCTTTTTTGCTAGTGACTGGGCTACTGCTTGGCCATGAGGTTCACCTGATTTTATGGCTTGCACAGTCAACGGCAACATAGCTCCAACAAATCTATCAAAAGCAGGACGTAAACCTTTAACCAACATTTCTCTTCCTGGATCTGCACTTACTTCTTCAGCCATAGTATTTACGTTTCTGTTTCAGAATATCTTTTTATTAATTTTTTGTCAAGAAATTACTTTTCCCTTTACAAAACCCTCGGGCGGATGTAGTTATTGACAAATCATACCATTTGTCATACATTGACAGTGATGAAGTATGTGGCCTGGGATACGCGAAAGAACGAATGGCTTATTGCTACACGCGGAATAGGATTTGAAGAGGCAGTTGAAGCGATCTTTGATGGGAGGACGATCACCATTTTACGACACAAGAACGTAAAACGTCATCTAAATCAGCGCTTATTTGTAATAAATATTGACGATTACGCATATGTAGTGCCCTTTGTCGAAGACGAGGAAAAAGTTTTTCTGAAAACCATCTACCCGAGCCGAAAACATACGAAACTTTATATAGAGCAAGGAGCATCATGAAGCCTAATAACCCTTTTAAAAATCTTAAACTTGATGCCGAAGAGCAGGAGATAGAGCGGCAAATTGAGGCGGGACAATGGAAGCCGGTAAAAAGCGTGGGAAGAGAGATACGGCGGTATCAACGATATGCTGCCAATACGCTTGATAAAACAAGGAACATCAACATCCGCATTTCACAGGCGACGCTATCAGGCCTGAAAGCTCGCGCCATTGCCGAGGGCCTGCCATACCAGACGTTAGTCGCAAGTATCCTCCATAAATACGTCAACAGGGCGTAGCTTCGCAAGGAGAGTCCTTGCGAAGCTAAACCATCAAATTTCCAATAGATTTGCTCCTTGACATACCCATCTTACTCAAGTTTGTCCTTCGAAGCTCAGGACAAGCAGCGAAAAAGCTGATAAGTACTGAGTCTTTCGAAGTATAGATGGGTATATACTGGGAAAACGAATTGCAAATCTGAGTTTTTTCAGTATATAATACGCTCCGTGGCGACAGAACAGGAAAAATTACATAATATTTTTGATCGCGTTGTAGAGTTCATGCTTGCTGGTCCTCATAGAGGCGTAAACTCTTTTTGTCTTGTAGGTCCGGTACCAGATGAGCCTACGTGGTATTCAATATTTGTAGCGCTATTTCCAGGGGGTCCTGATAAAAGGGACGGATCATTTATGGTTTTATCTACAAACCCTGGTGAGAAGGAGAACCCATCGTATCAGCATAGACGCATAATTGAGCTTGCTCTTCCAGAAAGAATTCGCAGTCTCAACATGGGAGACATCAAAGATTTGCAGGCTATCGGAGAGTCGCAAGCTTTATTGCAGGGGTGGCCTCTGTTGGCCTTAGCTTTTGGTAAGACGGAGAGAGGGGGGCAGGATGTCGCAATACTGTTATCTGTTGTAGGTTATTCTCCCAGTACTGCTTTACGGTTACTTCAACAAAGATCGGCGCAGCGCTTATTTGGTCAATAATTATATTCGCCCTTCGAGTGCATTGCTTTGCATCCTCGATTCTCGGTAAAAGAGAAAGTGTATCAAGTATCAAGTATCAAGCAAAAAGGAAAACATGATGCATGACACATTGACACATGACACTATGACGCTTCGCGTCACGCTTACCGCCGCCGTCTCCCGGGTCCTCTCAAATGCCCTCCACCGCCTGGGCATTGTCATAATTGTGATGACCATCTTAGCGTCAAAGTTGTCTATCGGACCTGATACAATCGTGTCACTGTGAGCAAAGAAAATCTGTATCACTATTTACTTACTTCACGCGTCCTTGTGTCGTCCCTAGCCAAGGTGCCCAGCAATAAAATTATAAATGTCGTCATTTAGACAAATCACAATCGGCATCCGCGGAGCAAATTCATCGGTTCGACTGGACTCCATTGGGTGGTCAATCATATATCGGATGAGTGCTTCATACTGGATGGGCTTGCCTGATTCTGTTCTTACGCACAACCCCAAGCGGTCAGCCATCTGTGGCCAGATGCACTCAAACCATGGCTGCCCGCGGCCAGGGGAGAGATCGATCATGACATGGGCTGCATGATCTGGGTTTATTGGATAGACCATATTGAGGACTTGAAGTCCGCCCATGTCTTTAATTTTTTCGATCTTGATATCCGGATTGGTAAAAAGTTCAAGGCCTTTCATTTGGTCAAAGCGACGTTGGAGTGAGGCAATTCGCAATGTCTTATTGGTAGCCCACTGCAAAGGGTTAGGTGTTTTAACAGGGGTGAGAGTGCCAACTTGGTCATCCAAAAGATAGAAGTTGCGGTCTGTGTTGGTTGCGACGATGACGCGTTGGTCTACCAAGCTTGCAATGGCCCCGGCTTGAAAATTTCCATAGTAATCGGCAACGACAATGCCGCTACTTTGGTTTTTTTCCCCCTCTTGGATGCCACTCGTGCCATCTATCTCGTCGCATACTGCAAATTTGACACTGCCCCGCCCAAACGTTTCAAAGTATGCTTGTCCATTTATTCCTTCTTCGAGGCGAATGGCAACTGGGAGTCCAAAATTTTTTGCTACCTGTCGAACAGCCCCTGCTGCCAGGTCGTCAATTTTTCGGCCCGGGTTGTATGGTTTTCCTAAAGTTTTTTCTGCTAGTTCGCAAGATTGAAGCTTGGGATTTGCAAAGAGGGGCCGGGTCAAGACGGCTACCGTTGAGACCACAGTGAGGGCAAACTGTCCCTCGGCTGAAAGTTTCGAAAATTCCGGTTCAACAGTCGCGCGGGCAAGATCGTATGCCGGTTGGATATTTTCCGATTGAGCAGACAAGCTGAGCTCTGTATTGAGCGCTCTGGGGGCCCGAGTTTCTAGCACCGCCTCTTCTAGCATAACCATAGCCTGACGCAAGTATACCAGGTTCCTTCAAGCTAGGCTTTGGATGGCTATTTATTAGGCGCGGCCTTCGGAGAGTTTGCGTTGTAGATAGTAGGGGAGCGATGAGATACTGCGTTCTCCCCAGATGGCAGCGATGTTGAATCGGACGATTTCACAAAGCGCCCGTTTCCATTGGGCGAAGCTTTCTTCAACGGTAAAACGAAAAGCCGGGAGTTTATCAAGATGATATATTCCTTCTATCCAAGCATATCGGGGTAGGGAATGGAGGTTTGACGGAACAGTGACGAGATCTGGCAGGAGTTCAAGGATTTTTTTTTGAAGATTGATCGTGGGAAATCCTTCCGTCTGGTCAAAGATATGTTCTGTATAGGCAACAGGATCGGTAGTTTGACCCAGGTATTGGAAGTAAAGATCGTGTGTAAGAAATAGCCGGCTAGGCAGTACATTGGCTGCTGCCGCAAATTTTTGTGCGTCTTTTAGGTTCATCATCAAGTGATCAATGGATAGCGATGCAAAGGAAGGTATAAGGCCGTGTGCTTCTTTGGCTAGGCCCGCTGTGAGTTGGTCGACATGGTCAAAACTTCGTATTACGCCAGTATATTTTTCCCCAAGCACTGCCTCATGCGACTCAACCATTTGTGAGATTATATGTGGCACCAGTCGTGGTGCTTCTTCCGGCCGGATATAGATTGCCTCAAACAGTCGGAGAGTCTCCGTGATATTTGCTTCAACATGGATTGCCGGTGTAGCGTAGGGGGGAAGCGTTAGCAAGCTATCAAAAACTCCTTTGAAAAGCTCAAACTCATACCAAGCTCGTGTAGCTAGAGCTCTGTGAGGTTGCGTTTGATCAATACATTCCGGTGCAATGATATCGGATAGTCGCAGTTCCGGTCTCATATACGCAGATAGGATATTAATTATAGGGCTTTAGGTAGGCTCCTTCAAGGAGTTATCGCGTGGGTGCGATGTGTGCTATTATTTTTCCATGCCCGCCCGTCTAGTCCATCTTTTTCTTCTTGTCCTTCTTTTCCTCTCGTTTTCGCTCAATGTCATTCAATGGAAAAATGCGAGAGAGAGCTATATCGTCGTTGCCGTCCCCGACGGAGATAGTCTCGATCTAGCCGACGGCAGGCGCATCAGGCTTCTTGGTATCGATGCGCCGGAGCGCGGCCGCTGTATGGCGGAGGAAGCCCGTAGCCATCTCTCTTTATTGGTACTCAAAAAGCGCATCAGCCTGTCCGATACGGTTGCGGACGACTATGGGAGGATCCTCGCAAACGTTTCTGTCGCAGGCACGAGAGTGAATGAGGAAATGGTGCAAAGGGGCTTGGCTAAAAATCGATCTGCACATAGCAATCCATCTTATCGAGTGCTAACAGACACCCAAGAGGTTGCCAAATCAGCCAAGCTCGGCATCTGGAGCGACGGCTGCCGTGGTAAGACATCCAGCAGGGAAGACTGCACGATCAAAGGCAACATCCGTCAGGGCAAGAAGCAGTATTATCTCCCCGATTGTCCCAATTACCCCGACGTCATCATCGACACCGCCTTCGGCGACGCCTGGTTCTGCAGTGAGGGAGAGGCGGCACGTTTCGGATTTACTCCGGCCTGTTAATTAATGCCTCTCGTTCTTAAATGTCTCTCCCACTTGTTTGGTGAGCTTGGCCAGGGGTTCGGTGACGGCTTTGTGGAACGGCGTTGGTTCGCTTGCAAGCTGTTCTTCAAGCTTCCTTTCTATGTAGGAAAGGTCGGTATCTTTGAGCATTGCTGCAAGATCCGGGTCATCCTCGCTTTTTACCCCATGGTGCCTGTGGAGATCGGTGAGCAATTTTAGAGCCTTGGTTACCTCTCTTTCGGCAATCATCTCTACCTGCAACTCCATTTCGTCCCGGAGCGTATTGATGGCGCTGGCCCGGTTCTGGCTCATGAGGACTATGATCGAAAGCATGATCGCCTCAAGAGACACAAGTGTGATTAAAAGTATAAACGGATATGGGTCAAAAGGTGTGACAGCCGGGATCAGGCCATTGTTTACGGCTATCCATCCTGTGAAGAAAATCAGATTGCAAAGCAGAAACCAGATACTGCCGAACGTTTCAGTAAGCCGGTCGGCGAGGCGGATCGTCCAGTGCCGCTTGGCCATCTGCCTGGCAGTGATGCTTTCGATTATGTGGTGGCTCCCGTGCCGATCTGTTGGCATATACATTTATACTAATCCGCTAGTTAAACGGAGCGCAAGAGGAGAATCTGGTACAATTTCCCCATGTCCAATCAGTCCCATATCCGCAACTTTGCCATTATTGCTCATATAGACCACGGTAAGTCCACGCTTGCCGACAGACTCATGGAGATGACTGGGACGGTGGAGAAGCGGGCGATGCAGGAGCAGCTCCTGGATAGTAACCCCATCGAGCGCGAGCGGGGGATTACGATAAAGCTGGCACCAGTGAGGATGATGTATTCAATTTCAAATTTGAAATTTCAAATTTTAAATTTAATTGACACTCCCGGCCACGTTGATTTTTCCTACGAAGTCTCCCGCAGTCTTGCCGCATGCGAGGGGGCTATCCTTCTTGTGGACGCCACCCAAGGGGTGCAGGCCCAAACACTGTCAAATCTTGCCAACGCGCGCGAACAGAACCTGACGATTATTCCTGTCGTCAACAAGATTGATTTGCCGAATGCAAGGATTGAAGCGTGCTTAGAGGGGCTTAGTAGCTTAGGGTTTAGTAAAGAAAAAGTTCTAAAAATTTCAGCCAAAACCGGCGAAGGCATAGAAGATTTACTTACGGCAATTATTGAGCGAATTCCGGCTCCCAAAGGGGATCCAGCTGGACCACTTCGCGCGCTCGTTTTTTCTTCCCAATACGACAGTCATAAAGGTGTGATCGTGTTTGTTCGTGTTGTCGATGGTTTCATAAGGGGTCCCCTTGCAGCTTTGCAAGGGGACCCCTTGATAAAGCCCATTCGCTTTCTTGCCTCCGGGGCAGAAGTGACGCCGGTTGAGCTTGGTTACTTTTCTCCTAAAATGATTCCTTCCGATGCATTACGAACAGGTGAAGTAGGGTATGTCGCAACAGGATTAAAAGACGCTAGACTTGCAAAGGTGGGGGATACGATAACAGCAATTCAAAATTCAAACTTAAAAATTCAAAATGAAAAGTTTAAAGTTTTAAGTTTACATTTTAAAGTATCTCCTCTCCACGGCTACACAGATCCCAAACCCATGGTGTTCCTTGGTCTTTTTCCTGTCTCCGCCGGCGACTTGACCAGCGCGAGGAAAGCTTTGGACCGGCTGAGGCTGTCTGACGCAGCATTCACATTCAAGCCCATTCACTCTGTCGCCCTGGGTAATGGCTTCCACTGCGGATTTTTGGGTCTCCTGCACGCTGAGATTGTGCAGGAACGGTTGCTGCGAGAGTTTGGACTTTCGATGATTGCTACGGCGCCGAGCGTTGAGTACCGCATCAACGGGAGTCTTTCTATCCAGTCTGCATTAGAATTTCCCGACCCGTTGCTTATTAAAGAGGTTCGCGAGCCGGTCATGAAGACAACGCTTTTTACCCCCAGCAGGTTCGTGGGTGCGGTGATGCAGCTATGCCAGGATAAGCGGGGAGTTTTGGCTGATCACGGCTATAGCGGTGAGCAGGCGATACTGACTTATCTTATACCGCTTGCCGATCTGATCATTGACTTTTTTGACCGCCTCAAAAGCATCACCGAAGGCTATGCATCGCTGGATTACGACTTTTTTGACTACCAAATAGTCAAATTAGTCAAAGTGGACATTCTCGTCAACAAAGAAAAAGTCGACGCACTCTCGTTTCTAGTCGTTGAAGAATCAGCCCAACGCCGCAGTAGGGAGATCGTCGAGCGTCTAGCCGCTGCCATCCCGCGTCAACAGTTTGAAGCGCCAGTCCAGGCAGCCATCGGGGGCCAGATTATTGCCCGGGCAGATATCAAGGCATTTAGAAAAGACGTCACGCAAAAGCTCTACGGCGGCGACCGCAGCCGTAAAGACAAACTGCTCGACAAGCAAAAACGGGGGAAAGAGAGGATGAAAATGATCGGTCGCGTTTCTATCCCCCAGGAAGCGTTTTTTAAAGTATTAAGAAATTCTTAGTTTTGTCATTATCATATTAGTCTTATCGTAGCGACAAAACCTTTAGTAATAGCACTAAAACTAGGTTGACTGCTAAAACCACACGTAGCGAGGAGAAATTAATAATAATCTCTATCGAGTATAATAAGAGTACCATGGGATCAGAAGACGGTCTGTCTCAAGTGCTTAGTCCTGACATATCCCCATATCAGTCGTGGGTAAAAGAGCAGGCGGGAGTACTTAGCCGTTCATTTAACAAAGAGCTTCGAGGTGGACCTTTAGTTAAATTTTTAATGTTTTTTTCTCCCCACATAAATAGATATGACTTAGAGGGCTTTAGAGAGCTTTATGCTCAGTGTGATGTCTTCAGCCCAGAACAATTTGGATGGAGTGATCAAATGGAGAAAATTTATCACATCGTTTCCAGAAGAGAAATGGCACCGTGGCAAATTTTGATAGAAGAACGTACAGACGTATTCCACCATTGGGGCGATTTTTTTAAAGAGAAACTACAGATTGTTTATGACATCGGTCAAGAAAAGCATTTTATTTCATTTGATGAACCGGCCGGATCAAAGTTGTCATACCAGATTTATTTACAGCAATTAATGCCTTTCTTCAATTTTCAGACTGCGTGGGAGTGGTCAGTACTGGTAAAGAAAAAACCATTTAACGAGGTGGTGAAGGAGTTTGACAGTCGGCAAGATGCTTTTTTTCGATTGCAAATTAGTCGAGAACAAAGAGCTATTCAACGAGTGGCTCCAGCTTTGGCAAAACGATTTCGTTTGGACCCAGCGCTTCGAGCAAAAGGCGAGGTTATTGTGCTTATGCAGTGGGGGAGTCTTCATCGCGTATTTGGAGACATATTTACACAAGCGGGCGTCCCGGCTCAGAGTTTTTTTTCGCCAAAAGAATCAGAAAGTTCACCTTTGCTTGCCAATCGGTATATGTCTAAGAAACGGGCAGGTGAATTGGTGCCGCAAGTAGAAACCGCTAAAGTATTCTCAAATCGAATCCTTACAGCATTATTCACCCGTCATTTTGAAGAGATGGCAGTGCCAACATACTTTGGTCAACGGTATTTTGAAAAATTTATATCGAGGATTTCTTTAGAAGAGGTTACGCGGTAGTATGAGCAGTGGGCAAAGACAGCTGTTTCAGGTGGCATGTCATTCCAGGGCGTGTTTACTACAATAAATAAGCTAGCCGCAGAGGGAATGCCGCTTCCAAGAACGAAAGGACAACTTTTTCACCTTTTAGAGACTTGAGCTTGATTCCTGAGCTCGATTCCCGGAATCAACGTATCAAACTACTCTTGACTTACCCCGGTATTTATTGATAATATTACCAATATGCGTGACTATGGCGAAGTACTTCTCCCTTCAATAGAACAGTTACCAAAATTAATCCAGGACAAACTATCTAGCTTATCTTCAGAAGATGCAGCAGGAGTTCTCCGTCTAGCTCAACAAACATTGCCACATATAGATCTGCGCGCGGTGATACTGTAGTTGCAATAGAATTTAATTATACTCCTGAGGACCGCGCTAGCGCAATGAAGGATATTGCAGGAATCAAACAATAACTTTCGTGATTGCTAAAGACAGTAACTTTAGCGCTATCAGTATCACCCCGTTGACTGCTAAAACCATCCCCAGCGAACTAACTAGCGAGGAAACGATGTTGCCGGCTACGACAAGGGCCTGTCCGGTCAGTCCTATTCGCAAACCGGCCGCGTAGGCAGCTGCAGCAAACAGCGCCAGGGTCAAAAGAAGCGGGACTACCCCCTTCATATCTTCCCGGGAGGAAAACATGCTGTTGGAGACAGCAAACATGATATAGTAAATTATAATAGTTATAGCATTTGTATTGTTTGTCTGAAGAAGATAAGAGAGTGCGGTGAGCACCCCGATACCCGCGACCACCGGCGCAACCCCGATTGCGCTTCTGCGAAATGGGTCGGTTTTGGCAACGGCCACGGACCCAGCCCGTATTTCTCCTCCTTCTAGTTCTTCCCTCTCATCCAGTCCTTCTGGTATTAGCGTCAATTTCCCTGTCCTTACGCCCAAAATTTCCGCCACAAACAGATGAGATAGTTCATGGATGATGGTACCTGGAAAAAGAAGAACCGTTAAAACGGAAAGAGAAAAATGTTTATGATGGCTTATTCGGTAAAGCAGCCGAAAGAGACTGGCGATGACTAGCGACGAAAGAAGGCCAAGAAGGACCAATTCAACTCCCAAAATCAACAGCTGTGTCATACATGCAGTATGGCCCAGAGTAGCGGTGGTTGCAAGAGATGGAAAGACAAACTATCCCTTGCATTTTGGAAATCCATGGTATTACATATAACTATATGGCTGATGAGCTAAAAATTTCTCCCGATGTTGAAGTCGTACGTAGGAGCACCATGGAATTTAGCGCAGGTGGGATAGGAGAGACAATCAATCCACTTAGCGCGGACAGTTTTATTGCTGCAGTACAAGGGCAGGAACCGCAGGTATTCCTATCGAGAAAACCACTAGCAGAGGGTGAAACGGCAGCAGCAATTCCCAATCAGCGGGAGACAGCCCTACAGCAAGCAACCAATACCCTACTTGGCAACGGAGTTGAGGGTATATTCTTTTTGGCGGAACCAACAAACCGGGCCAGTCGGGATATAGCGGGTGGGTTTATTGAACAAACGCTGGATAGTTTGAATAAGCAAACAAAGTGGGCCACCCTGAAGCCGGAAGATGTTCAAAGAACAGTAGCTCTTGCCTTACAAGAAACAAATGAAGCCACCTTTGGGCAACCAAAATCTGATTCAAAAGAAAAATTTGGAGCAAATTTCGCTCTAGCTTTGACGATTGACGGCCAGACCTATTGTGCAAAAGCTGGAGCAGCCGGCGCCTTTGTGATTGAGCCAAAAAAGTCTGAAACACAGATGATTTCCGGCAATACCGATACACACAGTACCCCATTGGGAACTAAAAAGGATGTTCCTATTTCTGTGACGGCCCCGATTCGGATTAGCCCGGGAGCTCGTCTGATACTGGGCGGAGAGTCATTTGTGCTAGGCAGCGACCAGGCCCATGTTGGTATCTTAAACAAAAGATCACCGATTGCCGAGACGAGAAAAAAGCTCGTTGCAGTTGATGGCGGGGTTGGTTCTGAAGACCTCACCAATCTTATTGTGGTTGAGGTGCCGGTATCTGAGAAGAAGACTCGTGGCGAAAAGAAGCCTGTGGCAACCAAACCGTCTGAAGATAGTGTTGCCCAGTTGACATCTCGTGCCGTAGCGGCCCGTAAAGGCATAATAGAGCGGGCAAAGGACAGACTCACCTTATTAATACCACTAGGTAAAGCTTTTCAGGGATCTTTGGAAGATGATAGGAGGAGGACGAGAGATCTGCCTGTTGCAGAACGCAAAGGGCAAATTCAGAAGGGCCAATGGTTGCGGGAGATAGCGACCCGGTGGCGGGCTGAGTGGGATAAGCGCTTTGTCAAACCGGAACTGGGCGGAGCAACAGTGGCTCCGGAAACACCTTCTCCTCGTCAGAAGAAGATTTACGAATTCACCAAGAATTTCGTTGCCGGAATGTGGGCTAGCCGCAAAGACCTCGTCGGTGCCACGGCAGTTGGCGTGGGTACCGCACTGGCAAAAGATTACGCCATGATTTTAACCGGTGGCGCAGGCCTCCTCGTTGCCGCAGGGGCAGGAGCGGCTCTTTCGGGAGCGCGTGGCGCTTCAGAAATGTGGAGGGGACGGGGGCTCGCGAGTATGATGGCCGAGGATGTGTCGTTTAAAAAGAGTGAAAACAAGGGGTGGCGGGGGCGATTGGAGACGGTGGGCAGGTTTTTTGGCGCCCTTGGCCGGGGCACGGAGGTCCGCGCGGGTCAGCTAGCCGTCCGAGCCTTTTCCATTGAACGCGGAGCGGAAAACCAAAGAGTGAGGGGAATGATCAACGAAGTACTCAATTCTGACTTTAATATTGAGGACATTAAGGCTGCGGTGAGAGAAGGCTTGGATTCAACATCTCATGACGCACGACTCTTTCGATTAAATCTTGTTAAAATGACCAGACAATTAGGTCGGGATAGGGAGGTGGGGTACTTCCGTGAAACTGATTATCTCAAATCCATAGAAAATCCAGAAACCCTGCAAAGTCCCAATAGTAGGATAGATAGGCTCAATAAATTGTATAGGGATTTTCGAGACATGAGTCTAAGTGCTATTGCGCAACTTAAAGATAGCCCGGCAGCGGAAGATAAAGAACTTGCCAATGAGCTTACGCAGATCCTCTCCGAGTCTAGGAGAGGTGACATCAATAGGTTTGGGCTGGAAGCTGCCTATGTCACAGGCAGGAGCTTGACGGCCGCAGCAAAGGCCATTAATGTATTTTCTGTTTTTGACTGGGCGATTCGACTAGGAGAAGTACCTGCCCAAGAAGCACCAGCGGCTCCGCCTGTGCCAGAAGACAGAACGTTTACGCCTGAGGAGTTGGAGAAAATGAAGCAAAAAGACGTGTATCAGAAGCTCCAGGAGAGAGTTGAGGTTCCCCCGGCGCCTCCGACCGCTCCGATCGCTCCGACCTTTGACACCGTGACGGTCAATAAAACCGTCGGCGATACGGTTTTTGCCTACATGAGGGAGAAAGGAGTCAGCGATCCGCATCTTTGGAAAGACACCAATACCATATTAGGAGAGATGGCCAAGGCCAATAGTGACAATGTTGAGTACTGGAATCGTTCCCTTGCTATGGCAAAAGCGGTAAAGAATACGAATGTTATTGCGACACTAGAGGGACTTATTACTCCCGCGGGATTGGATCAGGATAAAATCGCTAGCCTCGTTGCATCTGCTCAAACAGGCGATGCTACTTCAAAAGCCGATGCAGTGAGAAAACTAAAGGAGCTCTGGCACTATGTAGGTAAGGAAGCCAAACTTAAGATACCGCTTAGCCTCATCAGAAAGTAATCCTTGACAACAGCGGCTTTTGGCTTTTTAATAGATACATATGGATGATCAACCCAAAAAAGTAACACTGGAAGAACTTGATTTGTTTAAGCTGTTGGGCCTGTCCCACTTGACGCCCGAAGAACGGGAAGGCTACACCAACGAGCTGTTAGAGGGTGCCTTTAGTGCCATGGCAGCAGAAGACCTACCGCTTTATATGACCGAGGAGGATATTGACGAGTTTAATAAGCTTTCGGCAGATCCTGCAACCAAACCCCAGGCCATGGAGTTTCTGAAGCAAAAGTTTCCGGACTTTGACGATTACGTAAGGGCCAAGCTGCTGGCGATGAAAAAAGACCTCGTGAAAGCCAATTTCCAAGAGCGGCTGGATATACTCAATACTGCCCCTGACGAGGCAGAGAAAGCACGCGTGCAGTCAGTCTTGACGGCTATCGACCAGGACGACTGGGCAACGGTTGCCTCCGCCACAACCGCGTGAAATTGGGCATTGACAAGGGATTATTTTTGATACTAAAATTCAGAATAGATAAGGCAAAAATATGGCATCAATAGATACAGAAGGAGCATTGAGAGCTTTAACCCATGATAAAGGTCCTGGACCCCTGAAGCCAGAGGCGCCAGCGTTTGTTGCAGATGCGGCGTTAACAGACCCGAGGAAAACTTTGGATCCAGAGAGGGTCGCTAGATTAGCTCCTAAAAAAGAAGAGCGTGCGGAAGGATATAAGGCGCCTTTCTTAGGTGAAGCACGTACAATAGATAAATATCTTCGGGTTACTTCAGAAGCGTTTCTTAGAAACGCAACGAGGGTAGAAAAATTACAAGCAGAAAAATTGTTGGGCGCGAGATGGAAAACGGAGAGAGAATCTAAAGCAGAAGAAGCCGCAAATGAAAGAGCTCGAAAACAACTGATTGAGAGATTTTATAAACAAGCAGATATTGCTTTCAAAAAGGCTGGAACCGAACCGGGAAAGGTGGTTGGCATGTCACAGCAGGAGCGTCAATTGTTTATCAACATACTCAACGTTCGATGTCAGGGTGAGTCAGTTGATCAGACTGGAGCAAACTTAAGCGAGGACCGTCGGCAGGCAATAGGAGATCTTGCGGCGCTTTCTGTAAAAATGCTTGATAACTATGATAGACACGTAGGACATCGGACAGTGTACGATCTATTGAGAAATTGGGCACCGGGACTAGCAGAAAATTTTCGTCCGGGAACCACTGCAGAAAGATTGGACATGATGCAGAAAGCCCTGGTGAAGGCGTTTAATCTTCAGAACGCAGAAGAATTTTTTGCAGCTCCGGAAGCTACACAAAAGGATGTATTCGAGAAATTTTTGGAAAATACTTCAAAATAAGTGCTGATGCCTTCTTCTCTTGTGCCAGAAATCCCAACAGAAGATCATGCCGGGCCCGAGTGGTGGCGTTTCTCAGTGGGGGAGACAATGGCAAGTCCCTTGATACGCTGGAAATGTCGCATATTGAGCGTTACGAGCGTGGCGTGATTGGCCAGTGCGGTTGCGGCAATAAGGATATCGATATCATCAATGAGGTTACCCTTTTTGGCAAGCTCTGCCTGGATTGCGCCGGCAATATCCGCGTACTCTGTGGTAAATGGCAATAGTTCCGTAAGAGTTCCGAATACTGCCTTTGCCTGGCTTTGATACCTGGCTTGATCCTTGATCGGTGCACGATAGATACCGCTGGTAATTTCAAAAACGCAAAGTGTACTGGCGGTGAACGTGTCGTCTTGATGGGCTGCAAGGAAATCACGCACTGCCTGGTTTCTTCGTAATAATCCCACAATGACCGAAGTATCTAAAAGATACGTCATAGCTTAGAGAGAGATAAGGGCCTTGCGGTTGCGGCGTTTGCGAACGGTTTTCCAGAGGAGATCGCTATCCAAGTCCGTTCCTTTCCAGAGACCGAAAAAAGAGAGAAGTTGCCGGTTTTTTTCCTCCGGCGTAGCCCTGAGTGTCGCAAACGGGCGGCCCTCACGGGTTAAAATAAGGCCGGAAAGCGTAGGAAGAAGCTGGCTATAGACTCCGAACCTGCGGATGAATTCTGTGATAGGGATGATTTTGGTGTTCATGGTAGAGCAACGATACCAGACAGTCTATGCATTGTCAAGGAGAATATACATATTAGAATACAGATTCTAATATGAGGAAGAGCCGCGCTAGCGGCAATATGCTACAATTACTTTATGCCTTCTTCTCTAGTGCCTGAAATCCCCACAGAAGATCCTGCCGGGTCTGAGTGGATAGGCTCTGCCGCCCCCATTTCCTTTCTTCGCGGCAGCCTTCGGCAGAGAGAACGATCAATGAGCAAATTACTCGAAGCTCGCGACGCGACCATCGGCCTGAAATCTGTACACCCAGATGGAATTTTAGCGATTCCGGTTATTCTTTCTCCGCAGGATGATATATCGTATAGTAAATTTTTTAACCCCTTCACACACCATATCTTCTGGTCTTTCACAGATGATAGAGATGTCATACAAAAAAATCATCGGATTGATGTATCAGAGACAGATCGCATACAGCGTGAAGAGTGGACCAATGAGTTTAGTGTTGATCCCATGGGAGAACTGGGCCGACTTCTTCATGCAGCTAACTTGGAAGGGATAGAAATTGTCATTCCATGTTTTGATCGTCTCTCAGATGAAGCAGGAGAAAAAATCATACAGCAAATATCATCAACAGAACTACCCATTCGTCTAAAATTAGGCGTTGGGAAAGATTTTGTGCCTCCGGACATTGGCGACAGCAAAGTATTTGATTTGATGGTCCGAGATGATCCCGAAATGCCCAAACGAATGAAGAAAGAAGAAAAAGAGCCTACCATACGGTTGCCCTACGAGTTCACCATTCCGCTCGGGCTTACAGAATACAGCGTCAATACCGCTGCCGCCATTGGCATTCGATTATTGCAAGTTGATAACGCAGGAAAATCAGTATCTGAGATAGTAGAAGAAGCCATACTGGGCAACCATCTGAAGAAGTTTCATCTCACGCTTACGCAGAAGAACCCGTCAGAAATCACCGCACACGCGGATTTTGGGCTCAATCTTTCCGGTACGCCGTTATCCAGGCTTCAGAGGTTTGTCAATAACCTCTCCGTAGAAGTAGTGGTGCGCAACTCGAATGCTTCAAAAGTTGGAATCGAGACAGAATTAGTCCTCAATCCGATAGTGAAAAAGATATTGGATTTGGCCATACGCATTGGTAAACGCATGGAACGGCCGCTGGCACGAATGGCAGAAGGAGAAAAAGATGAATTTTCTGACATACCGGAAACGACGGAGGGCATCCACCTTCTGTTTACCCGTTTGCCTGAGCTGTTTGTCAGGCAATCGGAGGGACAGCAGATTGAATTTACCCGTTTTCAAGTTACCAAAGATGGTTTTACGGTACTCGGTAACATGGACGTGCCGGAAAAACAGCCGGATATAGTAGCCGCCATCGATGCATCTCCCGAATCTGATGGGTATTTCATCAGTCGCGACATAATTGATGAAGCATTAAAAGATGATGATAAAAAGAAAATGAATATTATTTTCGATGAACGTAAATCAGAAAAAAGAGCAACTATTGAGATTGACGTTGAACGTTTTTTTGGACGCATTGTTTTAGTAAATGACGATCATGATAAACTTGGCATACGCGTGGATAGTTTAGAAATAGTTTCCGATCAAATGCGCGAAGCGTTTCCTGATGAACTGAAGGGTGCAACGGATGAAGATATTTTTTCACTTGCAGGTATTGCCTCAAGTTGGTTGCTTCCGGCGGCCATGTGGTATCTCAATACGAATCTTCAGAATGTTTCTGTTACCGGCTTTGAGATACGAGATGATGGTTTTTTCATTCAAACACAGAAAAAATCGTAGTAGGCGATTTTTTTGTGCTATACTTGCCGTATATGTCCGATGGAATGACCGGTACGGCAATAAACCACGGGATTATTGTTTCTCCGCATGACCTTTCCGCGCATATTGCCTTTCAAAAAAATCTTCAAACAATTCGAAATCAATACAGCGATAATATTATTTCAGGTGCTCAGGCGATCATTGAACTCAAAAAGACCTGCACGCAATTTTTCCGTGTCTTACAAACATCATTATGAGTGAACAAAAAGTTTTACCGTTGCCGGCGGGCGGGGATATTTGGTATCACTTTGCCACACAGGTATCCGGAGATATCCGAGCAAAGCGGTATATCTTTAGTGAACGGATAATAAAGCCACTGAAAGATGCACTGTATCCTGACGAATCGGATATTGAAATATTAAAACAAACAAACCCCGATAGATTGGCAATAGAACAAGAAAAGCATCAACAAGTGCTCCGCCTCATAGACCAGGCAGCCTCAGTAGAACTTAATGCATTTGCTAAAATTCTTGCACAAACAGAATTGTGGCAGCATCTTATCGACGACGCACGAAAAGACCCAGAATCACTTGCAGACAACAGACTGCTCACAGAGCTTGAAAGTATAGTTCATAGATATTTGAATAGTCCATTGGGCTCGATGGAGGATTCAGTCGTGCGCGAGGGGGTCTTTGATTTTGCAAAAGACGCCTTTACCCAAAACTTGATCAAAGGCCAGGCATGGGACCGGAGCAGAGCGTGGGAATATCAGTGGGAAACGGCGGTTGCCCAGGTCGCCAAGCGCCTTGGGATCGATACGGTCTATGGCGCCTACCATGTGAAGGAAAAATTCCAATTTGATTTTTATGATGACCCAACACCGGAGGACAAATATAGATATCGCAGGCTTCAGACCGCTTTTTCATTAGCGCAAATCATTCGATTTTTTCAGGGAAAAAGCGTCATCGTCGGCCGGTACATAGGCCCAAAGTTCGCCGGATCAGCAAAAGAGATACGGGCGACGAAGACTTATAGCCGGGACGAACAATTCATCAATACATCTGTTTTTATACGCGCATTGGAAGCCATGGATCAATTTGCTCCCAGGCGGCTTTCCGAGATTGACCATGCCCATACCACGTTCACCTCAAAAATATTTGAAGGATTTGAAGATAGCGATACAGAGGATTTGGAGTTGCTACTCACATCTTCACTCAACACCGGCTATCGAGATGATGCATCCTATGCTTTAGGAAGAGCATTAAAAATTATCGTAAGTAATCAAAATATTGCAGAATATATCGTTTGTGCCAGTCAGATACCTCAATATGCCCAGAGCCTTGCCGTGGGAGCCATCACGGCCTACCGCCTGTTTTACGAAAGAGGAGATCCGCGTGCCGAAGCGGTAAAAAAGCTAATTGTCATCCGGCACCGGGACTATCTTCGCAAACACGAAAAAGACTTGTATAGTAGTGCATTTGAAGGAGAGGATACACAGAAGTATAGAAAAAAGCTGATAGAGCTATCAGCGCGCTTATTGGTAGAGCATACAAAACAACACCTGCGCAAGAGAATATATGTCGCGCAAATTCGTGAATTTGGCGCTGAAAACACACTCATGGCACTCAAACATAGCCAGACCAGAGATCAATTTACCGATCAGGTGAAATATATGATGCTAAAAACGTTGTATTCTATTGGAGTCAGTTATGTTATAGAAGGACAGTTGAATACGAAAAAATCACTCGCCCAATTGCAAACGGATTTAAGAAAAATGTTTACTGGATTTTCTGATATAGATATATTATCTGAATCACCACTTAATTATCGACCACCGCACAAAAAAACGAGTGACATTTTTCACCAGAGTGAATTTATAGTACAGTATATGAAATTGCTCTGTAAACAAAACATATCCATATACGGGCAGGATACTTATCGTGAAAAAGCCACGGAGTTTTTTGAAAGCGCGCACAACGTTGGCATTACGAAAGAGCAATTAACTGCATTAACAGCCTACGTCGCCGATTGTTTTGCGGCATACGCAGAATATTGCGACACGGATGATTTTGCCCCGCAACTTAAAATAAATGATGCATTTTCTTCCGCATCACCCGGCCAGCCAGATCCAAATGCAAAAAGTGCAGTTGATGATATCACTAGACCCATGCTTGCGGCATTAAAGGGGCAAGCGGATGCCCGATTTCCCCGCCTTGATAGAGATTAGGCCTAGCTGGTAGCGCTTCCTGATCCCGTCAGCGTGACGCCCTCTTGGGCGATTACTTTCCTAGACAGTTGTACGGCTGCATCGTATTGACCGGTGCGAATGAATTCTGCTACCTGGTGTGTAGCTTTGTTGCTTACCATTTCCTCGTATTTTCGTAAATAGGGGAGGATGACAATACAAAGCTCCGATGCGCTATCGTCCAGTCTGGGAATGGCTTTGAACAGCTCCTCCCAGCTCATGCCGGGCCGCAGGAGCTCCAGGACGATCTTGGCTATTTGCTGGCTCCGCTCTTCGGTCATCGACCCATCCTCAACTTTAGCTTTTAGAAGCTCAACGATTTTCAGTTCCAAATCCTGACGTAGATCATCAGCGGTCATCAAATAATCATATAGAAGTCACGACGAAATAACTAGGGCGTAGTTTACTATTGTTATAGGATATGATAAAATAATAGATACGCACATTTCCATTGTAGTTGAACATTATAGTGCGAATCCAATTTTGGAGGAATGGCATGAGAAAGTTTCTTGGTGTTTTGGCGCTAGTTCTCCTAGCTGCCAGCGCCTGTCAGGCCGCGCCGGCTGGAGAAAGAATATCATTCGTGTTGGAAACATCAGTTCCTCTCACGACTGACGAATCCAAGCGAATCTTCTCGATTGATGATATCAAACATATCTTCGAGATAACACCGCCGGTCTGGGATAATCCCCCGAAAGTAACCTGGTTTGGATACGTTCCAGACGAAGATGCGATCGCGGTGGAAGTTAAAAATGGGGACACAGTCGTTCTTGATGTGCCTCGTTGCCAGAATCCAACACTGCCGCCGGCCTCCTGCATCGTGCCGGAGTTGTTGTACGTGAATTATCGGAGAGTTCCCAATAAAGACATTATTGCTGGAGATCTAACAACCCAGTACACGTATTCCTTGAAGAGCCAGTGGAAAGAGGGGAGCGTGGTGGATGTTTTATTTGGTACTCTTCAGATTGATGGATATGAGGCCGTTTGGTACTTATACGGACGGTCGTTTAGATAAACACAAACACCCAGGCGGATCGATATTGTCTTCTTCATGAAGATGACTATCGCGTTCTGCTTGGGTGTTTTTTAGTGTCGTTTGGCCGTGTTTAGCTGCAACCATATTCCGATAGGCTCTTTATTGCTTTGTTGACAAAATTATATAGATCGTATAGAGTTTAGTATATGATCATACGCGATCGTGTCATTTTTCAAAATCGCCATTGGTCCGGAAGGCAGCTTGAGACTTTTGTGTTCCGGAGAGCTCTATTTGGCAACATTTGGAAAGATATGAGATCGCGCCCCATGATTTTTTTGACCGGGCCCAGGCGGACCGGCAAGTCTGTGCTTCTTCGACAGGTTGTTGATGATCTCATCCGTCAGAAGGCTGTGCCGCCGACCCAGATCCTTTTTTTTGAGTTTGGTCCGGGAGATACCCGTGAGGATATCTGGTCGGTCTATGATCTTTTTCTGAAAGAAATCGCCGCGCCGGGGCTCCCGGTTTATTGTTTTTTCGACGAAATACAATTTGTCCATGGATTTGAACGGGTGGTGAAGGAGTTTTACGACACAGGGCCGAAGACAAAATTTGTATTGACCGGGTCGCTGAGCCTCTCCTACAAACAGAGAATGGAAGAGAGCCTGGGGGGGAGATTTTTCCACTACCGCCTTTTTCCGTTGGGATTTAGTGAATACCTGGGGTTGACCGGTTCTTCGCTTGTTTCCGTCGCATCATCGGTCCAACACGAAAAAGATCGGTTCGTGCGGGGACACATGCTTTCCGAGCTCAATAGCCGGTTCCGCGAGTTTCTTGCGTGGGGGAGACTGCCGGAAATGGTACGGCTTACGCCGGACCAGCAGAAAGCATATATTCTTTCTGTCCTCGGCCAGAGCCTCACGCAGGATGCGTTTAACTATTTTGCAATAGAAAAACCGCAGATTATAAATGCCCTGTTTACCTACCTTCGAACCAATAGCGGTAGCGTCGTATCGACCATCAACCTAGCGCGCGTTGCCAACACGACAGCCGTCACATTGGAAAAATATCTTTCTGTTCTGGAGCTGATGGGGTTGGTGTATATCGTGTACAACAGCACTAAGCCTCTCACGAGAGAAAACAGCGCCAAAAAGATATACGTGAGTTCCATGTTTTCGCTTTTTGAGTCCAAACACGATTTTGCCACGGGTATGGGCTTTGCCGTTGAGTCCTACGTTTTGGAGCGGTTGTTGGAAAAGGGGGAAGAAGTGACGTTTCTGCGCAAGCGCGATAAGGAAATAGACTTTCTCGTGCCAAAGAAAAGACAAGCCTATGAAGTCAAGTTCCGGTCTGACGCCGATGACCGATGGAAGCCTACCGTGTCTCTACCTGGGTATACCTTTCAGCTTGTATCATTGACCGGCCAGGCTCCGGCGTGCCTCTTTTGAGTTGGGAAAAAAGGTTCGGTCGGGCTAGAGAGGGTTTTTCAGTGTCGTTGTTGTTTCACACACGATTCTTTCATCGATTGGATAGACGATTCAAGGCTCGATAACTCTGAGTGAACCACTTCCCACACCCGTCCCATTTTTACCCCAGCACCAGAATGCCCCGAGCGTAAGCTCGAGGGATGAATGGTTTCAAAAGGCATTCGGTGCGGGGTTTCGCGCTCCGAATGAACCAGCCGATGCCCCGACCGTAAGGTCGGGGGAGCGCTTCACTTTGGCATATTCGTGTATGACGACATTTCGAAGTCCCACAATAGACTTCCACTTTACGTCGGGGAATTGCAGCCGGATCTCTTTGGGAATATTCCCGGCTGCTTCGCCGATGATGGTCAGCCGCCGGATGACCGCGTCCTGGATTGGGGTATCCTCAGAAAACCGGACTTCATCCAATCAGTTGGTATACTCACGTATTTTTGCAATAGCTTCTAATATATCGTCAAGATAGACGTTGATATCTCGAGTCATATGGGATAAATGGGGATTTCTGTGCCAAGAATATATTTTCGGAGTGCCGGTTTTATTGCATCATACTCAACCAGATCTACCGCAGTGTGGAGAATAGATTCCAAATCGCTTGAGAGGGCGACGAAATCAAATAAACTGAGCGCATCGGGTAGGTCGACGAGAATATCAATATCGCTTTTTTCGTGATCTTCTCCGCGGGCAAAAGATCCAAAAACCGCGGCTTTTCGTACATGATATTGTTGCAATATTGGGGCTGATTTATGCTTGACCGTTTGAATATCCACGCTGATGGTAGTATACCATAGCTGCTCAAACGGATCTGGTGCTACAATAGAATTGCCTTTTCCTAAAAAAAATCGGTCGGGCTAGAGAGGGTATAGGCAGTATGCAGATGCATAGTGCTTTTTCTCCAAGCCCGACCGAGGTTTTGCACCTTGGTATCAGGATGACCTGGGTACTCTGGGGACTACCCAGGGGGTGAGGATGATGTTATTTGGTGCCCGTTGGTACGGTTGGCGCGGGTGTTGGTGTTGCCAGTTGTTGCAGTTGTAGTCCCGCTAGGACCGGGATTGATTGCCCGCTACCGAGTACGATCGTCGATGGATACGCTCCATTCCACTTGATCGCGTAGGTGTACTCGATGTAGAACTTTGACTGCCCAAGTTGTTCATTCACGATGCGGATTGCCTCCGCTTCCGCCTGGGCTTGCAAAATACGCACCTTACGCTGACCTTCTGCGTCGGCAACCTTTCCCGCTGCTTCGTTTTCGGCTTTCTGCTTCAGAAACGCCGCTTCGAGCGCCGCCTGCTCGGCGAGCACCTTGCGGTTGATTGCCGTCTGCTGTTCTGGCAAAAGGTGAATCTCGCCCAAAATGAACTTGTCCAGCAGAATGTGATTTTCTAACAACTCAGGACCGAGAAAGTTAGTTGCTTTCTCGCCGAACTCCACGCGCTTGGTGCCGTACATCTCGTCGTATCGGTATTTGCTGCACGTTAGTGTAACAGCGTTTCGTACTTCTCGTCGGACAATCACACTTTCAATGTCGCCTCCGGCCTTGCCAACGAGCGGCATGTCGCGGCGCTTGAGGTATAATTGCCCAACCTTCAATGGATCCACGCGCCAGAGCGTAGAGGTGTCGATATTCACGGGCACCCCGTTCATGTCCTGACAGCGGATGGAATCATCACCCTCCTTCTCGGCTTTGTTCATGGTGAGAGTTTGTTGGGTGATGGGATATTCAACCAGGACTTGCCAGATCGGGTTTTTGAAAAAGTACTGTGACGTTTGGATTGAGCTGAGTTTCGGTTCCCCAGCCACAGTACCCGCCCCAAAGTCTACGAGCACTCCCGCGTTTCCGGGATCAACCCGATCAACCGCCGTGCATGCAAACAGAACGCTGCACCCCAGTAGAATCACGACGATACCAGCGGCTATGTATGTGCCGGGGATAGACGTTCTTCTACTTAACTCATCATCACGATAGCGGCTCATTTCCTTCCTCCTTTTTTTCGTCCGCCTCAAGTGTCTCGCCTGCCTCTTTGATCTGTTTTTTTCCGAGGCTGGCGATCGCATTGAACATTCTCGCCCAGAGTGGCGCTGTGAGTATCAGCAAAATGGCGAGCGCGATGGTAATCACGATAATGATTATTGGTATTAACCACATCGTCTTCCTCCTTTACATCCTCCCCAGCAAGGATGCCTTCCAAAAGCTGCCAGCTGTCAGCGCTCAGCTTTCAGTCTGATGGCTGATGACTGAAGACTGATAGCTTCCAGAATGCATCCTTCCTGGTTTTTCATCCTGATATGTCAAAGAACAACTGCATCGCATGTTGTGATCCAGACCCTTGCACCATCGCTCCTCGCGAGCGCTCCGCCAGCAACTGCGTAGCTGGGGGCGGACGGCGCGAGGTAAGATTGGTGGCGGGGTCAAAGAGCTATGTTTACTCAAGACTTACTACAAGATATCGTATTATATTCATTTTGGTTCGAAAATCAATTTTACCGGTTTTTCCCCACAATTAAACCGGCTCTCTGGCCGGTTATAATTTCCTTCTTAGGACTCGTCCTGAGGAGTCTTCGACGAAGGACAAGGCGTTGTTGATTGTTCTTCTTATACCACAAACTCCCCAAAAAATCAAGACCCTATAGGATTTTCTATTGAGCACTGTTTACACGATCCGGATGCCGTGGGTGCGGATTTCTTTTGCCAGTGGGTCGTACTTATCAGTCAGGTCATCCGGATGGTAGGGGACCGGCTCGATAACCAACTCGATGTCGCCAGTGAGCTGTTTGAGTCGGACCAGTTCCCTGAAGGGTTGGCGCTTTTTCTCCATCGGGCAATTGCTTCTTCCTGTGTCATATATTCAGTATAGCATACGCCACCAAAAATTCCCCGGAAAAAAAGGCGCTGGTAAACACTTACTTCTTTTTCCTTTTTTTCTTGCTTAAAAGTTCATTAGGCCAGTCGGAGTGGATGTTAGGGGAAAGAAGGTCCGATTCAAAGCGAAACAGGTTGACTGTTGCCTCCAGTTCGCTAATAGCCGCAAGTTGTGCATCGAAGTCTTGGAAACATTTGGCTGAAAGAGCTTGGCGCAGTCGCGAAATTTTGTACTCTTTTAGATTCTGCGCCGCCCAATCGCTGGCTTCCTGCCTTTCCCATTTGGCAAGTTCAGTTTTCTGGTATTGGTAAATTTCCCATAGCTCGTGTTGCGTGAGCTTCTGCATTCGATCATTGGTTTCTCCAATTAGTTCGCGAGCACCTGTTTGGTAAAACAGGAGCTTTTTGTAGTCTTCTATGTCCAGTCCGTATTCGCTAACAGCGTCGATTGCGTCTTGAGTTAAAATGCCCTGTATCGAATCCGTCACGCGTTGGTACCAGGGGAAATGCCGGTAGAGCTCAAGGCCAGTAATTTTTTGTTCTTTTTTCATAGGTGTAAACTATAGCGCGGAATGAGCCTTTACGCAAGGCTAGGAATTTGGTAGGATGAACATCTATGCAGACAGGGAACCCTTACGACAAAACCACCCTCCCAAGCGGCGTTCGGCTCATTCTCGTCCCAATGCAGGGCGTCAACAGTGTGGCAACGGCTGTCATGGTGGCGGTGGGCAGCCGCTACGAAACCAAAGATATTAACGGAGTTTCCCATTTCTTGGAGCATATGGTCTTCAAAGGAACCAAAAGGTACCCTACCACCGACGACGTCAACATCATTGAGCGGATCGGTGGGCTGCAAAACGCCTATACAGATATAGATATCACCAACTACCACAACAAGGTATTAAGCACTGATTGGGAGCTAGCGCTAGAGATAAATCGCGAGCTTGCTCTGGCGCCATTAATCGAACAGAAGCACATCGACCGGGAGCGCAGCGTGATTCTCGAAGAAATGAAGCGTTACGAGGATGAGCCGGAAGCAAAAGTAGAAGAAACGTTTCACACGATGATGTACCCAGCGACTAGCCTCGGCATGCGAACAATCGGCGAACCAGAAAGCCTCTTAGCTTTGCAAGGAGAGTCCTTGCGAAGCTACTACGATCGTTGGTACACGCCTGGTAGGATGGTGGTGGTGTTGGCAGGAGCCATCAGTCGTCAGTCATCAGCCGTCAGACAGAAAACAGAAGAGTGGTTTGCCAGCCTCACCGGCGGGTCCGCCGAGGAGGCGGAGAGGATCGTTAATCATCAAAGTAAGCCCAAGCTTGAGGTCGTCACCAAGCCCGATGCGAGTCAGGCGCATCTGGTTTTAGGCTTTCGTACGTTTTGCCGGGGGAGCGAGGATCGGTTTGCATGGAATGTCTTTAATCTCCTTATGGGTGTCTCGTTTACCAGCCGGCTATTTAAGGAAATCCGCGAAAAGCGGGGACTGTGTTACCACATCCGGTCAAACTCCAATAACTGGGCAGACGTGGGGTACTGGAGTATCTATGCTGGTGTGGCTACAGAGAAAGTAACACAAGCAACACAAGCAATACTGGCAGAGTTGGCAAAAGCGGGAGAGAAAGGAGTAACGGAGAAAGAAGTTGCTGTTGCCAAAAAACGGATCAAAACCATGATGGCATTTAAAGCTGAGGACCCGGAGTTTATGACCGAGTTTTACGGACGGCAGGAAGTCTTCGGTCAGCCCATTTTGACGCTGGATGAATATCTCAAAAAGATAGAAAAGGTTACAAAAGAGGACATCAACCGACTAGTAAGAAAGTATCTGGTCACAAAAACCCTCAATATGGCACTGGTGTGGAACAAACCGAGAGATGAAAAACTTGAATACATGCTTAAGCTGTAACTATACTGAAACTATCTGAAGAAAATTACCACGATTGAGCGAGTTTTATTTGAAGCTCCTGATATTTTAGGGCGAAATGTTGGAAGAAAAGAAAAAACTCCCTTTTTACTCCATACTTAAGCTTTACATTCCTCTCCTCCTGTCACCCAATTGCTTCCTTAATAAAGAGGGTCAAACGATGCCAAGTCTCCACATCAACGGTATCACCTGGAGCTGACACCCTAGGCAGTTCCTCTCTGCACGTTGCAGCAATATGACGATACATTTGTTCGCTAAAATCATCTTCTGGATGATCTTTCAGTACATGTAAAGCGGTTCCGACCAGTTCTCGGTCTTTTGCTTGTTTTGTTGGCCACCTTCCTCTCGTCTTTTCCCGACGAAACGCATTTCTAATGATTACCTCTTCTTGAGAAGATGGCCTAATGTGTTCTGACATAAAATTTCACCTCCCTCAAAGAACAGTCCCATAGTATAGAAGCGGTCTTGATTTTTGTCCAACTGTTGTCCATAATGGTGGACAGGTATGACCATTACGGAAGATCTCAGCGTTTTTGGACTTACTGATGATGAACAGAAGGTTTATCTGCTCCTTGTAAAAAAAGGCTGGAGTACGGTGGTGCAGTTATCCAAAAATTGTCCAATAAAGCGGTCAACTATCTACAGAGTCCTTGAGTCTCTGATTGAAAAAGGCCTCGTGGTTACCCAGCTAGGGGAGAAAACCAGCTTTTACAACGTTTCCAGTGCTGACAGCTTCAAAACCATAATCCTCGAATCCGAGGCCAAAACCAGAGAGATGAAAGCATCAGTTGAAAAAATCAGGCAGTTTAGCGAACAAATTGTGGCCGGTAACCCTGGCCAAACATCCGTTTTGTATTACAAAGGCGTGCGGGGCCTCAAACAAATGGAGTGGATTATCCGTGGCAGAAAACCAGATACCGAGGTCCTGGTATTTGACTCTCTCCAGTGGAACGATAAACTGGGGTCAGCTTTTACGGAAGAGCTCAGGCAGATCAATGTCGAAAAAAATGTGCGCATCCGGTCAATATCCAATTCAGAAGACCCCATAGCTCCCGACGGTACGACGACCTGGACGACCAACAAAAAATATACTACGAAGTTCTACCGCCACAGGTTGATCCCCAAAAAAGTTCTGGATATCAAGCAAGACATTTTCATTACTGACGACTCCATCGTCTTTTGGGGCGTCAAAATAGGAGACGAGGTGGCCATTCAGGTGACAAACAGCGAATACGCATCTATGCTGCGCCAGCTTTTTGAGTTTGTTTGGGATAAGGCCAAAGCAATCGATAATTTTGGGCAGCGGTTTCGTTAGATCGTCGCGAGTCCCTTATACAGCACTTGTTTCATGAGTCCCTGGTATGGTAGTCCCATTTTGTGGGCCTTGAGTTTGTAATCATTGATTAAGCCACACGGAAGGTGCAAGGTTATTGGTCTAGATGTTAATTTCAAATTAGGAAAAACCCAATGCTCAGCCTTGTCCCAATCTACATATTGAGTCGAATCCACTCGCTGCCAAAAACGATTCTCCTCCTCTTCGGTTTTAAAATGCGGTATTTTTTTTAATTTTTTCATACTTTGCCACCTCCTTTTCATGCATTCTGCGAACAGAAATAATTATATGTACACTTTGAAATTGTCAAGAAGGAAAGTTCAGGTTGGTAGTAGACACGTTTCTTTTTCTATTTTATATTTGAAGTATATGAAAGAAAAAACTGTTGTTTTAATCAAGCCCGACGGGATGGAACAGCACATCATCGGTGAAGTCATCAGCCGGTTTGAAAAGGTGGGGCTTGCTGTCGTCGGGTTGAAGATGGTCCGGCTGACCCAGGATATCCTCGACGTCTGGTATGCCCACCACAAGGATAAGGCCTTTTTTCCGGAGCTGTGTAGGCAAATGATGAGTACACCCGTCGTAGCAATGGTACTAGAAGGAGATGGTGCGATTCAGATTGTGTTTGATATTTGTGGCCCGACTGATCCGGCGGATGCCGCGCCAGGAACTGTCAGGAAAGATTTTGGCATTGATAAGCCCCGCAACGTCGTCCACCGCTCCGATTCGGCAGAGGCAGCAGCCAAGGAAATCAGCCTGCTGTTTTAGCTTCGCAAGGACTCTCCTTGCGAAGCTAGTCAACGTCGATGATAAGTTTGGCAATTGCCAGTTTTCCGGCCTCATCTGATGGCCCTTCAACAAATTCTTTGTAACCTCGTTTGCCGGATTTTGGAAAAGTGGAGAGAATATCTTCTGGATGGACCCACTCTGTATGGGTTATTCCTAGATATTTGGGATAAGATGAGTAGCTAAAGTTTTGCAAGGACTCTCCTTGCGAAGCTAGATCTATGGGGTTGCGGTGAATGTAACGAGAAAGGTGAAGAAGTTGTTCGTTGCTTACAACTTGCACGGCTTTATAGACACCTTGGAACAATCCTCCTACCCGACGATACTTCCGGTTGAAATACATCGTGTACCGTGTACCGAACGATCTCATAAAATGATCTATCGTTATTGCGTCTGTTTGTTTAATAAGGAGATGGAAATGGTTGGGCATGAGACAAAACGCCAGCAGAGTAAGCGAATCAGCAAAGTTATTGAGGCGCAACAATTTCAGCGCCTGATCTTTTTCTTTGGATGAAGATTCTGGATTTGCAATAACTCCGAGCAGTACGTCTTTTTCTTTTGGGAGCAGATACACTTTGAGGTAGGAAAGGAAGACAGCGCGATCCTGTTGGTCGAGGAAAATGGTGCGTTTTTCTACACCGCGGTTGTAGATGTGGTAGTAGGCGTGAGGCGCGAACTCTTTGATTGCGTGTTTTGCGGGCATGAAACCATACTAGCAGAAGGAAAATAATTTGCAAGGAGAGTCCTTGCGAAGCTAAAGATAAACCTCACAACGTAGTCCTACTCAATCGAAAAATGATACCGTATCAGTTCAGCAAACTCATTGTCACTCATGGCATAGGCTATTGTATCAAGTTTTTCAAAAGTTTGCCCGGGTTTCAAAAACCTGTGAGCCCCTGGAATGCCCTTGAGAGCATCATATGGGGTTTGGTAGATCTCATAGACCTTCCTGGTTTTTCCCTTCTCATCCTTATTTATGGTCGGAAATGCACAGGGCCGGTGGAAGTTGAGATAGGGGTTGAACCAGGTACGGTAGTAAACAGTGAAACTATCGGCAAACTGTTGGCTCACGTGTTCCCACCCCATGTTCTTCCTGACTACACTGCCGTTTTTGGTTTCCACAAGCGCGTTGTCATTGGGGTGACGTGCTCTTGACTTGGTCTGGGTGATGAGGAGCTTCTGGAGAAAATCAGAAACCAGATAGTTGATCGCCTCTCCTCCCCGGTCAGAGTGGAAGTTGAAGATCGTGAAAGGAAACTGGTCAAGAAGGATAGAGATAGCCGGCAGCATGCAGACTTCACTGATGACGGGTACAGAGACCAGGACTTCCCACTGGGTAATCTCATCCACCGCGTTAATGTGGTAGATGTCTCTTTGGTGGACTGTATCAACCCGAATCGAGCCTGGCCTGCCGTAGGTTTCCGGAGGTCTGGTCATCCCGATGGGGATGAGTCGGGCTTTGGTGTGGTTGACGTACGCATTTACATAGAGGGGGTGATGCCGGAGATTGGTGATGTGTCCATGAGAGACACGGGCAATGGTTTGATACTCCTTTTTGTCGAACACTTCGTACTCACGTCGGAGAATTTCTTGTGTTGCCCGGTCGGAGAGGCGAAGGTGAAGCTCATCTGTTTTCTCCAGGAGCTTAATATCACGACTGGTGTAGATGCGGTTGGGATTTCTCCTTTTGTACTCCTTCCGTATGAGTTTTCCCACCACTGCCCGTTTGATGAGCCGGAGGAGTTAGGCTTTCTTGTAGCCCGTCACCTTTGGCAGATAGCGGTAGACGGCATGCCGCTGTCTCCTCGTAAGCGTCTGATACTGGAAGCGGTCAACGGTACGGTCAATGAACCGGTACTTTTCTTCAATGGAGCCGTGCTCCAAAGATACGACAAACCGCTCCGTTCCCTTGAGGAGATCTTGTAGCTGTGCAATACTTTGGATGCGCCAATCGTCCATGTCGATCTTCATACACCGACAGGGTACACGGTTCGCGCCTTTCTTTTCTAGTCCTCAATGGTCTCTTTTTTCAATTGGGTAGAGAGACCCGTAGGGTATATTTTGTATTGGGTAAGACTTACAGCAAGGTGTCAAACGAAATGATTGGATTTGAGAAAGGCCGTTGTCAGATGATAATCTTGTGTTGGCGAAGGACAGGGAGAAGCACTTCAAACGGGAGGCCAATGACATTCGTGTAGCTTCCCTCGATTTTGGTGACTAAATCCCAGGGGGTTTCGTTGAGCGCGTAGCCGGCGGCAAAGCGGGACAGGTCGTAGCGGTTGACGAAGCTATCGACTTCGGTTGCCGTTAGTTTTCTTAGCGTTACGCGCGTTTTGACGAGCTTTTCCCACCGTTTCTTCTCTTCTAGGTTTTCAAGGTACAATGCTACTGTGTGCGTGGCGAATACATGGGTGCGGCCCATGAGATTTTTAAGAATTTCCTTTGTGTCCTCCCGATCGCGGGATTTGCCGAAAGTTTTTTTGCCCAAGACGCCCATTGAATCAGCTGCAACTATCAGTGCCTTGCCGGATTCCGGCAAGGAATAAACGCGCGGATTTTTAGAAACTTCCTCGGCCTTGGCTGCTGCCCGCTTTTTGAGAGTGAGAAAAGGATCGCTGTTAGTAATTTTTTCTTCCTCAATGCGGCTAATTACTACCCGAAACGGGATGCCCAGTTTTTCCAGAAGGTGCCGCCGGCCGAGGGACTGGGAAGCAAGAATGACTTGGACTGGGGGAGGAGGCAGGGGATCGGAGGATTTCCTGAAGGATAAGTTCATGAGAAGTCTAGTATATCGCAAAAACTGCAAATTTGCTACAATGAAAATCGCCTGAGGGTATAGCTCTCGGTAACATCTTGAAAGATGTACCGAGTAAACAGTTGGTTTACACTGGAAATTACGAAGTAATTTTCAGTGTAGAGCGCTCGGTTGGCCCCGCAAAAATTTCGGAGAGTGGCGCAGTTGGTAGCGCGCATCGTTCGGGACGATGAGGTCCCGGGTTCGAGTCCCGGCTCTCCGACCGCGAGCCGCTATAGCTCAATGGACAGAGCAGACCCGTCCTAAGGGTACGATGAGGGTTCGATTCCTTCTAGCGGCACAGAATTTACGCCTTCCAGTTGTTTTGGGGAGGATTTATCCGCACAAGTTTACCACTTAAATTGCTATGATCTTTAGGATCATAGACAAAAGCATCTCCGGTCTCTGGCCACACCCCACCGAATCCGCAAGCAAGGTCTCTACTTGGTAGCCGAATGACTAAGTGTCCAGGAGTTTGACAGTCAGCAGGGGTATGTTTAGTGTCCCGCCTTAAACTGTCAATGTATGCCCCTATATCAGCATCTAATGGGCGCGTGTCTTCAGGTTTTGCCATGTTTACCTCAAATTAACCGTATACAGGTTGGGTAGGGTGCTTGCGCCGGGGTTGAGGTTGGTGAGGATGACGAGTCTGTTTCCGCTGGTCCAGGGGGCCAGAAACCCCTCGACAAACGGACCGGCGTAGAGTGTGACTCGGTTAGCCCCGTCGTATTCCATGATATCTATTTTATTATTTTGAGATATTATAAAGTGGTTTGATGTTGGGAACCAAATTCCGTTGCGCGGATAATTTTCAATGAGAAAATTTTTGTCTTCTTTCGCGTCATAGACGTACATTTTTGTTGGTATGATATTTCGCGTTTCAACAGTGGGGTTTGATGCAATAAGTGGTGGTTTGATAATTATTGGAATAGTTGCTGGCGCCGTGGCTTCGTAGAGAATTTTGGTTTCATCGGGGCTAAAGGACAAGATGGTTGCGGAACTTGACGCAACGTTGGCAAATTCTTGCGCGAAACCTGCGAGTTTCTGTTTTTCCCTTTTTTTGTCCTCGGCTTGCCAGCCTGCAAGGACAGAAACGGTGACTGCCGAAATATCAACGAAGGATTGGCTTTTTCCGACAGTATAAAGATGGGCTGCGGTTTTTGTTTTAACCATGAGATCCCGTGAATCCGGTGACCAAAGGAGCTCTGCCTCCGGCGATGAAAGAATGGTATCATTTTGGGCAAGTTGTTGCGGATCTCTGTTGGGCCCCAGTGGCCGGTCAGATAACTCAAGCACCCATAAACCAGCCTGCGCTTGCACTGAGGAGCGAAGCGATGAAGTGGCGATATAGGCAACTTTTGTGCCGTCGGGAGAGAGTGTCGGTTTGACAACTCCAGTATTCGTCAGGGGTGAAAGAGAGGGGCTCCCTGGCAGCAGTAACGCTTCGACCTTAACCGCTATTTCTCCTTGCACGCGCAACTTTTTTTCCCAAGGCAAATATCCCTCTTTAACAATCCGAACAGTATACCAGCCAGGGTCGATATTGAATGCATTGTTGGTGGCCGTTCTGAGTGCTCCGTCGACGAAAACCTGGGCGCCACTTGGTTGTGATGTTACAGAAATAAGACCGGTGGGCTTGACTGACCTATTGGTGACGTCCAATCGCCATCCCTTGCCATAAGCGATGATGCCAATTGATATTGTAAGAATGAGTATAAATACAATAAAAGGTATCAGTTTCCTAGTTGCTTCTTTTACCTTTTCCACCATGGGTCTATTATACTCGCTGGTGTGGTAGAATGCTAATGATTATTGTTAAATTGTTACATTGTTAAATTGCTTTGACTTTTAACAATGTAGCCATGTAGCAATGTAACAATTATCCTCCGAATGTATGTTTACCAAACGAATCGGCATAGATCTAGGTACAGCCAATTCACTCGTCTGGTTGGCGGGCATCGGCGTTGTCCTTAATGAGCCGACCGTTGTAGCCGTGACTGTAGATGATAATAGGGTCGTGGCAGTAGGAAGCGAAGCCAAAGAGATGCTTGGTCGCACCCCCGGCAACATTATGGTCACACGACCACTGCGAGACGGAGTAATAGCTGATTACGTAGTAACTGAGGCTATGCTTGGATATTTTATGGATAAAGCTGTTGGGAGAAATAGGATATTCAAGCCAGAAGTCATGGTTTGCGTACCATCCGGGGCTTCTCAGGTTGAACGGCGGGCCGTATTGGATGCAACACTTGCTGCTGGAGCCAAGATGGCTTTTCTCATCGAAGAGCCTCTTGCAGCAGCAATCGGTGCCAAAATTCCAGTCGCACAAGCCTCCGGCCACATGATTGTCGATATTGGCGGAGGGTCGACGGAGGCGGCAGTTATTTCTTTAGGTGGCGTGGTGGTACACAAAAGCGCGCGTGTTGCGGGAAACAAGCTAGATGAAGCTATAGCTAACTTTGTCAAGAAACAATACAACCTCATTATAGGCGAGCGTATGGCCGAGACAATCAAAACGACGATAGGAGACGCTCTCCCATCGGGCCTGCCAAAAACAGATAAACAATCGCCCGACTCCCGTGACTCCATAGAGGTCCGCGGCCGAGATGCGATCACCGGTCTGCCGCGGATGGCAGTACTGACGCAAAGAGAAGTCAGCGAAGCGATCAGTCCAGTACTTCAACAGATCATTGCAGCAGTTAAGGCGGTCCTTGGTGATACGCCGCCAGAGCTAGCAGCAGACATTATTGATAAAGGGATTGTCATGGCTGGCGGAACGTCACTTCTATATAACTTCGACCGGCTCATGACACAAGCGACCGGTGTCCCTTGTCATGTTGCTGATGAGGCTCTACTCTGTGTGGTCCGCGGCACCGGCGTGGCATTGGAGAACATAGAGCTTTACAAACGAAGTATTGGTAAGTGAAGTAAGACAAATCTTATAGTTCTATTTATTAGAAGTAGCTAATAAGAAGTAACCTGTAAAACAGCTTCGAAAAATTGTGTTCATTTCAAGTATCTCGATGAACTTTGGAATGGTGTATTAAGATAGTATATTATACTATGAGATTAATATCAAAAAAAATCTTCGGAATTTGCATAACGTTGAATTCTAAGATAACTATCTTAGAGTATATAGAAAAGTACTTAAACGTTCCCGCACTCAAGCCCTTGGTTATCGCCACTCCAAATCCCGAGCAGGTGGTTTTGGCACAGACAGATTTTCATTTCCGAAAAGTCCTCAATCGGGCCGATATAGCAATCCCCGACGGTATCGGACTTGCGCTCACCGTCGGCTGCGAAAAAATCGCTGGAATTGATCTTTTGGAGTCGCTGGTTGAGCTAGCTTCCAGGCGGGGCTTCTCAATAGCACTTATAGGCGGTGGAGGAGGTGTAGCACTTAAAGCTCTCGAGTGCTTACAGAGGCGGTTTCCTGGCCTCGCAGGGTGGGCGGATGTGCCTGAAGGGAAAACTATCGAGGAAATTACTCAAAAACTCGCTGTCACCAAGACTCGTTTGGTTTTCGTTGGCCTCGGTGCACCGAAACAAGAGCACTTCTGTATCTGCCTCGCGCGCCAATTTCAAATTTCAAATCTCAAATCTCAAATTGTGCTCATGTCCGTCGGCGGGGCGTTCGATATGATCGCCGGCATTATCCCCCGTGCCCCTTCCTTCGTCAGGGCTATCGGCCTAGAGTGGCTCTGGCGGCTTAGCAGGCAGCCCCGGCGTTGGAAGCGGCAGCTGGCACTCCTCAAATTCCTCTGGCTCATGATGCACGAACATTAGCCTGGAAAGGCCTCGCCGCCGAAACTCCAGTAAATCATTTGCTACCCACTCATGCTTCGTCAGTTTTATTCCCTGAAAAAATGCATGGGCCGGAACGGCCGAATCGTATCGGTTGTCGTCGATAAAGAGCAGGTCACGTGCGTACAGGATCGTTCCCCAGTCCAGTTTGCTCGGCTCACGACGGAGGCGGTCCAGGAGTCCCAAGACGCTCTTTGGGGGGAAGTTCCCCACGAGCGATACGAGCACGTCGTCAAAATAGTCGCTGCTATCCGTGTTTAAGGTTACCCACGGGGGAAACTCTCTGAATGCCAGAAGCGGGTACCAGGTTGGGTGGCTGATTTTGTCCAATAAAATACTCCATAAGGACACCTGAACAATCTACCATCGATATTCGGATGGATGAGAGACATAGAAGCGAGGACCGATCGGAAAAGAATCGTACTTGATACGCCCATTGGTCCCGGTTGGTTTTTCGACAGGGAATCCTGTACTTCAAATAGAAGCTCTCCTGTTGGAGCAGACTGTCTATATCCGGTGATAAGGACTGCGTGCGTTTGTCGTGTCGAGATATCGACATTGTAGACTCTTTTGAGCCATTCCTTATCGTCAACTCCCACATGGATATAGTTTCCAGAGGCGATTTTGCGTTGTATGGCAGTGTTAAATTTTGGCCCAATAGGCCAGGCTGACTCTTCTTTGTAATAAATTCGGGTTTCAACCTGGGCAATAACTTGATTAACCACATGTTCTGCATAGAACCAACTGCAATATTTTTCATAAGGTTGGGGCATTAAGTCCGCAAACGAGTGAGAAGACATCTGAAGTTGAGGATCAATTGACAGGAGTCCTGTCGTGCAGACATCAATAAAACAGTTTACGCTTCCAAAGTCATCCGGTCGTCTGACCGGAAGTGACACTTGTTTGGGTAATGCCTCTGGGTTAGTTGGAAATTCTTTCATTGCGACAGGAATTATATAACAATATATATCAAAATACATCCAGGGTCATACAAATAATATCTTGATACATAAAGTTAGCTAGAAAAGGCCTCGCCTTTTCAGGCTAGGGGGCCTTATTTTTTTGTCGTGGCCGGGGAAGGCGGGACTGACTGTTTGCTTTCTAGAAGGCGATTTCCTGTTAGGCCATACCAGAAAATGAGAATCGTTTTCTTCACCATCTCATACGGAGGTAATCCCTTCAGTTGATCAAAATATCTCAATTTATAGTGCTTAATGCTATCTTCAATTGTCTGCGGCATACGTTTTTCCTTTTATAGAATTTAATTGCCTGAGTATATCACTTGCTGCGGTTGGTTCAATGGTGGCTATTGACCCCTTAATAATCCCGACTGATGGAACAGTAACAATAAGATGGTTCATGTGTGTTTCATCTGGCGCTTTGAGCAACTTCAATATATCGTGACGAACTGATAATACAAGACGCATGTTGTACTTTCCTCTAGTCACCTCGACCACGCTTGCTACTTCTAGAAAAGATTTATCAGCTTGTTCTGCGTCGAAGAGGGCATTTTTAGTGTCAATAAGATACAGTTTCTCTTGTTTATATGCTGCAAAGTCGCAACCAATGTTCCAGTCCCACTGAACGCATTCGGCTTTATCGCTGAGCTTCGGAACAACAATCTGGTATCCAGCGTCTGTTAATAGATTCATAAGTCCAGCATGGGTCTGGGCGCCAGCTATTGCTCTCATCATTCCATTGCCAAGCGCTGATCCAAAGCGTGTTCTTTTGAGTGCACTAGATATGTCACGCAGTTGAGACAAACAATCAGACATAAATGGAGCTTCGTCTCCAACACGAAGGCCTCGATAGATAAAACGGGCAAATTCCTGGCTGAACATGACCGTGTCAGGTGTTTCTCTTCGTGCTCCCTAGTCTTTAAACAGACCGAGAAATTGTTGATAATTTAATGCAAATTGTTGTATTTCAGGGTCCGAATCTCGCAGGATTTTCTCAATAATCCCACTTACTTTTTCATTTTGTCTTGGTCCAGACACAGTTGCTGCAGATTGGCTAATCACAGTAGCAAGTTTTATTGTATCAAGGCGAGGAGGCTTGGCTGCCCCGAATAAAATTGTAGTTGGTGATATTTCACCAGTTGGCATAGAGTAATCATAAAGAAGATACGGATGTCTATCAAGGGCACCGTAAGGAGCCTTCTTGTTGCAAAAAGTTTTATTCCTCCTTGTATTCAGGCAGAAACTGATTCATACTAATCAATATGAAGATTGCCATGCTTGCTCCGTTTGAAGAATCCGTGCCGCCGAAAAAATACGGAGGGACAGAGGTTGTCATTTACAACCTCATAACAGAGCTTGTTTCCCGTGGTCACGACGTGACTTTATTTGGAACGGGCGATTCTAACGTGCCGTGCAAATTAGTGTCAATTTTCCCGAGTGCTTTGCGATCAACAGCACCATATAGTACCCATTTGTCTAGCCGAGAAGGAGCAAAGTATTATGGAATTAGTTTGACACTTTCTGAATTACAAAATCGTGCATTTGATATAGTTCATAACCACAACGGTTGGCGCCTTCTTCTTTTCCATCAATTTATTCATAACCCGCTCATAACGACATTACACATGCCTACAAACTTGCAACATCAACAGATTGGTTATCAGTCTTCTTCAGATCTGGAATATGTTTCTATTTCGAATAATCAACGAAAGGGCGCACCAAAGCTACAGTATAAAGCAACAGTTTATAACGGTATCGATTTATCTTTATATTCATATTTAGATGTTCACGATGATTACCTGCTTTTTCTTGCACGATTTTCTCCAGATAAAGGAGCAAAAGAGGCAATAGAGATAGCTAAAAAAGCTGGCCGTCGACTGTTGTTGGCAACTAAAGAAATCGATCGTCAAGTAGATTCTGCAGATTGGCAGTATTTTGAATCGTGTAAGCCAATGATTGACGGATCTCAGATTGTTTTGCTGGGCGAACTCGATCTTGAAACTAAAGTAAAATATCTGCAGCAAGCATATGCCTTGCTTGCGCCGATTCAATGGGATGAACCATTTGGTCTATACGCTGTAGAGGCTATGGCCTGCGGGACTCCGGTCATTGGTGTTAGCCGAGGATCTTTTCCAGAAATAATTCGTCATGGAGAAACTGGATTTTTGGGTAAGACAGTTGAGGAGTTAGCTTCTTATGTACCACAGATATCAGGCTTAGCTCGCTTGAAATGTCGTCGATGGGTGGAAGAGCGATTTTCGAAAGAAAAGATGGCTGATGGATATTTAAAAGTATATGAACGCATATTAGGTGATAAAAAGGCATGAGAAAATTACGTATTGCAATACTTGCTTCAAATTTGTTTCCCCTTCCTCCTGATCCCACTAGGCTTCCACCGGGATTTGCCGGTGCCAGCGAGCGGATCATGTCAAAGATTACGGATGGCCTTGTTGCACATGGGCATGATGTGAAGCTGTACGCATCGGGCGATAGTAAAACAACGGGAAGATTGATTTCTGTTAGTGAGGTAGCAAGTATACATGATCAAGAAATAGGTCTTGCGAACCATTTTGAAATGGAGCACTTGTTGATTCGTCGGTGCTATCTTGATGCACGCGATCAGATATTTGATATAATTCATTCATCTTTTGATACACGTAGTGCGTATTATTCATCATTTGTATCAACGCCTACCGTGGCTACTCTTCATAGTCCGCTTGTAGGCATAAAAAAGCGAATACTTGAAAAAATTCCAGATACGCAATGGTATGTATCAATTAGCAATGCACAACGAAAAAATTTGCCCAATCTACGCTATGCCGGTACGGTCTATCATGGCGTTGACCCTAAACTTTATCCAGCGGGTGATGGAGCCGGTGGTTTTCTTCTGATTGTCGGTCGCATCACCCCGGACAAAGGAATATTACAGGCGGCACAACTGGCTCACGCAACCGGAATGCCCCTTCAAATTTTCGGAACGCATCACCAAGGCCATGGCGATGCATATTGGGTTCAGATAGTTCCTTATTTAGGCGGGAATCTTGTCCAGCACGGTGGAATGCTTTCGCAGAATGATTTATTTTTCCGTTATGGGCAGGCTAAAGCCTATCTGTTTCCGCTCCAATGGGAGGAGCCGTTTGGGCTGGTGATGATTGAGGCCATGGCATGCGGGACGCCGGTTATCGCTTTTGCCCGTGGGTCTGTGCCGGAAATTGTAGTCGATGGGGTGACCGGATATATTCTCAACCCATCAGTTGAGGATATTCGCGGTGACTGGGTAGTGAAAAGAACAGGCATGGAAGGCATGAAAGAGGCGATTAGACGTATCTATGAGATGCCGAATAGTCAATACCGTGCGATGCGTTTGGCATGCAGAAAACGAATTGAAGATTATTTTACGATCGAGAAGATGGTAGCTGGATATGAAAGAGTGTACGAGCAAATATTGGGACTAAAAACCTCTTTATAGCGTTTACAAAATTCAGACCATGCGCGGGTTCGCCGCTTGACAGAATTAACTCTTTATGTGATACCATGGCTAGGTGACTAAGCGCATTGCTTTTTTTACCGACAATGCCGACCCCCTGTCTCCCCTTGGCGGGCACGAAGCAGGAGGCGAGAACGTCTACATACTCGAAGTTTCCCGTGCACTCGGACGTCTAGGATGGACAGTTGATGTTTTTGTGCGTTGGTCCTTTCACAAGACGGCACAGATAGCCAAAGTATCCGATACGGTTCGAGTTGTGCGTATACCCGCTGGGCCGGTAAAGTTTGTTCCGAAAGAAGAATTGTTTCCCCTCATGCCCAAATATGTCGAAAGCTTTTTGGCTTTCAAAGAAAAAAACAATCTCGACTACCTTCTGATTCACGGCAACTACTATAATTCAGCCTATGCTGCCGTTGAAGCGGCGGCGAAGTTGGGAATTCCGGCGGTCAACACATTCCATACCTTGGGCATGGTCAAACACCAGGCTCTTGGCAGCAACGACCCGTCGCCTTCGGACCGGATCACCCACGAAAAAGAGGTGCTCGACCGGCTGCATCGCGTCATCGCTACGTGTCCCCAGATGAAGGACGAGCTGATGGGCCTTTATGCCGTATCGTCCAAAAAAATTGTCGTCATCGGAGAAGGGGTTAATCTCAAAAGGTTTTTTCCTATTCCGCTCACGATAGCCAGAAGAGTTTTGCGCTGGCCGCAAAATCAAGACGTCGTCCTTTATATCGGTCGCATCGAACGGAGAAAGGGGATCGACACGCTCCTTGCCGCCGTTGCCATTATGGCGCAAAAAATGGGTGACAATCGCAAAAACTTTCGTTGTATCGTCTCCGGTGGCGAGCCGAAAAACAGATGGAAAAAAGAATTGCCGATCGTTTCAGAAGAACGAAAACGGCTGACTGATATTGTTGAAAAAGAAGGTATCGGCGATGTGGTCCGCTTCATCGGCGGGGTTTCACCCGAGGAGCTTCCGTATTACTACTCGAGCGCCGACGTGACGTGTGTGCCGTCCTACTACGAGCCATTCGGGCTCGTGCCGCTTGAATCGATGGCCTGCGGTACGCCCATAGTTGCATCAAGGGTTGGCGGGCTTTTATATACGATCCGCGACGGCAAAACCGGATTTTTGGTTCCCGCCCGCGACGCTAGTGCATTTGCCGATAAGCTTCTTTTTATCCTTCGTCATCCGCAGGTAAAAAAAATGATGCGCGAAAACGGCATCGAGAGAGTCGCGCATACTTTTACATGGGATGCGGTTGGGGAAAAAATGTCAGCCTTTTACCATGATCTTCTCATAGATTTTCTATATAAGAAAGCTTATAAAAAACCAAACGGCAACGGGGAAGCGAAATAGTGTAGACTACTACTTATGGCCAAATACGTACCCGATATCAAAACCCAGCGCTGGGTGATTATCGTTCCCGGCAGAACCGGCCGCCCTAGTGATGGTGCCAAAGAACAACCAACATGTCCGTTTTGCCACGGTTCGGAAGGGGCAACACCTCTTGAGACTTATAGAATCGGCGAAGGTCCGGCAAACAGCCCTGGGTGGAAGGTGCGCGTCATTCCCAACAAATTTCCCATAACTGACACCCATGAGGTGGTGATCCACAGCCCGGATCACGAGAGGGATATCGAAGATCTCCCTTTGGAACAGGTCATAGACATCGTCCGCGCCTACCGTGATCGCTTCCGCGTTCATGCGACAGACGGGCATGTCATTATCTTCTGCAATCACGGTGCTCACGCCGGAGCAAGCCTCACCCATCCGCATAGCCAGCTCGTTGTTGTGCCCCGGCAGATAAATCTGGACGCCCTCTCCCGGGAGCCAGTTGCAAACGTCGTTAGTGAGGATGAGGCAATGGTGACTTACTGTCCGGATTTTTCTCAGTGGCCGTTTGAAACGTGGATTGCGCCAAAAATCGAGGGTACGCGCTTTGGAGATACGCCTGATTCGGTTCTGCCTGCGCTAGCGGCAGCCCTCCAGAGCGGGATCAAGAAGGTTGCCGCCGTCTATTCGGATCCAGAACTAGCCCATGTGCACAATGGTAACCCGTTGGGCTACAACTTCTACATTTTTCACGGAGTCAACTGGTTTATAAGGATCACCCCGCGCTTTATCCATCGGGCCGGTTTTGAGCTGGGCACGGGACTCAACGTTAACATTGTTGATCCGACCGATGCGGCAGAGAAACTTAGAAAAAAATGATTCTTTTATCGTGGTTCGGACTCGGGAGTCCTTAGGGTTGCGGCATCAATAATTCCAAAGGATTCTTGATTTACTGTTGTTTCATATAAAAACCATTACTGTGTTGGCGTGGGTTTTATAGATTGCACAAAGCTTCGGCAGGTGCCGTCTACGAGTTTAAATGCGCCATTCCGGCTGTTATAAGGACAAGCACCGGCCACGGTTCTGGCTTCAATCGGAAATGATCCGTATTCCAGGATGCGGATTTTGTTGCAGTGGTAGATGCCTTGCCACTGGACAAGATGACTATCATCGGGCCGCGGCAGAATCCTGGTTGGTGTTGGCAGTTTTAAAGCTTCCCCGCAGACATCTGTCTCTAGTGGTATCTGATGGAAATAGGCCACAACCATGGCACCTCCGCTGGCAGCAAGGCCAATCAATACTGTCAGGAGGACCGCTGTATCAACCCCCGCACGCTGTTGCGATTTGTTTTCAGGAGACATTGTGGCTGTGAGTATAGCAAATCCTAGAATAATCCGTTAGAATAGCTCTATGGTCAACTTTCACGAACACAAGCTTTGGCAGGCGGCCTACGTGGCGCTGATGGATTTACAGGAAGCCCTCCCTGATGAGGATAGCGATCTTGTTGCCTCTAGCGAAAAAGTCGCGGCAACAGTTGCCGATGGACTAACCAGGAAAGACAGCAGCAAGACTAAAGAGCTTCTTGAGGCAGCCGTTGGCGAGGTCGCCAAAACCCGCACACATCTGGCTGTTGCCTGGGGCAGGGGGTTCCTTGATGACGCGACCTTCAAAAAACTCGATGAGTCCTACGCCTCCCTTTCTTCCTCCTTGCAGAGCTACAAATAAAATTGTTACATTGTTACATGGTTACATTGTTTTTTAACAATTTAGCAATGTAGCAGTTTAACAATGATCGGCATCATTCCTACTATTTTTGAAAAAGACTGGGACGCAATTGAGCGCAAAGTTGCTATTGTTGCTCCCTACGTTGACTGGTTGCAGATTGATATCGCCGATGGCTCACTGGTGCCGGCGGAGACATTTTTGGACTTAGCCAAATTTGGCCAATTAGTCAAACCAGTCAGTTTCGAAGCACACCTTATGGTCGCTAGCCCCGAAAAATACATCCGGATGCTGGTTGATGCCGGGTTCAAACGCCTGATAGCACACGTCGAAGCCAACGACCCGCGGCTGTTTCTTGATGAGACAGAAAAAGAGAGCGTTGAGGTGGGTCTGGCCATCGACGGAGCCACAGAAGTCGAGGCAGTCGAGCCGTTTTTGGAAACCATCGACGTAGTGCTAGTGATGATGGCAGAGATGGGCGCCAGGGGCCTCACGCTCCAGCCGGAAAATGTCGAAAAAATCCGCGCCATCCATCAGGCATATCCGGATTTGACCATTGCTGCAGAAGAAGGGATCAGCGAAAGTTCAGCCAAGATGATTGTGGATGCCGGTGCGACCAGACTAATTATATCGGACCCCGCCATCATTCCCCGCCTAAAAATGCTCTAACAAAAATCAAAATAATTATGTTCTATTGGTTCTGACAATCTCCACGGCGTGGCTGGTGCCGATGCGGCTCGCGCCAGTCCTTATAAATGCTTCGGCTTCTTCCCGTGTGTCTATTCCTCCGGCGGCTTTGATTTTTACATTTGGGCCGACCGCTTGTCGAACTATTTCAACATCGTGGACACTGGCTCCCCGTGGCCCCATACCGGAGCAGATCTTTACAAAGTCCGCGCCGCTTTCAACGACCAGCTTAGAAGCCTCGGCAATCTGTTCGTCGCTCATATAGCCGGTTTCGATGATGAATTTGACGATGACGGCTGTTCCCACCATCCGCGCCGAGTCAACGACTGCTTTCATTTCAGCCAGGAACCCGTTGGTCTCTCCTCCTAAAAACAAACCCAGGTTGGGCACGACATCCAGCTCGTCAGCGCCCAGTTGAACTAGTTCATTTGCTGTAGATATTTTGCTCGCGAGCGTGTCCTGTCCTAACGGAAAAGAAAATGCCGTCCCGACGCGAGCGCGTCCGGCAAGCGCTTCTTTGGCAAGAGCAATATAGCAGGGGTTCACAAACGCCGCGTGGAGGCTGTAGGTGATGACGTCGGCGCAGAGTTTTTTAATGTCCACGGCCGTGGCATTTCCGTGGTGGTTGGCTAGGTCAAGATAGGGGGCAAGGGCGTCCATGCATCCAGTATAAGAACTTTACCACTGTTGGTAAAGCACTACGGAAGCGCTTTGACAAGAAGGTGTATACTTGTAGCCACATGGAAGAAGAACACGCGCCCAGAACCATCGGCTACGCTGTCATTTTCCGCATGCGGAGAGAAGGAATAATGTTCGTTCCACCCCTTGGGCTCACTCCAGGGACAGCTGCAGTATTCCTCTCCGATGGGTCAGTCCAGCCATATGAACAAAAAACCATGGAGGCGGGCTTTCGACGGGAAGATATCCTCCGTGGCATCGAGTTGGTTGCGATGGTTGATGCCAAAACCGGCAGGCTCCACGTCTCAGAACCAACAAGACTGTTCGAAATTGCCGCAGATGTATCCGATCCAGGCCCGCATGTTTGGGAAACAGCAACCACGGAGTATAGTTTCCTATGGGGACGAAACGCAATGGATATCAGCTACCAACTTGACCTCATGAGGCGCGTTTCGGAGTTGCAGAGGAATTAAGGCCAACAATGGTTCGGAGTCGCTGACAATTTTTATTGTCTCTAAAACACGCCTCCATGCGTTTGCGCAGTCCCTGAAGGGCTTGTTTCGAAACTGGCGAGGTGGGGAGTAAAGCAGCAAGCATTGATCGTGCGCTTCTCACATAGTCCGGAAGACTATATCCTTTTTCCACTGCGTATGCCATGCCGCACCATTTGCGCGCTTCTGCTTTGGCTTCTCTTCCTTCTTTCGTATCAAATAAATTAGGCGATGCTGCCAATCGTGCGTACTTTTTCATCGTTGCAATGGCTCGACCATAGTCGAAGCAATATTTTGCCTGCTCCTCTGTCAACCCATTTAAATTTGTGAGTCGTTCTATGGCAGTGCGATAAGACCACAGCTTACCGCCCTTCAAATCCACATTATGTAGGTTAGTGATGACAGCTTGGGCGGCATCGTCAAAGTACTCGGGTATGACAGAAGAAACAGCTCGTTGCGAAAATTCAGAAATCGCAAGTTTTTCCAAACTAGATATTTCTGATAACTTTTTAAAATTATTTTTCGTACCATTTTCCTTTTTTTGTATCTGGTAACGATCTTTCTTTTTATTGAAAGTGGTTTCTGCAGATGCTGGGTGCTCAGTTTTGATTTCATCCATATGGGCTTGAAATACGTGTATTCAATAGTAGGCCATAACACCTTTGTTGACAAGTAGGCACTTTGACGTAAGGCGTAGGGGTTGTATGCATTGCATACTTGAGCTTGCTTTTTCTGGTATGAAAACCCTGAAGGAAAACCGACAGATCAAAAAATTATTGCATTAGCAAACGAATTCATTGCGCTCATACCAACAGGCACGAACGCCGAAGGAGTTCCTCGCGACCAAATAAGCCGGAGTTAAATGTTTTCTATTTGTTACATGAGGTATCTGGGGATAGTGAGGGTCCAGGATTGATCTATCCATGGATCATTCGGTTCCCAGGAAAGATTAACGGTTGTATCTTCTAGGTTCAGGCGGTAGCCCAACTTTTCCATACCTGGTGCAAAGAAGCTGACAACACCGCGACCAATGTCCCATGTTCGGTTTTGGCAGATGATAAACCTCGTATGCCCATCCGTGCGGCACATCATACCGGTTGTGCACGTCTCTATTAAACTGTTTGGATGAGCTACCCCTGGCTCCTCCCAAGGAAAACGATCAGACGCCGCAAGGTAAAACAGTTCGTACGGACTATCAAGGGAATATAAAAGACTCATCTGACGATGGCTTGTACGATCAGTGCCGGAGATAACCAATGCTTTGGTGACCTGCCGGATCTGATAACGACCAGTTTCCTGTATACACTGTATCCAGGAAACTGCATCACATATCGGTGAGCCGTACTGCTGCCGGTCCCAGCCAACGATTGTGAGCATCTTCCTGTGTTTTTGGCTAGTTTGTTTAACTTGGTATGAAAATGCTGAAAGATCTAACCGATCAACTAATGTATTCGGTATCCCGACCCCAAAAGATCCCCTCAGTAACTGATTGACGTCTCCAATAGTAGCTTCTTCAGAAAGCGCCATAAATTTTTCACCTTCAACAACGTTCATGTAGGCGATTTTAGCACAATAGTATATAATGCAGCGATGAACAGTCATAAACGTTTTTATCAGTATCTGGCCGACTCAACGGGCATTTTGTGGGAGTTTCATAAAATTTTGCTTGACGCAGGTTCTGTCCCATTTGCGGCAGTGTGGGAAGGTAGTCACTTGAAACAATTCGACCCCCAACAGCTCACGGCAACAAAGGATGAAGCCTCTATTCTCAAGGAATATGCACGGAGTATTCAGCGTAGTATGGATTTGAGCTTTCAGCGAATTTTTGAGGTAATTGGCGATCAAAAGTCGGGAGCGTTTCTGTTTGGTAAACCGATACCGGAGGCGGCAGTACGGTTTATCCACCCTTACGCGCGCCATCTGTTGGAATTGACAAATGATCTTGTTGCAGATCAATCTCGGGCCGTACTTCACAGACTGAATTTGCGCTCTGAGATGAGCGCGGGTCTTCATACCGGTACGCGTGCGACGGTACAACTGGTTGCACTCTTGGGTGAATCTTTTGATCCAAAAACAGTAGTGGAGCTTTCGCGCGTTTCCTTAGGCGATGTATCCAAGGCATTTCTGGGCATTGGGTTGCCGGCGGGCTTATTTGCCGAGTCAAACTACGCACTTATTACTGCTTCCGGCGGCCTGGAGAGAGGAATGCTTCGAAAATTGGGTTTGGGTAAAACAGTCGGATGCCCTGCGGGTATACCCATATCGGATCAGACGCGTCAGTTTTTAAGTGGCAATTGTGGTATCGACGCTCCCCGCACGATGCTTGCGGATTTTGCCCGATTCGTCCAACGCGATTATCACGAGACGATCTTATCATGGTGGGAACGTCTGCCACAGTCAGAGCGATCCTGCCGGGTGGCGTTTGTGGATCGAACGATCATTAGCGGCGATGTGGGAGAACGCATCGGATTTGGCTGCCCCGAGCGGCGTTAAAAATCCCCTCGTGGATGGTATTACTCTGGTACGCTCGGAATCAGGTCGGCAAGTGCGGTTTTTATCGCACCGGTTCTTTTATCAAGATTGGAAAATTGCTGGTCTTTGGACTGGAGTGTTGGGTGACAAGCCCCGGATGGGTGTTTCTTTTTAGGAATAAAGAGCGTAAAGCTATTTAGACGGAATTGTCTGCCGGTTTCGTGCGTAATCCAAATTTCGGTCAATGGTCTGCCGTTTCCACTCACGAGCCTCATACCGATAAATGTTTGCTTCGATACCGTTTCGATGGTTGCCGGAGCATGTCCTTGACGCTGCAGTCGGTCGCGATCGTTATAATCTGCTGGATGCTTTGGATCGCGCATGCCTCCGTAGAGCATAACGTAGATGATGGTATTGTCTTTGGTGCTCAGTGAGAATTCAACACCTCGGTGTTCACGGGGGAATAACTTTGGGAGCTTGTCTTTTTTAGATGGGACATGGGGAGAGACATTAAACGCAACGATATCATTATCGACAAAACTCCAAAGGTAACTAATGCCTGTGCTTAGGATTTGTTTGTCATCGTCTGAGCATAGCGTGTTGGTGATCATGGAGTCGGCAACTTCCGTTGCTGCGAGGACGAGGGCGACACACTGCTCTTTAATAGTCTCACGATTTTTTTCCAGATGAGCTTGCATCTCCCCTAATTTATCGTGAGAATTGTCTTCTTTTGACATATGGGGGAGTAGTATAGCTATGCCCCATAGTTGAGTCAAGTAGCGTACTTTGCACACGAAAAGCTGATATAATCGGTAGTATCAGCCTATGGGCACAGAAGATCCTTTGTTTGATGATAAGATCCGTCGCAAAACTGTACGTCCTCCTTCGTCAGAAGATATTGCCGACGCTGCAGCTGCTATTGAAAAACAATCATGGCGAACGAGGCACAGTCGTCACCCAATTGCGCAGCCTTTCCGGGTTCTCCCACTGTCGCGTGTAGAAAAAGTCCTGAAGCCAAAGCCGGAAAAAATAGTTCTCTTTCCCAACGCAGAACAGCTGGGTCGCGAGGCAGAACAGGCTGTCTACGCGACGATGCTTTGGAAGTGGTGGACCAAGACCAGCGTTACCGACGGACTCATGTCCCGCCAAGATGCCAGGACAGGTGCACTGGTTCATTTTATGGGTCATCACCACAATAAAGCCTTTGCAATTGGGGATTCCATCATACGGTTGGGAGGAGAGCTTGCCAAAAGCCATGAGACAGAAGACGTGTTAACGGCTTTTTTTGACGATTTTCATAATCGATTGAATGGAACACAGCTTGGCTTGGGGGTTGAAACGGTCATCAAGAATCCTGCCGGGGTGAGAGTTGATCTGCGCCAGTTTGCCCCAGCTATTGATCGGGTTGCCCACGAGGCAACAAAGCTTTATTTCGAGCAGAGCGTAGCCGTTTTTTTTGATGGCAGGATTATCGTTGCCCACCCCTTTGACGTGGTATATGTAGACCGGGAGAACAAACCGCATATTATCGAATTGTCACTAAGCCACCGCGATCCTTATCACAATGACGGGCATCTGGTTGAAGCTGCTTTAGTTCAACTTGCCGCAAATCGCATAACGGTCGGACAATACGATGAGCAAATCTTTCTGGATGGTATGCAAAAATATATCGGAACCGGGGAGTTTTGGTGCATAAACGATCGGAGTCCTTTTGAAATCGTACTTGCCCAAGATCATCTGAATCGGGCCAAAACTCTTATCCAACACGTCGCCTATGCGTAAATTTCCCCAGGTCTTGACAAAAATTCATAAATTTTGTTATAATTTCTTATTATGGCGACTTTGACGATTTCTCTCCCAGACCAGATTTTACAGCAAGTTGATGTGGAAACGCATAAAAGTGGCTTTGCGACAAGGAGTGAGTTTTTCCGTGCACTTCTGCGCAAGTACTTTTTTAAGGATCTGGAGTTTGAGGCATTTGAGAGGCGACCCATTGAAGAAATTAAAAGGGGCATGGAGAAAACCGGCAAGTACAACAAAAAATTTATTACCAGCGTAGTAAGTGGTCTCAAGAAATCCTCCTGGTATGCAAGTTGAACCCCTTCGGCCGGACCTGCGGAAATTTTTGGTCAAACGCGGACTCATCAGAAAGTTTGAAAAGCAAAGGGTGCTATTTCTAGCGAATCCCAGACACCCCTCCTTGAATACAGAAAGGTTGGAACCGAAAGAGTTTAAAATTTATTCATTTCGCATTGACAAAAAATATCGCGCCGTTTTTATCTTTAAAACCCCTGCGACTATTGAGGTTGTCGATATAAACGATCACTATCAACGATCATGAACCGCTTTCCCCACGTCTTTGTTGCCGGCACTTTCGACGGGCTCCACAAAGGACACATTGCCTTGTTAACCCGGGCGCTTGAGGAGGGGGAGAGGGTAACGGTTGGCGTAACAAGCGATTCGTTTATACGCGCCTACAAATCACAAATCACAAATCACAATGACCAAACAAAACGGAAACAGGCAGTTGTGCAATGGTTGACTGATCAGGGATTTATTGATCGGGCGAAAATAATTTTTATTGATAACCCCTACGAGCCGGCGGCGAGCATGCCGGATTTGACGGCCATCATCGTGACTGCAGAGAACAGAACAACCGGGGAGCGTATCAATGAGCTGCGACAGGGTCTCGCCCTGTCACCCGTGGCTCTGATCGAGGTGCCCATCGTTGCCGCCGACGACGGGCAGCCGATTTCCTCATCACGTATAAGGGGGGGTGAGATTACTGCGTTTGGAAAGCTGATATTGCCAGATAGCCTTCGTCCAGAGCTAAGGAGGCCCCTAGGAAGGGTGCTGACGGGTAAGGCTATTGACAAAGCGCTTCAGCCAACGGCTGCTATCACAATTACCGTGGGCGACGCCACCACGGAGACGGCCTTGGGGCTTGGTAGTATTCCGAATTTATCCATTATAGACCTGCATATTGCCCGTAAAATTCACGACACTCTGGCAAAAGTTCCAGAGATCCTTTTGTATTATAGTATGGCTGTTGAAAGCGGACCGGGCTATATTAGCAGTACGGCGCAGACAGCAATTGCTGCCTGGGCTACCCATTGCAGGCCTACCCTCCTCATTGTCAAAGGAGAGGAGGACCTTCTTGCTCTTCCGGTAGTGGTACACGCGCCTGAAGGCGCGATCGTCTACTACGGCCAGCCTGGGGAGGGGGTTGTGGAAGTAGTTGTCAGCCCAGTGATAAAAAATACGGCAAAAAAATTACTCAAGCAGTTCCTTTAAATAAACCCAACGCTTCAATCGATTTTAAAAAAAAGACTCACCGTATTGCTTGACAAGCTGACTAGTCCATTTTCGTCTTGCTTCATGATTACTACCCCATGTGTCGCCAACCGCATTTCCTGCAAGATATTGTTGAATAAAACCTATTCCTTTTAACGCAGTTTCTAATTTTCCTGGTTTCACAAGTCTTGCGAGGTGGTCTTGGGCTATCTCTGGCAGCACAAGTGATCGTTTCGGAAAAAAAATTAGGCCGTGCTCAGACTCTAAAATATCTTGTAACTATTCTTGCGAAAGATACTCACCCATAAGATTTGTTGAAACAGATGAGCATTTTATACCTCCGTTGATTTATCGTCAATGGTTTGATTAATATCCTATAATATGGTAACATCTATGATTCACTCATATGGACGATCTGAACCGTCGGGAATTTCTTAAAATGAGTGCAGCAGTAGGCGGCGGCATTGCTGTTGGGACAGCCGCTTCAGCTTCAAAACAGGTCCAAGAAGCTGCACAGGCAGTGTGGTATGGTATAGGCCAGTGGTTTAGCAGAGTGGACAGGGAGGAGTTTGAGCGCTTGTGGACAAATATCCAGTCAGCTTATGCATCTTGTGAAGCGTTTGTCGCCAGCATGTCTGGTTTTCCGGACATGAGCAAATTATTTCCTCATCCAGATTTTACCTTTGTGGTTGATCTGCCACAAAGAGAACTCTATCTTCCAGCGATTGTTGATCTGAAGATATTGAAAGGAACTATAGATTTAATTGGCCAGACTATCTCTAATGACCAAACGCACAAATTAACACCTCAGTCAGCGCGGACGATTTTCAATCAGGCAGTGATGGAGGTGACAAAATTATCAAAAGACAAAACAGCGAAAGCTTATCCGATTGATGCTGTGCTCAATCTTTGGAATAAAGTTGGCAATAAGTTTCAGGAGCCTAATGTCCGGGATAAAGATCCGGTCGATGGACCTCCTCAACCTCGGCTTCGCCGGGGGATTTCCGATGTACGCCGCGTTTCTCCTGTGCCGGTTGACATCGTTTTGGGAGAAGTGACTGCTGATCGGGCTGCTGGTTATAATTCTCCTCTACGGGAAATTCATGTCGATCGGGAGGACGAAATCTTAAGGTATTATGAACAGGCGACGATTCCGGAACAGAAACAGTTTATCACTACGTTTATTGTTGCTCATGAATTGTCTCACGCGATGAGCCTTTTTGTACGGTATCCGCGAGTTTTACAGCTCGTTCATGTTTCTACATTACCGCGGCTGTTGTCAGCCAGGTGGGAGGCGCACGCTCGGGGGATAAAAACTATGGTTTCGCTTGATCCTTCCCTAAAAGGAAACTCATTTCAAAGTACTGTTTTGCAATGTGTAGCGGACAAAAGTTGCATAGACATAGATGGTTTGCCGCAGTTATTATGGAATGATTCTAGGAAGTCAATGTTTGACATGGGCGAGCGGTACTTTCTTCTTCCTTGGGTGGGGAAATTTAGCAGGTTTCTTAGTGACGAGTTTAGCGAAATGCTTTTGTCCTATCTTGTCGAGGAGCGGATTGGGCGGTTGGTGGACATATTAAGCCGTCTTGATCCGATTGCCGGACAAGCTGTGGAGTTATACAGAGGCATGATTATGCAGGGGATCAAGTATAAAAATCCGTTGCAGGCAATTGATGCCGTGGCGCGCCGTACGGGATTTTACTGTATGAAACTTGTGGTTGATGGCGATTATACAGGAAGGCTTTCGGAAGGTGATCAGGAGGAATTAATCCGGGCGGCTCTCCAGTTTGAAGAGGAACACTACGCCGATACGGTGGCAGCGTATCTTACTATGGCTATGGGGCCGCATGTCGCCAAACCAGTCAACGCAGACGAACTTGTTGCCGAGCTGCAAAAAACACCGGAAGTGCGCTATTTTCAGGCGGTAGTTGATGCGCTGGGGAGGGAGAAGTTGAGCGCGCTTGTTGGAGAAACCAAGCGTGCCCTTGCCGCTCGATGGTTTACAAAAGCGCCGTCGCTAGCGCATGCGATAGAATCTCTGCCGGATAGGCCCATAGGAATTTGACAATTAAAGCATTTTTGTGCTACAGTTAGGACCTAAAACGTACCGCTCCAAGCTGCGGTATTGTTTTTTTCGCTCGTTGACAGGAGATGGAATTTGCTTCCTCCATTCAGGCTCAGGGTTACTTCGTGGGTGCAACTTTTGTATTTGCGAAGTAGCCCTGAGCTACAATCTTTTTTCAGGAGGTAAGGAAAATGAGTTTACGGAATACGTTAAGAAAGGCAATTGCGGATGCGGCTTTGGCAATTCACCCAGGCGCGGCGCAGTTGCGGGAAAAAGCAAGGATTGATGCTCTTGCCAATTCACCCGCCTACGTGGCACAGGCGATGAATACGATCTGGGACGAGGAGAACAAAAAGTGGGTTTCGAAATCCTCGCCCCGCGGGCAAGAACTCTTGGAGCAGGCTAAAAAAGCCTAGGCTCCCATTCAAGACCTCTCTTTCAGATCTACTCAAAACTTTCAGAATTCTACAGTGAGCCAAAGCGCTCATTCGTTGGTCTGAAAAATGTGGAGTGGGAAGGAGAGGTCTTTTTTTATGTATTGGATGTATATTGGTGTATAATTTGTATTTATGAAATCTATAGAATTCAATCGTATGAGTAACGTAGAAATCGAGCGGAAATTTTTAGTTCGGGATATACCAGAGGGACTTGATGCTGTTGTTTATCAGGAAATATCCCAGGGCTATATCGCAATTTCCCAGGAGTCCGTTTTTAGGCTTCGCCATGTAAAAGAAGGGGAACATCAGATGTGGTTTTTGACGGTAAAGTCCGGAACCGGCATAGAACACCCGGAAACGGAAGTTATATTGTCCCGTGATCAGTTTGAAAAACTCTGGCCTCTGACAGAAGGCAAGCGCCTCACGAAATGCCGCTATATGATACCAATTGAATCGGGAGCCACGGCGCAATTGGATATTTATGCAGGGAATCTGGCGGAGCTTGCAACAGTTGAAGTCGAATTTGCCTCTCTTAATGACGCACACGATTTTATTCCGCCGGACTGGTTTGGTCGCGAAGTTTCGGGTCAGAGCGAGTATACCAATGCGTCCCTGTCTACCATTGGATTGCCAAAATAAAACCATTATTCAACAACCAGTTCTTTAACTACCAAACTATATAAGCTACGGATGATTTTCCTAGGATTGATTATGCCGTTTTCAATAGCCGCTTTGAGTCCTTCTGGGGTAGAGTGATTCACAAATTCGGAATCCATGAGGACTGTGGGAATGTCCCGGTCTTTTACCCGGGTGACCCCAACCACAATAATTCTATTATCGCGACCGTGAGATAGTTTTATTTTTTCGTACTGAAATGCCGTGCGGATTGCCGTGACAAGATCTTTTTGTGTCAGCGGTTTGCCGCGAAGAGACCGAAATTCCGTAGGCGAATCGGAAGATCCCGCCTCTAATATATCCCGTAAAATTTGAACGGAAACCACCAGTTGCTCGGTTGTTTCAGGCTGTGTCATAAAATTTTCTATGCTGCGCAGGAAGCCGCAAGGCATTTTATCATAATGATCCCTTTTATATCTTATAGTATCTTGACTTCTTCTTCTTCTTCTGATAGACTCCTTGATTATAAGTCACCAATCAGCGCTTTTGCTGGGCCTTGTTGGTGGATTTTTTTCTTTGCACGTTTACAATCTGCGGAAAACTCACTTTGTAGGTGGCTATCTGTTTATCGGCCTTGGTAGGCAGTTAGCCACCTATTGTAGGTGAGCCTTGAGGGAAGGAGTGAGTGATATGGAAAGCGGAAGAGTCAAGTGGTTTAATACGCAGAAACGGTTCGGGTTCATTGTTCCTGACGATGATGCCGAGGAACAGCTGTGGTTTCACTTCAACGACGGTCAGATAATCAACGCCGTCAAAGGAAAGCGTGGACCACAATTTATCGGGGCGGTGCTTAACAATAAACACCTGCGAGATCCCCGAGAGGGTGATAAGGTCGTTTTTGAAAGACTTTACGACTCAATGGGACGGCCCAAGGCGTGTCCCTGGGGATATGACACACACTATCAACGAGCCCTCGGAATCATTGCCAAGTGGCCACCGCCGACCACGTACCGGGTTCTTGAGACAATCAACGCAATAGGTCAAGATCCGGGAAAGCCAAAAGTTCTTTGGGAAGGTACAGATCTTGAGGAACTTCTCAGACTCTATCCCGTCCCAAAAGGCAATCAATCCCCAAGCGCCGATTCCCTTCTGCCGTACTACAGCGATAGCGACAACATTTTTGAAATCCATCGCTGGTTTGAACAGAAAACGGAGACAGGCTGGGAAAAGCGTCCTGATCCTCGACCATTGCCAGGAGTAAATCGGCAATTTGAACGCATCACCCACGGCTGGTAGCTATCAGCAGCGGACACACTTAAACAAAAAGGAGAAACAAATGTCCAAAAAACCCGTTCAACCTAAGGAAGTTTGGGATGCCCTCCAAAAGCATCCTGAATTTGCCGCTCAACGGTTTGCGATGAAAAAAATGCTTCGCCCATACATAGAAGCGACTCCAACAGTGCTTTTGGATTTGCTTGACAAGACCGCGACTGTAGAGACCCTCATGAAGGCGAAAATCGCGTTCCTCCGTTACTGTGTCGCAAACGGCTTCGTCAAAGCCGCCGTCGCTGTGACTCCAGCAGCGTCTCTTGATCTCTTCGGATCGGATGCCGCGGCAAGCATGATGGAGTCGGCGCTTTCGGGCGCGATTGACATGGCGGAAGAGATCGCGAAAGATGTTCCGGGTATACTCGAGCAGTATGGAATGACTGAACGTCAATTGCTCACCAACCCCAAGGTTGGCTTGGCAGGGAAAGCTCTCAAGCTTTATGACCAAGGCAAACTGACAGTCGGCGAGATATTGCGCTTGCAGCCCGCCATCATCGTCAAGAACACCTAATAAGATATCCGCAGATTTTGCATTTCACCCTCGGACTTTCTAGTCCGTCCCATTTGGGATTTCTTAACAGGAGAGGGTGTTTTTTTTGGTTACCGCGTTACCCTTGTCCTTTTTGCTGGAGGCCTAACAACCACATGACCGCCTCTTTTTTATACCTGCGGTCGCCGCGGGAGTTAATGCGAATAGCCGGCAGTTTGCCGCGCTTGCCCCAGCGTTTGATCGTCAGAGGCGAGACGCGCAGGATTTTTGCCACTTCGCGGACAGTTAAAAGACCTGGCCAGTCATCACCGAGGGACATAGGTCCTCCTTCTATTGGGCGGGGGTTTACACTTGAATTCGCCTGAGCGAATTTCAAGTGATATCAATATTTATCGTAAAGTATCATCAATGCTCATACCTTGTCAAGAGGAATCAAAGGGGTAATCAAAAGGAGCACTTACAAGGGGACCCCTTGTAAAAGTTGTGAGGACAAGATAAAGTATATATATGCCTGCAAAAAACTCTGAAAAGCTTTACGTTACCAATGGGTATTACCATATTTACAATCGCGGAGTAGAGAAGCGGATTATCTTTCAAGATGCCCAAGACTATAGTGTATTTTTGTCGTATCTGAAAGAATATCTTCTACAGAAAGACAAAAAGTCTCTTCGTAGTCGTTTGGCCGACCCGACCGTTTCTTCAAAAGAGAAACATAAGATTCTCAAATCACTTCAACTCAACAATTTTTTTGGCTCGATACGTCTTTTTGCTTACTGTCTCATGCCGAACCATTTTCATCTTTTAGTCAAACAGAAGGAGGGAACAGCTGTCGATACATTTATGAACTCGTTATGCACTCGATATACGATGTATTTTAATAGGAAAAATAAACGGGTAGGGCCGCTGTATCAAGGTGTTTATAAAGCAGTTCTGGTCACAACCGATGAACAGCTCCAGCATCTATCCCGCTATATTCATCGCAACCCATTAGCTTTGCAAGGGGTCCCCTTGGAAATGTTGTCAGAGCAGCCTTCGTCTTATTTAGATTATCTTGGTCGCCGTAAGACGATGTGGCTGTCTACCACTGAAATCCTTTCTTACTTTTCTCGGAAGAATCCGCATTTGTCCTATGAATCTTTTGTATCCCAGGCGGGAGATAGTGAATTTATTTATACAATGAGTATTGATGGTCAAGACACATAGCCCGTTGTTACGGCAAAATCAAGGGGACCCCTTGGAAATGGCTTAGTTGAGATCCACTTTTGCACCCGCTGCTTCCAATTTCTTTTTTGCCTCCTCGGCTGTTGCCTTGTTGACAGCAGTTAGGACGTCCTTGGGAGCAGATTCAACGAGAATCTTTGCCTCCTGGAGTCCGAGAGTTGGGACGAGCTCGCGGACAGCTTTGATGACGCCGATTTTGTTGTCTCCGGGTGCCGCAAGAACGACGTTGAATACAGTCTGTTCGGGGGCATTCGCTCCCTCCTTCGCTGAAGCTTCGGCGGGCACAGTCGCTGGCACAGCTACTGGCTGGGCGCTCACGCCGAATTTTTCCTCCAAGGCTTTCACGAAATCAGCCAGCTCCAAAACGCTCATCTCCTCAACTGCTTTTAATAATTCATCTTTTGATAATTTGGTCATAAAAAATCACCTCCGATCGAAAAGTTCAAATTTGGATTTAGAGCTTATGACTTGGTTTGTCATTTGGATTTTGATTTTTGGATTTGTTGCAAGGCGTATAACAGCCTTCTCACATTCCGCGAGAGCGTGTAATGTAAGCCTTGGATTGGGGCATTGAGTTGTCTAGCGAGCTGTGAGAGCAAGACGTCACGGGTTGGCAAGGTAGACAATCGCAGGAGGTCATCTTCTAAAAGCATCCGGCCTTCCACAAGGCCAATTTTGGTTTTGCCCACACCGGCTGCTTTGAAATATTTAACGAGTTCTTTGAGTGGGGCGACGCCATCTGCATAGGAAAAAAGGATTGCAGTTGTATCCTTAAGATATTCTTTAAGTGATTTTGCTTTACTACCAAGGGCGCGCAGAAACAGCCGATTTTTAGCAACCATAAAGTCAGCATTGGCCTTTTTGAGCGCACCCCTTAGCTCCTCCATCTGTTTATGCTTTAAACCGCGATAGTCAGTCAGCATGACTGACTTGGCTCTTGCAAGCTTTTCGGTTAAATCAGTGACGGTGTCGATTTTTTTCTGTGTTGGCATATTGAAAAATTGTTAAATTGTTAAATTGTTAAAAATAAAAAACCTCGCATGATGCGAGGGAAAGGCTACATTCTGGATTGTTCGTTAACAATGTGACAACGCAGCAATGTAACAATATAAATTTTCCCTCGGTAGGATTTTAATCCGGCTGAAGCGGTCTTCCGCTTGATAACCGGAACCTACGGTCTTTAGGATAAAAAGAGTATCTCATAAACGTGGCCATTCTGCAAGTAATAAAAATTGCCCATTGGTGTTCGCTTGCGCAGCCCAGGTGGGCTATAGCCTTACGTTATGGTGGGGGAGAGGTGGCGTGTAAGGATTTGACAAGGCTGCTCTTTTCGATTATATTCGAAAAGAGAGAAAAAACGCATGAAGAAAATCGAAATCATCTGGAGGGAAATCCTAGAGGCCGGGGTGAAGCATCCGGTGTTTGAGCAAAAGAAGCTCGCCGAGCAGTTTGGCATGAGCACCAGCACTGTATTTTCCGCCCTATCCCCATTAAGGGAACTTGGCGCGGTAGTGGTTACCGGGAGAAATTTTCGTCTTACAAATGCCGAAAAACTCCTCTATTTCTGGGCCACGCACCGTAATCTTTCTAGGGACATTATATACGCAACGCGCGCCCCTTTTTCAGTTGCCGAAATCGAGGGACTCATGGATGCCCACGCCGTTTACGGCTGTTATAGCGCCGTGCGCATTCATCTGGGCTCTGCTCCTGCTGACTATGATAAAGTGTACGTGTACGGGACAGAAGCGCTCAAGGTGCGGTTTCCCAAAGCACCCGGCCCGGCCAATCTTTTTGTCCTTCGTCCGGACCCGTATTTAACAGGTAACGTCACCCCTGTGTCCCAGACGCTGGTTGACCTTTGGAACTTGTCCGATTGGTATGCGACGGATTACTTCCGTGCGCTCAAAGAGCACGCCTATGGATTTTTATAACGATATTATCACTGCCAAAAGCTGGCAGACGCTCCAGGATCTGAAGCGGGCAGTTACGTTTGTCCTCATCGGCGGTTGGGCAGTGTGGCTTTATACCAAAGCGCTTAAATCCAAGGATATCGATATCATCGTCTCCTACGACCAACTGGAAAAGCTGAAAAAACGTTATCCTGTTGTCAAAAACGAACGGCTCAAAAAATACGAGGCGCTGGACGATATGGCTTCCATTGATATATACCTGCCTCATTGGAGCAGTATCGGGATGCCGGTTGAGGATGTTTTGAAAAAAACACACACTATTGATACTTTTGTTGTCCCCACGGTTGATGTGTTGCTCGCGCTTAAAGGTTATGTGTACGGCCAGCGGAAGCTGACAGCCAAAGGTCAGAAAGACCGCTTGGACATCCTGTCGCTTCTGGTTGCCCAACTGCCCATGCAGCCGCTCCAGAATGAAATTACAAGTCTGATCTGGGAAACGAAAAAAATTCCGGAACTTGGAATAAACGAGTACGCTTGGAGCAAGCGTAAGAAGCTCTTGTTGGCATCGTAGTTACCCAAATATCACTTTCTCCCCCGGGCTAGTGGTAGAAGAGAGGGTCACTGTCGCGCGTTTGATAGTTTTCCCATCGGCTAATTTTTGGACGCTATTGAAATCTTATAGCAAAAAACTATACAATTATTAATGAATATGACCAATACAATTGGCGAATTTGAAACACAGCGCATCAGGGCGCCGGTAGTTATTCCTAGGGATGTTCGGCATCTATTTCCAAAAGCTCTTCCAATAGGGATATCGGTCGATATTACAATCGGATCTCCTATGGGCACTCAATGAACGCATTGTTGGGACGAGTCTAGAAGAATTTTATCAGCCAGGAAGCCATGGCATCAAATGGCTTCTTCGGTATTCACCAGAAGATGTTGTCGCTCGCAATATGATTCTTCTCCGGCTAGGTATACCGGGTGAGGAACAAAATACAGCAAGTGTTGCAGCCTATATCGAATCCAATCAAGAAGAGCATTACTTCTTCCCGACAGCAACAAAAGGCGTGTATTTGAGTGTTGTCCGCTATAAAGATGATGGTGAAAGTTTTTTTGGTGAACAATTGATTTGTTTCTCGCCGAGTTTGACTTCTGATACGCTTTGGGTTTTTGGACTAATCCACCCATCAGTCCTTTATCCCAGGGTGTATCCATTTGCGTATACTTTTGATCTATATCATACATATCGAGGAGCACCTTCGCATTCTGGGTAGTTTATTATATTTTCACCTTCACCCCCGGTCCCATGGTCGCAGAAAGAGTGGCCTTGAGAATTTTTGAAGGACCGATGGCGGACAGATACGCCTCCACATTTTCTGCCAGTTCTTTTTCCGGCTGGGATACTTTGCCCACGACCAAGTGGAGAATAGGTTGGTCCGGCTCGGTTTTGAAGTGGATCTCGCCTCTGGCAAAACTTGCGGCAAGTTTCTCTGTGTCCTCGCCAATGGTCCCGTTTTTGGGATTGGGCATCAGGCCCTTGGGGCCCAGGATTTTGGCAAATTTGGCTAATTTGGGCATCATGGCAGGCGCGGCAACAAGGATGTCAAAATCTATTGCCCCCTTTTCAATTTTACCCAAAAGCTCATCATCGGCGATGGCCACGCGGATGGTTTTACCCATCGAATGTGGGAGCCTTGCGGACCCGCGCAGGGCCTTGTTTTCGCCCAACGACTCGGCGTTGAGGTTGACTGAGAGCTCGACTGTGCCGTCGAATCTGGTCAGCGACGTTTTTTTGACCAGATCAATGGCGGAGGAAACTAGGTAGAGCTTGGTGCGATCAACAAGTTTTGCCGCTTCCTGATAGCGTCTGGATTTGGGTTTTGCTTGTTTCTTTTTTTTCAGTTTTGTTGACTGCTGGCTGTTGACTGCTGGCTGCACTCCACTTTCTACTTCCTCAACCAAACGTTTTATCTCGGGCTTAAGCTCAGCTCCCTCCATCACCACCGTGCGCTCGCCGCCATGGAGCCCGACGCCTTCGACCTTGTCCTTTTTAGACTTCTTGGTCTGGCGACGGGCGCCGGCTCTGCGACGTTGTTCTTTTTCTTCTTCACTGCCGAGTGTAGCTACACGAATTTTACCCATAATTTGAAGAGAGGTTTAGATGCTTAGTTATTTAGAAGCTTAGAATTTCTTTAAGCTACTAAGCTACTAAGCCACTAAGCTACTAAGCTACTAAGCTACTAAACCACTAAGCTTCTGTTTCAATCCCCATCGATTTTGCCGTTCCCGCAACCACTTTCATCGCCTGTTGAACATCTTCGGTATTCAAATCAGCTAGTTTGTCTTTTGCGATGTCTTCAACCTGTGCCTTGGTGAGCTTGCCAGAAATCTCGCGGCCGGCTTTACCTCCGCCCTTGTCGATGCCGAGAACTTTTTTGATCATTGCCGCAACTGGAGGAAGCTTAGTGATAAAACTAAACGTCCGATCTTCGTAGACGGTGATGACTGCCGGAATGGTTTGGCCTTTGAGCTTCCCTGTTTTGTCGTTGTAGGCTCTGACAAACTCCATGATCGGCAGTCCGTGCTGGCCGAGAGCGGGACCAACGGGGGGGGCCGGCGTAGCCTCTCCTGCAGAGAGATTTAGTTTAATAACGGTTTTGATTTTCTTGACTGCCATATGTAAGAAAGTCTTGTGTTGTTGCTATATTATAGCACGGTCTAGCCCCTGTGCTCGACACGTATGCCACTCCATAGCCCATCGCCCCAGTCCGGACAGCGCGCTAAGTTTTTGTTATCAACATAGACAAACAGATCGGGCATTTAGAGCTTAGATACTTGGAGAAAATCCAGTTCCACTGGTGTTTCCCTACCGAAAATCGAGACGAGGATTTTAAGCTTGCCTCGGGTTTCATCAATGGAGTTGACTGAACCCAGAAAGTCCGCAAACGGTCCATCGATGATTTTGACGGCTTCACCCATAGAGTAGCTGGTCTTATAGGTTGGCGCTTCCAGGGCCATAAACTTGAGGATGGTATCCACTTCCTTTTGGGAAATTGGGGTGGGTTTGTTGCCGGCACCGACGAAAGCCGTGACTCCTTGGGTTGTCCGGACAGCGAGCCAGGAGTCGTCTTCCAAAACCATTTTTACCAAAATATATCCTGGGAAAATTTTTTCCTTGATTTCTTCTTTTTTACCTCGCTTGACCTGGATGATGTTCCTTGTAGGAACGACAACGTCAAAGATTTTATCAGCAAGCTTCATCGTTTCGATGCGCTGCTTAAGATTTGCCGCGACTTTGTTCTCGTGGCCGGAGTAAGTATGGACCACATACCAGCGGGTCCTTCCTTCGTCACGGTCAATGCCGGAGGAGGTTACTGGCGGATTGGCTGTTGTTGTTGGTTGATCCATATGTCAAAAATTCAAATGTCCCTTCGGAAAAACTCAGTGCAAGCAAAATTCAAATGTCAAATCAATGATAAAGTTCAAAAGGTGAATAGATTAACCTTAGGATTTTGGATTTTCATCGTTTGAACAAAATACTCGTTGTTTTGACAAACAGCACATCGAGTCCGCCGACGAATGCGCCGACTAAAATCGATATTGCAAAGACGATAGCTGTGTAACGAAGTGTCTCTTCACGGGTTGGCCAGGTAACCTTCTTCAGCTCCGTTGTGACCTCTTTGAAAAACGCAACCGGTGGTACCATATTCTTCTTTATAAAACCCCCTCCCGGGGGTCACCTGTCCTATCCTAGCAAAAAAACAACATTAAGTAAAGGACCGCACTGGTTCTACGATGATGGTATTTCCTAACACGACTGAGCCTGATATATACCTATCTTACTCAAGTTTGTCCTTCGGAAGCTCAGGACAAGCAGCGAAAAAGCTGATTAGATGAGCATATAAGGAAATGGCAGCCATTCCCTTTCTGTTTTGATTGACAAGAACTGAGTTTAATGCATAAAATCAAGAGCACCTGATGAAAAATAACTCATCCAAAATTCGTAAGGCCCCACACAACGCTTGCGCGTTTGCGGGGTAAACCGTCGGTATGAAACGTATCCCTTCTCGAATTAGGAAAGCTGTTATTCCGGCCGCTGGCTTCGGTACCCGGTTTCTTCCCCAGACCAAGGCGATGCCCAAGGAGATGCTGCCGATTGTAGACAAACCCGTTATTCAATACGTCGTTGAGGAGCTGGTAGCAAGCGGAATTACGGATATCGTTATAGTCACCGGCTGGCACAAGCGGGCTATCGAGGACCATTTTGATTACCCCAACGAGCTAATCCAGACGCTTAAAGAACAGGGTAAACATGAACTGTTAGAGTCGGTTAAAAAGACGGCGGAGCTAGCCAACTTTATCTACATCCGCCAGAAAGGCCCTTACGGCAACGGCACGCCAGTTCTCTGCGCCAAAACCGTAGTCGGCGATGAGCCGTTTCTCGCCATCTGGGGAGATGAATTCATTTACAGTCACCCGCCGCGCGCGCGCCAGTGTATAGACGTTTTCGAAAAATATGGCGACCCGGTGATCTCTGCCGTCCGCGTGCCGAAAAAAGACGTCTCGCGCTACGGGATCGTGGATGCGGTCAAAGTTGAGGCTAACATCTGGCAGATTAAAAAGATGATGGAGAAGCCCACGACCGAAGAGGCACCCAGCAATTTAGCCGCCCACGGCTGCTATGTTCTTACTCCGGATATTTTTGATGAGCTGTCACGCCTTAAGCCTGGCAAGGGTAACGAAATTTGGCTCGTGGACGCTATTGCTTCCCTTATGAAAAAGCGGCCGGTGTATGCCTGCGAGATTATCGATGGAAAATACTACGACACCGGCAACAAGCTCGAGTACCTCAAAACCGTAGTCGAGTTTGCCCTGGCGCATAAGGATCTCAACGGAGACTTCCGAGCCTACCTCAAAGGTCTCAAGTTATAAAAAAGAGCAAGCTCGATAGGGCGTAAGTATAATAGGGGAGCCGTCTATTGTCAAAAATCATATTTAGGGCTATAATTCGGTCCATGGCAATCGAAAGCGCCAGCGCGCCCGATCTTTTAACCCGATACGCCGATCCCCTCGAACACCTTGGGCTTAGGCGCGAGGGCCTTCCAGTTGTGAAAGCGCAGGATCGCCTCGTTCCCATTGATTTTCGCTACGGCCACACGGAATTAGTCCAAGAAGTGCTTCAGGCGATGAAAGATCGAGCCAACTTTGCCGGCTACCCAGCCCAGGGCCTTCATTGGACGGAAAAAGAATATTTTCAGTGGTTTAAATCAGGAAGACCCGTCGACGAACTTGTTGGTTTTCCAGGAATGCGCCCGGCTTATTATGTTGGCCTCCACGAGAACCGGAATATTGTCGAAGACGGAAGATTATCCAATAAACTGAAAAATCTCGCGATTGAAGCGTATCGAGGAGACGGGGCCAAAATAGCAAGGACCGAACGGTTTGCCAGATTGATCCTTGCCTCTGACGGATCTCCGATTCATCCGATGTTTAAAGAGGCGGTCACAAGTCCCGAAGGCATCGTGACCGGCCCGGGGTTTTATTGGTTCCTGGGGCCAAATGAAGCTGCCGATCCGGTCATTATCCGGATTCATGATAATAAATTTGAAGTTGTTTTGATTGAGCGAAGCGATAGGGGAGGGCGCGCACTGCCGGGCGGCATGATTGATAAGACGAGAACCGGGTGGTCTAAAGGCGGCGCAGTTGCTGTTATAGAACAAGCTATAACTGCTGCTAAACGCGAGCTAAAAGAAGAAACAGGAATTGGCATTGAAGATCTCAACGATATTATGGGGATTTCCATTTTAGATAAGGTGACTGTAGGAGACTTCCGTATGACGGCTCAAGCTTGGCCTGTTACGTCTGTTTTTCTGTTTATTCCCAAACCCCAAACCGCAGAGGTCATGGTTCCGGCGGCTGCTGATGATGCCAGGCTTGCCAGTTGGATAGGCGTCGGGGGTAACCTGATCTGGAAGGGGATAACGCAAGACGTCATGTTTGCTTCGCACGCCTCCTACATTAAACTTGCAATTTTGAAGCTTGAACAACTGTTTGGGGTGGTGGTTAAGACCGACGGGACAGTCGGAAAAGCGCAATGAACTCCTAATCAACGATAGAAATTGAATACACTTCGAAATCAATCTGCCGCGTAACAGATGCACTTTCAACCAACCCCTGGCGTTGTTGGGCGCCTAGAATTTTTTCGGCACCTCCTTCCTGGAGGCGAGCGTACGTTAAGCCGTCAAGGGAACAATCAAGCCATTGACAACGAGACATAGGTCAGATATACTCATTTCAGAAAAGTATAAATATGTATACTTTACTGAAACCAATACATGTGAGGGAAGCATTGGTCAGGCGCGGGATACGGATCGTTTCTCGGCTCGAATTTGAACGGATTTTTGAGACGCACTCCCACCGGGCGAAATATTTTCTGGAACGTCAGACCCGGGAGGGCCTCTTTGTTCGTCTGAAAAAAGGGCTCTACGGGCTGCAAACCGACCCTCCGGCAGAGGAGGAAATAGCCAATCGTCTCTATCAGCCTTCGTACATTTCTTTTGAATATGCGCTGGCCTACTGGCAGATTCTCCCGGAAATGCCCTACACCGTCACCTCCGCTACCACGAAACCGACCCGACTCTTTGCCGTCAATGGCATTGCCTACTCGTATCGGTCTATCCAGCCAAAAGCGTATACCGGCTATGTTCTCCAAAAAAAGGAACAACGGTCTTTCCTTATGGCAGAGCCGGAAAAGGCATTGGTTGATTATCTGTATTTTGTGATGCGGGTAGAAAAATCCCAAAACGACCGATTACATCTGAGTCGCATCAGGAAAGGAAAACTGATGCGCTTTGCCCGTCTTTTTGGGAGCAAAAAACTCCTTGTTTTTCTTGACGCACGACTATGATTTCCCAAGATCGCATCGTATCGCTCGCGCGCGCCTATCAGACCACTGCGTTAAACGTACGTCGGGAATACGTGCAACACCTGTTCCTTTCTTCCTTCTACACCTTTCCCCAGGCCAACCGTATCTTTTTCAAAGGGGGTACGGCCATTCGCATCGTCTACGGCAGTCCGCGATTTTCGGAGGATCTGGATTTTAGCGCGACGGCCCTGAGCACGAAAACGATCGAAGATCTCTTTATTGAAACCATCCGGGAGATGGAACGAGCGGGGGTTACCGGAGATATCGTTGAGGCAAAAGAGACCAGCGGAGGGTATCTGGCGGAGCTTCGTTTTCGACTTTTGGATGAAACCGTAGGACTGGTCGTAGAGCTCTCCCGGCGGGCAAGGGGGGATACGGGCGAAGTTGTCACGGTGGTAAGCGACTTTATCCCTGCCTATACCGTGGTCATGTTGGACAAAGAACATTTGGTGAAGGAGAAAATCCGCGCGCTGACGACCCGGGCCAAGCCCAGGGATTTCTATGATCTCTATTTTCTGTTGAGAGCAAATCTCTTGGGGGTTGCGGAGAAACGCCTGCTTGCCGAAGTCCGGCAGAAGATTCCGGCCGCCGCATCCGTTGCGGCTGAGCTCAGGCGATTTCTCCCCAAAAGCCACTGGAGGCAGCTCACAAATTTTCAGGAGACGATTTCCGCGGAAATTGAACGGAACACATAAAGAACGCTCAAGTTGGATGGGCGTCGAACTGTAAGCCACAAAAAAAGCGAGGGCCTGCCCAAAAAATTCGGGCCCAAAACCTTTGAGGAGTTTTTTTAGCTAACTCCATAGCACAAATAGAAAAAATTGAGTCGCGGCCAAGCCTTCGGGTATCGCTTCCGATACCGAAAATGAAAGTTTTCTACGACGACCTCTCCCGCAAACTCCTCCTGCAAATAAAGCCAAAGAGATAATAAATTTTGGGAAAAAGCAACGATGGGGCACTTTTCGTTAGAGAAGCCTAATTACAAGAAGCCGGTAGATTGAAGATTCTTTTTTTTGTGATACACTCTAAGCCGTTTAGGTCATTCTACTGGGCCCAAATAACGAGCATCAGCATGTCTAATATCGAGGCTCCACCAATCGGAAAAGTGCAGACCCTTAGTGTTCTGGCAGGCACTGAAGCCTGCAACGCCCGTTGTCCGTTCTGCATTTCTAAGATGACACCCAACAATGAATTAGGTATCAAGGAACCTCCTATTGTCTGGGAACGATTTTGGAATGCACTTGAGTACGCCGCTATCGGTAATGCTAACACTTTCATGATCACCGGAAAAGGGGAGCCTACTTTGTTTCCGGATCACGTGACTGCTTTTCTGGCAACCGCTTTGGCCTTTGAAAAAAAGACCGGCTTTCGATTTCAGAAAAAGGAATTGCAGTCCAATGGCATTCGGATAGAACAAAAACCAGAATTCTATGAGCCTTACCTTGCCGCGTGGAAACATCTGGGCTTGACTACCTACATCGTGTCGTTTGTCGGATACGATGCGAAGTTAAATCAGGAGGTGTATATTCCTTACGAACGCTCTTATATTGATCTTCGTTCACTCGTGTCTCGTCTGCACAAATACGGCCTGGGTGTAAGGCTTTCGTGTATCATGTTTGCCGGCGGTATCGACAGTGCGGAGAAGTTCAAACACCTAATCGAATTTGTTCAATCTACCGGTGCCGATGAGCTGACAGCCCGACCGGTGAATCGTCCTGAACGCTCGCGAAATTTATCTGTTTCGCAGTGGGTACTGGGCCATGAGATTTCTGCTGAGCAACTTACTGAGATCAGTTTGTACCTGAATTCCGTGGGTATGGTAAAGAACCGTTATGCTTTCGGCGCAACAATTTATGAGGTTAACGGTCAAAATGTTTGCTTGACCAATTCACTGACAAAAGATTCCAACCCAGCCGAACAAATGCGCCAGTTAATATTCCACCTCAATGGAGATATTGCAACAGATTGGACGGAAGACGCAGGATATTTACCATGAGTAAAGAGCTGCAACCCATGAAGGCCGTATACTCCTACGCATTTCCCGAAGTTTGGGATGTCGTTAACTATCTAGAGGGAAAACTTGCCCTCTCCGGCAGGAGGTTATTTATGACGCAAACTTCTATGGGAGAAGCCCAGGACATAGTTGACCAACTGGGTTTTAAAACACCGTTAATACTTCCTGCTAAGCCAGACGGCACAGTAGACCTTGACGGACTTCACGCCCCTGTGATGGAGCAGATAGTCGAAGAATATAAAAACACTGTTCCGGGGCTCGGAGATTTTAAATACCGCTATGCCACAGCAGGATCTAGTGAGGCAATTTTTCATACTATTGCCGAACTTGGGGGAAGGGATTATATAGAATATATACTTTGTCCGGGGAATATGAAGGCTACCGTGAGTATGCAAAAACAGTTGGAGTTAGAACTGAAGAAGTAGAACAAGACAAAGCATTTACATTACCGGAACCTGGAATTTGGTTTATCTCAAATCCCTCAGCCAGAGATGGAAATATTATAGACAATGATTTTATTCGCAAACTTTGTGAACAAGGACACTCTGTATATTTGGACCTAGCGTATGTTGGGTCTACGCAGCCGTATAAATTTTACGCTGATCATAAGAATATTCCTGTAGTCTTTCTTTCATTAAGTAAGCCTCACGGGTTATTTCGCAAAAGGATTGGATTTACCTATGCCAGGAATGAAATTCCTTCATTAGTTGGGAATAAATGGTTCAAACGGGATGATGCACTGCTAGTCGGCCTTCGCGTGATAGAAGAGGTGGGGCTGGAATCATTGCCTAGCAGATATCGTGCCGTTCAAAAGAAGGTCGTGGAGCTTTTTAATAGGCAGTCCGGCTTGCAAACAATGCAAAGCGATTCAATACTTCTCTCCCATATACACAAAGATGAAGTACCAACGCAGGACAAAAAAGCTTTAGAAGAATATAAGGAATATAAAAGGGCAGGCGGATACCGATTTACCTTGACCCCGTTTTTTGAAAGAGAAGAAGCTAAATAATAAGGCAGGCGATGATGCTGCCGGGGCCGAGTGGATGTCTGTTGGCGGACAAATTGTCTGGACCAGCCCAGATGGTCGTCTTTGGGAGGGTGTTGCAAAAGGAAAAAATGTTTGCCTCACACGCCTCCTAAATTAAACTTGCGACATTGGAGTTTGAAAGACGTTTTGGGGTAGTGGTCCGTAACGACTGGGCAGTAGGAAGAAAAGGGTAGATTTCATCAAAAAAAAGCGAGGGCCTGCCCAAAAAATTCGGGTCCAAACCCTCGCCACTGCGTGTCATCGTTCTTTACTTCAGAGTCGGATTCGCTTGCCTGCCCATGAAAAGAATGGTTTCTGTGTCGTGATCATAGACAAAGTATAGGTATGGGCGGTCAAGACGAACAATGACTGGTTCGCGCGGGAGAGTGATGCTTAGTGACCGCATAACCGTTGCAGTCGCCGCGGCCATCTCCGATCCTTCTTCATCCACTTTCCCCCACGCCTTGTGGTAGACGCCGTCAATGTAGAGTTCTCGGCTAGACTCCATACCGCTGAAGTCAGCCATGCTAATGAAAGCGTCGGTCATACCGAGCGATTTGAGCATTGGAGTGAGATCCGTAGTACCCCAACCGATCTCAAATTTCGGCATCCACAACCGTACTTCAAGGTCGTGTTCTGGACGGAGCGGCCACAGTATCTCTGAAAGATGCTGATCGTCAAGCAATCTTTCAAAGTCAGATAAGCCCCCTTTCGGTAAAAGGCAGATCATAGAAAGTCGTCTGCCGACGTATGGCAGTGCAACGGCCTGGAACGTTTTGGTTTCTGTATAAGAGAAAATGCCTTTCGCGCTTTGGTGCATCATCGGCGCGGTCACGTCTCCGGCGATTGCATGGAATGTGTCTGGCTTGGTGTTGGCGACGGTAAACTTGCTCAGCCAATCGTATTTGAAATAAATGGCTGTCACCAATACCATCCGCGTCAACGCGTCGAGCGACCCTTCGGGGAGTAGATTGAGGATCCGATTGTGAGTAACCCCTGCAACCCAACCGTTGATTTCGGCGCGTACTCGTTCAAATGCGGATCGAAAATCTACCGCCTCGATACCCGCAATTCGTCCCATCAGATCCATGTAGGACTTGATGAACGGGTAACTTTCCTGTGCGTAGATTCTTGCTGCCGTGGTAAGGATGCCATCGCGGGCACTGTTGAGACTGTCAGAGGCGTCCTTGATCCATGTGACGATTTGCTCGTCTGTTAAGCCCGTAAGACCTATGACGGTTTCCATTTGCCGGCGGGTGTTGTTCCGCGCGCCGACGGCAGCCCTCGCAAGACACATCTGGATGTTGAGAGGTGAGAAAAAGACGTTTTCGTTTTCCGGCAGTGCCTTGTAAAGACTAAGTGCGAATTTCAGTCCGTTCGATCTGTTCGTCATGATTTTCTCCTTGGAAAGTCGTGCACGTGTGGATTTTTGTACCGATAGGTAATTTTCGTTTATCTTTTATTCACCTCCACGATTTGAGTTTGACTGATGGTGAACTGAACATAAAGGATAGTACGTTCACTATTCCATCAGCCAAATACTTTTGGTAGAGCAGGTGAAATTGTCAACGAGCAAAGGCGATTAGTTTAACAAAAGATGGGTAAAATAGCAACTATGGTGTATCGGAGTTGAGGCGCATAGGAAATTGGTGATACAATGCCGTTATGAAGCAAAAAACCAGGGGCAAGCGCCCATATTTTCTGTGGGACTATGATTTAACTGAGGCTGATGTACGGCGGATTTTGCATGGAAACAATGAGACGGAAAGGACTTGGATGATGTCGCGGATTTTAACCAGCGCACGGTTTCGTGATGTTTGGCGATACGTGAAAATGACTGACATTACGAGCAGATTTGCGAAACTCAAATTACGCCCTGGGGTAAAAGAAGCATGGCGGCGGGCATTAACTGCTTGGGGGTATCATGTATCGTCTTCATAAGAACCCTATTCTCACTTCTTATCAAATTCAAATCCTCGAGATTTTTTTTCGAAGTGGATTTGGCAAAGATTTTTTTCTGACCGGTGGTACAGCACTGTCGGCGTTTTATTTTGCTCATAGGGAGAGTAAAGATTTGGATTTTTTTACCCTCAAGCCCTACGATTATAAGTCAATGCAGGCTGTCATGCAGAGCATAGCTGACAAACTTGAAGCTACCATCTTTGCAAAGGTAAGAACAGATAACTATAACGAACTTTATCTACAAAACCAACGAGAAGGGTGGGAACAGCGAATTGACATTGTTGCTGATCAACCGATTCATTTTGGGAAACTTGTTACGATTGACGACGTTGCCGTTGACGCAATTGAGAATATCGCTTCAAACAAGCTACTGACTATCTTTGGAAGACTTGAACCAAAGGACTTTATCGATTTTTACATCATTATGACCAAAACAAATATTACCTTTGACAAAGCTTTTTCCCTGGCTAAGCAAAAAGACGCGGGACTTGAAGAGTTTTTTTTAGCTAACTCCATAGCACAAATAGAAAAAATTGAGTCGTGGCCAAGCCTTCGGGTATCGCTTCCGATACCGAAAATGAAAGTTTTCTACGACGACCTCTCCCGCAAACTCCTCCTGCGCATCAAGCCGAAGAAGTAAATTTTTGGCCGGGCGCTGGACAATTTGAATGAACGTGTTATACTTATAGGCCTCACCTTCTGCCCGGATGGGTTTTTCCTGAGGTTTTGTTCACCTGCCCAAGTTGTGTATAATCTCGTGGACTCGCCTCTCGTTGGCGCGGGAGAGAATGTATTTCGCGCCCCAAGGAGAGCCGAGACACGAAACGTTTTGCTCTTTAACAAGTAAAGAGAGTAAAAATGTAGTAGCCACGTTTATGCCTTTACGCCTCTGTGAAGGTTTGAATGTGGCTACTACAAAGCCGCGTTGAGCAAAATTTACCATAAGGAGTGTCCAATGAGATCGATATTCGCACGCGCATTCGGCAGTCACCCGTCAAGTGAGTTTGAGTTTGCAATGGGGAGTCGGATCGGGTGGGATCACGTCTTCAAGGGTATTAATAACCAGGACGGTCACTTTCTTCTTTCCGATCAAAATGTGATCATTGGCGTTGTAGCCGATGGTTGCACTAGCAAAAATTTCAGCGAGGTCGGCGCTCTTCTTGGTGCACCAGTGATCGGGACCATCATCGGTGAGAACGCTCTGGCGATTCTATCGAGGGATGCCAATTCGACTGTTTTTTCCCAAGCTGCGTTTTGGGAGCGCTGCCGGCAAGATGCGCTTGCCAAAATTCGAGAACTAGCCCGGTCTATGGGCAGTAGTTTGACTCAAGTGGTATTCGACTACTTCCTCTTTACCGTGCTCGGCGTACTTATAACGCCGAAGATTTCGGTTTTTGTAAGCATCGGCGACGGGATTGAGATCGTCAATAGCGATATCATGAAAATCGGTCCGTTTCCAGACAATGAGCCGCCGTATTTCGGACACGGATTACTTGAGCCCGGACAAGTGAAGATTGACCAGGCGCTCTTACGATTTCGGATCCAAAAAATCATAGCAACCGATCAACTGGTCAATTTTCTTATTGGCAGTGACGGCGTGAACTATTTGCTTAAAGCTGTCGATAAGAATGTTCCCGGGCAACAGCAAAAAGTGGGGTTGGTATCTCAGTTCTGGACAGAAGATATCTACTTCAAAAATCCAGCGGCTGTGACCATGCGTCTCAATCTCTTGAGTCGCGAGACACAGAGCATTGATTACAGAGCGCAGCGCGTAACAAAGTATGCTGCGATTCTTAGAGACGATACGACTCTGATTGCCGGTCGACGGAAACGGAAGTAAATCCCAGCGAAGAAAGGAATACAAGATGTATAACAGTGTCTATGTGGCTGGGAAACGGATTCCGCTTGATTCTACCCAGTCGATCGGCAGCGGCGGCGAGGCGGATGTTTATAAAATAGCATCTGACCTAGCACTCAAAATATTCAAGCCGCCGGATCACCCTGACTTTCACGGTCAACCGGCTGACCAACAGGCGGCACGAGAGCGTATTGCAACGCATCAACGTAAACTTCGTGAGCTTCCAAAAGGTCTGCCGTCACATGTCGTTGTGCCTCTTGATCTAGCCACAGACCAAACTGGTCGTGAAGTTCGTGGATACACCATGAAATTCTTAAGTGGCGCGGAAGTGCTCATGCGTTATGGAACACGAGATTTTCGGCAAGCCGGTATCACGAACCAAATGGTTATGGAAATCTTTACCGGATATCATCCCACTGTGTGCGGCGTCCATAAAGCTGGTGTGATTATCGCCGATCACAACGACCTCAACGTGCTCGTCGTTGGTACTACAGCATGGGCGTGGCTTGTGGACATAGACAGTTCACAGTTTGGTCCATACCTGTGTACTATGTATACAGATCGGTTTGCAGATCCGCTGCTTTGTGACCATAGCGCGACATCGCTTAAACTCATTAAGCCGCATAATGCCAACTCCGATTGGTATGCTTATGCCGTCATGTTGTTCCAGTCATTGTTGTTTGTGGGGCCGTACGGCGGAGTTTATCGACCAAAGAAGCCAACGCAGAGAGTCCTTGAAGGTGAACGGCCATTGCGGCGAATTACGGTGTTTCACCCTAACGTGATTTATCCAAGGCCAGCCACTCATTGGGGCATTCTTCCCGATGATCTCCTTCAAAAATTTCATGAAATATTTGAGAAGGACTGGCGAGGCGAGTTTCCTTTGGGTATTCTTCAAAGGATTCGATGGACCAAGTGCACCAATTGCGGGACCGAGCACGCGCGATCAATCTGTCCCAGTTGTGCGAAGCCCGCGCCTGTTGAGAAGAAAGAAGTTCGTGGGAAGGTAACCGTGAAAAATATCTTTAGCACCCACGGGGCGATTGTATATGCGGCTTTTCAGGATGGGATACTGCGTATTCTGTACCATGAAGACGGAAAATTGAAACGTGAAGGTGGATCTGTTGTGGCATCGTTTGAGCCAGATCCGTTCGTGCGATTTCGTCTGAAAGGTGAAAAAACTCTCCTTGCAAAGGGCGGAAGACTCCTCGAGTTTTCTCCCAATGAGTCCACACCCGAGCAAACAGTTGTTGATACGTATGGCAGCTTGCCTATGTTTGACGCCAATGCCCGTCGTAAATACTGGGTTTCTGCTGGTCACCTTTATCGGGATGGTCAGTTAGGACCCGAGATGGTGGGCGAGGTGTTACAAGCGCAAACGGTTTTTTGGGTTGGTCCCACCTTCGGATTTGGATTCTACAAAGCCGGCGGCATCAGCGTCGCGTTTGTTTTTGACGCTGAGCGGCCGGGGATCAATGATCGAGTGCAAATCCAGCCCATTCGTGGTCAACTCATAGACTCCACGGCGGTGTTTTCCAAAGACCTCTGCTGGTTTTTCATGAGTCTGCGCGAGGGAACAAAAACGATCAACCGCTGCACCGTAATTAGCAGAGATGGAGCAACTCTTGCGACTGCTGAAATGCCAGACGGTGACGATTCATGGCTTGGAACGATCCGTGGAAAATGCGCAATCGGCAATTTCCTCCTTTGCGCTACAGATGAGGGAATTGTTCGCGTAGAACTATCCAACGGCCAAATCGTCCAGACGCGCGAATTTCCCGATACCGAGCCATGGGTAGATTCTGGGTCGCATTTGTTTCCCGGACCTAATGGATTGTATGTCGTTAAACGAAAGGAGGTGTTCTTGCTGCAAATCAATTGACAGTTCCAATGACGATCGATGAGAAAAAATTTTACGGAGGATTTTCGAAATGGCAAAACAACTTCCGCTTCCCCCACACTACAAACCGGCAAACGTGGGTGAGGTTCGAAGCGTCCCGTATGAAAAGATTTCAGCAGCCGGGAGAGAATGGGCACGAAAACACGCTCTTACGCCAGCGGCTTCTGACAAGGTTCGGATCGCGGTCATGGGTATCGACCAGCAAATGACGTTCTGTCTGCCCGGATTTGAGCTGTACGTTGGCGGGCGATCCGGGACAGGGGCACTTGATGACAGCGCGCGGTTTACAGAGTTCATCTACCGCAATCTCGGTGTCATTACGCAGATCTTTTTGACGATGGACACGCACACCGCGATGCAGATCTTTCATGCAATCTATTGGATCAACGAAAATGGTGAGCACCCCGCTCCGTTTTCTGTCATCACTGTCAATGACGTGAAGAACAAGAAATGGCGGGTGAATCCCGCGGTTACCCCGTATGTCATGGACAAACCCAATCTTGCGGCGCTTGAGGCGTATGTGCTCCACTACGTTACGGAACTGGCAAAGCAAGGTCGGTATGCTCTGAACATTTGGCCCTACCATGCGGTGTTGGGTGGAATCGGTCACGCGATTGTTCCGACGATCGAAGAAGCGGCATTCTTCCATCTTGTCGCTCGTTCCAGCCAGACCGGACCTGAAGTAAAAGGGGGGAACCCACTTACCGAAAATTATTCGATCCTCGGGCCCGAAGTCAAAACTGGTACGCACGGTGAGCCGATCGGTCAGAAAAACACACGGTTCCTGCAAAAACTACTCACTTTTGATCGCCTGTATATCGCCGGGCAAGCGAAATCGCACTGCTACGCCTGGACGATTGCTGACCTGCTCGACGAGATCGCGGCGCGTGATCCGTCGCTTGCCAAGAAAGTGTATCTGCTTGACGATTGCTCGTCTCCGGTCGTCGTGCCCGGGGTCGTGGATTACACCGACGAAGCAGAAGCGGCGATGAAGAGATTCGCTGCAGCCGGTATGCACGTCGTCAAGTCAACCGATCCGATTGATGTATGAACACGATCGGACAGAGTTTCGAAGTTAGGAAATCGATCAAAGGAGGTTTTTTCCAATGAGCAGGAATACCAATGCAAATGCCATGTTACAAGCGCTGAAAGATGAAGGAGAGCTGTCTGGGCAGTCTTTGGATGTCTTGACGGCTGTAGATCTTGGCGCAACCATTCAGGCGGCGCTCGGAACGCCAGCGCTTGATGTCAAGTCGAGTTCGACCGTACTTCTCAACATTTTGATTGACGACTCGACCTCAATTCGCATGTGCGGGAACTCACAAATTCTTCGGGATTGTACTAACAATCTGGGTCTTGATGCGGTGCAGAAAGCAAAAGCACGCGACGAGATTCTCGTCTTCATGCGCACGCTTAACGGGTTGCTCATCTGTGAGTATGTGCCGATTGAGCAAGCGCCGCGTCTTGATACGCATAACTACAATCCCTCCGGCGGCACCCCGCTTTATGACGAAAGTATTGTATTCTACGCAACCGTGCTTGCCAAGACGAAGGAGCTGCGCGATTACGGCATCACGGTACGATCAGTCAATCTGACGGTGAGTGATGGGCATGATGAGGGATCCAGGCGATCGGCATCTGACGTGCGTCCGATCGTTCGCGATATGCTTGCCACCGAGCAGAATATCATCGCGGGATTGGGGATTGATGATATACCGAAGAAATGTGAACGTTGTGCTACAAATCTCGTTGGGTCGCCAATCGGTGTGACGAATTGCCCGAATTGTGGCCAGCCATTCTCCCGAACCAACTTCAATGAAGTCTTCGCGGAAATGGGGCTCGACGAGAACTGGATTTTGACACCGGGGAACACCGAAAAAGAAATTCGCCAAGCGTTCCAGTTGTTCTCCAGCAGCGCCAGCAGCGCATCGAAAAACGCCGCGTCGTTTAGCAAGGTCGCTGGCGGCGGCTTTGCAAATCCATAATCGCGCATGGAATTGGGATCGGTTTTGTATCTAGCGCGACGGGGGGTCCATTGTTGTAGAAAAGAAACGGCCACAAATATGCGTGGTTCCTGTTTCTGATTTATGATGATGGACCTCCCGAGTATGTTTTTTCTTCATTAATAATCCTCTTATTTCCTTCAGTTATTAACTTTTCCCACTTTTTACCAAATGACCATTGTTGTCTTTTCAGATTTTGGGTGTGATGGTATACTGAGGCTATCATGAAGAATGGTTTATGCATTGTCAGCGAAAAACTGCGCGGGAAAATTGTTGATGCTCTTTCTCATATCCCCGAGGCGATTGCCGCATACATCATCGGTTCTGTTGCGTCTGGTAGGGAGCGTGGTGACAGCGATTTTGATCTTGCAGTTGTGGTCGATCGGAAAAAACCGAGAGATGAAGAGCGGATATACAAAACACTGCAACCCATCAGCTTCCCGCTAAATCTGGATTTGAGCGTTGTAGACACCGGTTCCTCGCCTCTGTTTCTTTTTCAGATTATCAAAAGCGGGGACCGGGTCTATCTCCGCACAGAGAAAGAAGTTCTGGCTTTTGAATCTTTTGCCATGTGCAATTATTACGACACAGCGTATATGCGCAGTATTTACGATTCAGCCCTCGTTAGGCGATTTTCAGCACTATGACAGTTGACAGCGATCTTATTGGATGTCTTGTATAACCACCTTGCCGCAATTGAAAGGACGTCAGTAGTCTGCGCGTATTCGGTGGAGAAATATTAAACCACCTCGCTAAGTAAGGCACTTTTTGTACACATTTAATACCCAATTACCGTATTATTTTGCCCTAGCTCGTAATTTCAAACGCCAAAGGATCATATGGATTGGCAAGGTCACGCGGATTATACGGGTGTGGTTCGATCATCGAGTCAACATCGCTGGTAAGTTTTTTAAGACTTACCTATACCGTTTGAGCAGTGTTTTTGGTGAGGCATTTAGAATTGATTTTTGAACCATAGAGTGTGATCAAGAAAATTGATGAGGTCCTGCGGGCTCATATTAATAGGAGTATAGCATGGAAGAAGAAATGTGTTGAAAACGTTCCGTTTTGATGGTATATTAGAAATCACATGAGCGATGGAAAAGCGAATTTACTATTGGCCGAGCGCCTAGGGCCAGAAAAGTAACCAGAGTTGATTATGACCCTACTGATTTAGACCAGGACTTGTACAAGATAGGTTTCCGCGTGGATATAAAAGATTCTACGAGGGCTGAATTACATTTGGGAGCCCAGGCTGCCCCCCCCGAGTCCTTTTGGCATTTAATTGTTGACAATAAGGACGCTTTAGTTCTAGATGGCTTTAGAGTTGTTGCATTCAGTGGGAGAGAATTCCCGCTTGACGAGCTCACGACACTTGAAGAGCTCAAACAGAGAATACAACGAGAGGGTGATGAGGCTAAACGCCGAGCGGAAGCCGAAGAAGATGCGAGGCGTAAAAAATATATTTTTGGAACTGCGTCTGAAATAGGTCAAGAAATAACTCTTATCCTCAAGCCTCGCCTCCCCAAAAATGCCAATCTTGAATTTGATGAAACTGAAGAGTCACGATCAGCAGGATACTTGATGCACGAACACAATGAATATCGCGGTAAAGTTGTTGTTAACTTATCCTTTGCCGATAGGACAAAACCGGCGGTTGTACTCGCCAAATATTACTCAGGTTGGTCAAACCAGAGTTCATCGGGCGGTGGCATGTATACGGACAGGTCTTCACATAGTTACGAACTCGATCGGGTAGAAACCACCAACGGACTACTTGAAGCTTTAGAGGGAGCAAAAAGGGGATAACTTCTTTGTTCTGATGCACAAGTGAACTTTCCTCTCATTCTTGTTCCGTTTCTTCTGTCGTAGTGTATAACTTCAAATTATACGCTTCTAATACGAGCTTACCGTCGGTGCCCAATTCTTCTTTGCCCCGGTAGATGGTGACCCCACAGTTGATGGGCTTTTCCTCCTGGTCCAGACGAGTAAACTCTGAAGCGCTCAATCGTTCTTGATTAGCCCGCCAGGCAAGGATAGCCAGGTGGTGAGTTATCATCGCCACCTGTTTTTTTTGGTAGTCTCGGGTGAGTGTCGAGGCCAAAGACCTGAGCCGGTCACGGAGGTCAGGAACATTTTCTCCCTGGGGGTAGCGGTACCAGTAGGGACTCTGAAGATCCCGGAGCTTCTTTTGTTCGGGATGGAACACGTTAAACACACGCCAATCACTATAAAGGAGTGCTATCCCATGATCTTGTTCGCGAATGCGTTCGTCCTCAATCACCTTGACGTCGCGCAGGTCAGGCCAGCCTTCGATCAGTTTTTCTAGTGTTTGTCTAGTACGAGTATACGGCGAAACAAATATCACGTCGGGCAGGGCAATGAGGTTTTTGAGTCGACTTCCAACAGTTATTGCCTGCTGCCCGCCGGCATCGGGCGCGAGCGGAGTATCGTGATCTCCGACTAAAAGAGCAAAGCGGTCGACCACCTCTGTCGCTAGGCGCCGAGTCTCTCCGGATTCTGGATTGCGATCATAGGCCTTCCGAAATGCGCGATAGCCGGGGTCGTCTGCCTTTTGTTCTTTTAGACGATTATACATAGACGTGTCGTGTCGGATGAGAGTGAGGGTCTCGGGCCATTTCATAGGCCCGCAGTATAGCACATTGCGCCGATGTTATACTCTGGGCCCATGTGTAAAGCGCGGAGGGATGTAAACGGAACTCTGATACTGTACGATACTTGACACGATGAGACAGACGCGATAAGTTATTTCTAAACAGCGTAATACTCCGTTGCCTTTTCGGGGAAATAGTATGCATCCAGGGCAAATAGACCAAAATGGTATTGGTTTTTTATAGATAATCACTCATCCCGCAAATAGCGGGATTTTTTGTTTCTTATGAGCGCAGAATTCCTCCGGTCTGAGCGTGAACCCGTTCTCGATCATTGCGGCATCGTTGCCGCTTGCGCGCTCCGCGCAGACATCAAACTGTTCCAGCCGGGGCTAGAGGCTTTAAAGGCACTTCAGACGCGCGGACAGGATGGTGCTGGTTTCGGTGCAATTACTTTTGCCGGAGCAACATTTTGGCATAAAGGTGAAGGCATGCTTGGTGACGTTTTTCCATCATCCGTACAACAGGATTTTTCGGCGCGTGCTGCACGAATGTGGGTATTTCAGGTTCGGTATGGAACGAACGGCAACTTTAGCGCTAAAAACGTACAACCGCTTCTTGGCTCTCATGCGCATTCTCGCGACCCTTTTATTGTCGCCCACAACGGGCAGTTCTCCGGCGAAGTTCATGAGGTTGACGATGGCACAAGCGATACCTATCGTTTTACCCAAGAACTTGCAGAAAGTCCCGGTTCTACATGGGAAACGCGCATAATCTCTGTTCTAGAAAAGAAACGCGGGGCGTGGAGTCTGGCAATTGCGACTCCCGAAGGAATGTTTTTGGCCCGCGACCCCTACGGGTTCCGGCCTCTTGTTTATGGGTGGCTTTGGCATGGGGAGTCACGACAGCGGGTGGCTGTGGCTGCGTCAGAAACAAGGGCATTAGAACAGATGGGAATCAGAGATTTTACCGAGGTCATGCCGGGTCAACTGCTTCATATAACAGAGAACGTTGTCGCGGTGCCATATCGTTGTAATCGCGCGCAGCCTGCGTCCTGTATTTTTGAGACCGTATATATCCACGATGAAGAAAGTAGAGCACATATAGCTCGCGGTGATCCGTTTAAGATCAATGAATCCCCAACTACTTACGAGCTTCGACAGCGATGCGGCAAGATTCTTGCCTTCGAAGCGCCACTCACTGCAAAAGACGTAGATTTCGTTGTGGGTATCCCCGGAACCGGGATTGCGGGCGGTCGGGCGTTTGCCGGAGCGCTGCGTCTTCCCTACAAACAGGTTATTACGGATCGTGTTCCTCAACAAAATCCGAGAACGTTTCTGACGGCGGATATCGCCTCCATTCATGAGCTGGCAGTTGGGCACTTTGCGTTCGATGCGGGGGATATTGCCGGACAACGGATTGTTATTGTTGACGATTCGATCGTACGGGGAAATATCCAGCGTGCAGTGATTGCGCTGCTTCGAAAATATGGCGCTCTTGCAGTACACAGCAGGTCGTTATCACCTCCTATCGATAAGGGGTGTCACTTGGGAATAAACACTCGTACGCATGAGGAGCTTATTGCTCATCGCTATGGAGGAAACGTAGAAAAAATTCGTCAAGCTATCGGTGCGGATTCCTTGGCATATTTAAGCTCTCGGGGATTGCGAGAGGCATTAACAGGGAATCCGGAAAACTGTCAGTTCTGTATGGGGTGCATGGTTGGACATAAGCCCCCGATTGATCGATTCGGAAATGTTATATATGAAAGAAAGTGAGATAAACACGGCTTTTTTGATTTCCGGCGAGGGGACAACGGCGGAGGCGGTGATCCGGGCGTGCCAGCATGGCGAAATTTCTCACATTCGTCCGGTGGTGGTCATTGCCAGTAGACACGATGCGCGAGGTTTAGATCGTGCAAGGGCGATGGATATACCTACAGAGACTGTTGCACGGAGAAATTTCACCAGCCTCGATGCGTTCGGGGAAGCACTTCTTGGCATGTTTCAAAAATATAACGTTCTTCTCGTGAGTCAAAACGGCTGGTTGCCTCTGACGCCGGAATCGGTTGTCCAAGCATATCGAGGCAGGATCATTAACCAGCACCCAGGCCCTCTTGATCCGGGAAGAGTGGACTTTGGTGGAAAGGGCATGTACGGAGCGCGAGTCGTGTGCGCGCGCCTTGCCTACTGTTGGGTAACCGATGGCGACGCGTGGACCGAGTCCACGGTACACCATGTGACGGAAGCGTACGATCAGGGAGAACTTATCCGTGTTGAGCGGCTCGAATTGCCGCGAGCTTCTCGTGCCCTAACTATTGCGCAACTCCGGCAATCACCGGACGAATTGAAAAGACGAACAGCTAGTCTTCAGAAGTTGCTTCTTCCATTAGAACACCAAAATGTTATTGCCGCGCTTGCCGCCTATGGTACGATGGGCAAGTTTCCTTCGTTTCAACGCCCCAACCCGCTTATTCCCGATGAGTACCAGGGTAGCGCAATGCAAGCAAAAGAGTTGGCCGTGCAGTTGTATCCGTAAGTATGCTGATGCCAAAACAAAAAAAGGTTTTGATCGTTGGCTCCGGCGGTCGGGAGCACGCGTTGGGGTGGAAACTTGGCAAGTCAGGAAGACTTTATTTTGCGCCGGGAAACGCGGGGACGGCGGAAATTGGAGAAAATATTCCAATACCGGCTGAAGATATCGCCGGACTTAGCGAATTAGCAGATAAATTGAGGTTGGATCTCACGGTCGTTGGGCCGGAGGCGCCGCTTGCGATGGGTATAGTCGATGAGTTTCAAGCCCGGGGACTGCCAATATTCGGACCGACGGCAGCCGCAGCGAAGCTGGAATCGAGCAAGGCGTGGGCAGCGGGTTTTATGGCGCGGCACGGTATTGCGCACCCACGCTCCTGGGTTTTTCTCGATGAGCAAGAGGCGATCCGTTTTGTTCGCCGTTTCCCCTGGGGAAAGATGGTTGTCAAAGCAGATGGGTTGGCAGCAGGAAAGGGAGTTATCCTTCCGGATGGGCTGGAGGAGGCAGAAGCTGCGGTGCGGGAAATGCTTTCGGGTAGGTCCTTTGGCGGTGCCGGCCGCACCATCGTCATTCAGGAACGGCTCACCGGTCCGGAGCTATCGGTATTGGCGTTTTGCGACGGCAAAAGCGCCGTGCCGCTTTTGCCGGCACGGGATTACAAGCGTATTGGCGACGGGGATCGCGGCCCCAACACCGGCGGCATGGGCGCGTATGCTCCGGTTGCCGATATTGATATCAGAGAGATTCACCGGACCATCCTACAGCCGACGGTTGAGGGCATGCGTAAAGAAGGTTATCCGTATAAAGGAGTGCTCTACGCGGGCCTTATGCTCACAGCGCAGGGGCCGAAGGTGCTTGAGTACAACGCGCGCTTCGGCGACCCGGAAACGCAACCCCTCATGTTGCTTTTGAAATCTGACCTTGCGCCTATTCTTCTTGCATGTATGAACGGGACCCTCGAGCCGGAGATGGTACGGTTTCGCCCGGGGGCTAGCGTCTGTGTGGTACTGGCCTGCGCCGGCTACCCCGGGCCTTGCGCAAAAGGAGTGCTCATTGAGGGATTGGATACCGTGCGTGATCCGAATATCCGGATGTTTCACGCAGGGACGCTCCTGAACGATCGCGGCGTCGTTACAAGCGCCGGGAGAGTTCTGGGAGTGACGGCATACGGAGAAACGATCGAAGCCGCCATCCGGCGTGCATACGGGGTAATTGGGTCCGGTGGCGTGCGTTTTGAAGGAATGCAATACCGGCGCGATATAGGAGGTCAAGCCTATGGTACATAGAATATTTGTAGTCTCCGCTATTGCCGAGGGGCAATCGCCCGTGCGAGTTTATACTATTGAAAAACGGTTTTCGGTCAGAGAGTTGCGAACAATCGGCCGTCTCCTGGCTAACCCCGTGTCCGAGCGTTTTTATATCAATGCGTTTCCCAGACCGGCGTCATGTACCCGGGCCTTTGAGACAGGGTTTCTCCCGGGGGTGACGGATAATGTTGGCCATACCGTCCGAGAGATGATTGAGGATGAATTGGGGGTACGTTTTGTCCAGGGCGAAGGGGTCTATACTTCGCAAATTACCTACGTGGAACTCCCAATAAATCCTCTCATCCAGCGTGTTGCGATTAATGAAAACCTGCCTGTCCCACGAGTTCGTTTGACAAATAGAATAAAAGCAGACAAGGTTTCCCTTGATGTCTCCGATGAGGAACTTGTGACAATCGGTAAACTCGGTATCAAAAACGCAGACGGGTCGCGTCGGGGGCCGCTTGCTCTGGATCTTCCCTCCATGAGAGCCATACAGACACATTTTCGCAATCTCGGCAGGGATCCGACGGATGTGGAGCTTGAATCCCTCGCACAGACGTGGAGCGAGCACTGCAAGCATACGATTTTTAACAGTCCCATTGATAATATTGCCGAAGGCCTGTTCCGCCGCTATATAAAGCGTGCGACCGAAGAGATCCGGAAGAAAAAGGGAAGGAAAGATTTCTGTGTGAGTGTATTCTCGGATAATTCAGGCGCGATTGCCTTTGACCGCCGATGGGTGGTGACGCATAAAGTAGAAACGCACAATAGCCCGTCGGCGCTTGATCCCTTCGGCGGAGCGATCACCGGCATCGTGGGAGTGAACCGCGATTGCATCGGCTTTGGCCTGGGCGCCAAGCCCGTTGCCAACACCTACGGGTTTTGTGTGGGCGATTTGAGCGACAAGACAGACCTATACCGCGATAAGAAATGTACACAACCGCGGCTTACGCCGAGGAGAATACTCGACGGCGTCGTTGCCGGTGTCAACAGCGGCGGAAACTGCTCCGGTATTCCCACGCCGCAGGGATTTGTCCTGACGCATCCACGCTATGGAGGCAAGCCGCTCGTGTTTGTGGGAACCGTAGGGATCCTGCCGCGATCGCGTATGCGAAAAGGCGCCCGTTCTGGCGATCTCGTCGTTATGATTGGTGGTCGCGTGGGGCTGGACGGTATCCACGGCGCGACTTTTTCTTCTGAAGCGTTAACCAGCGGCAGCCCCGCCACGGCGGTCCAGATTGGCGACCCGATTACGCAAAAGAAACTCTCGGATATGCTGATTCGAGAAGCGTGCGATCGCGGATTGTACCATAGCATTACCGATAACGGCGCCGGCGGACTGTCGTGTTCGGTTGCGGAAATGGCCAGAGACTCGGGCGGTTGTTTAGTTGACCTTGACCGCGTGCCGCTTAAGTATCCTGGTCTTACGCCCTGGCAGATATGGATCTCCGAATCCCAGGAGCGCATGACCCTTGCAGTACCCAAAAAGGAATGGAGGAAATTGAAAGCACTCTGTAGTCGTCGCGGCGTGGAGGCGAGCGTAATCGGAACATTTACCAAATCCGGACGATGCATCGTGCGGTACCGCAGGAAAAAAGTGATGGATCTTTCCATGGATTTCCTCCACAATGGGTTTCCACGCATACCGCTTCATACGAAGCCGCAGCCGCGACGAGCCCCTCCGAATGAGGCAAGCCCATTCCGTCCGGAAACGCTCTCGCATCCGTCAATCGCGGGATTTTCTTGGATCAGCCAACAGTTTGACCATGAGGTGCAAGGGACGTCTGTAACCAAGCCCCTTCAGGGTAAAGGCCGGGTGAACGGGGATGCAACCGTCATCCGGCCCATTCTTTCTTCTAATAGAGGAATCGTTCTCACCCACGCGTTGCATCCGGAGTTTGGCGAGCACAATCCGTACCAAATGGCGAGGGTGACGATCAGCCAAGCAGTACTGCGTGCGGTAGCGGCGGGTGCGGATCCGGAGAAGATCGCTCTTCTTGATAACTTCTGCTGGTCAAGCGCCAAGGACCCCACGCGACTTTGGCAGCTCAAAGAGGCGGCACGGGGCTGCTACGACGGGGCAATGGCCTACGGGACGCCGTTTATTTCCGGCAAAGACAGCATGTTCAACGATTTTTCCGGATTTGACGAACATGGCAATCCCGTGAGCATTTCCATTCTCCCTACGCTTCTCATTTCGGCAATCGGAATCATCCGAGACGTGCGAAAAAGCGTCACGATCGATTTCAAGTTTCCCGGCGACCTCGTGTACGTATTGAGCGGCGCAAAGTCTATGTACGACGCGCTCGCCCTGGCAATACGACGCGAGCTAGTCGCCTCTGCCATGGTCGTCAGCCGTGGGGGGATGGCGGCGGCCGTTGCCAAATCCGCGATGGCAGGAATGCTCGGCGTTGACGTTTCGCTCAAAATGGGAAAGGTCATCGTATCCGTCAATCCGAAAAAGAAGCCAACGTTTGAGCGCATGATGGAAGGCTCCGGTTGCAAGCCTATCGGTGTCGTAACCAAAACTCCCGAGATCGTCATTGGTGGCCAGCGCACAGCGCTTGAGACATGTATAAAGGCATATCGAACGTATGAAACCTAGAGTATTAGTGTTTTCCGGCTACGGCCTCAACTGCGAAGAGGAAACGGCGTTTGCGTTTGAACTGGCCGGAGCGAGCGCAGATATCATCCATATCAACGATCTCATCGCCGGATCCAAAAAATTGCGGGCGTATCAGATTCTGGCCATTCCCGGCGGATTTTCTTACGGCGACGATACCGGTGCCGGCAATGCCTATGCGAGGAAACTGAACCACTTCTTGGGAGAACAACTACGAACATATATCGATGGCGATGGGTTGGTGATCGGTATTTGTAACGGGTTTCAGATACTCGTTGCGCTTGGTGTATTTCCTCGTGTGGCTCTTCTTCCGAACGACTCGGGCCGTTATATTGTCCGATGGACGGATCTAAGTGTTGAGCGCGAAACTCCGTGGCTTGCAGGAATAACGACGCTTTCTCTCCCTATTGCCCACGGCGAGGGGAAACTATATGCTGATGCCACGACTCTGGCGGCAATGAAACAAAAGCGAACTATTGCGATACGATACGTAAGCGAAAATCCGACGGGAACGCTTGATTGTATTGCCGGACTTACCGATACAAGCGGAAGAATTTTAGGCCTCATGCCGCATCCGGAGCGGGCGATCTTCTTTACCCAGTTGCCATACTGGACGCATCTTAAGGAAACGTATCGAAGAAAAGGGAAACGGGTTCCGAAATTCGGGCCGGGCCTTAGGATATTTCAGAACGCAGTGCGGTATTTTCTATGATGTATACGATTGCAACGCTGGGGAGCCATACCGCCCTTCAGATAATGAAAGGGGCAAAAGACGAGGGTTTTTCGACACTGCTCATCACGCAATCCGACCGCGAGGCGTTTTACCGGCGGTTTCGCTTCATCGATGACATTATCACCATATCTTCATACGGAGACTTCCCCGAGGTACAGCATAGTATTTCCAGACGCCATGTTATTGTTATTCCTCACGGATCGTTCATTGCCTACCTCGGTATCGAGGGCAACAAAGCAATAAGTCTACCGTACTTTGGCAACAAAGCAGTGCTGGACTGGGAAGCAGACCGCAAAAAGCAGCTTAACTGGCTTGCGTCTGCAGGGATTAGGCTGCCGCGCAAGTTTTCCCGCCGCGACCGGATTGACCGGCCGGTGATCGTCAAGTCCTATGGCGCCGACGGCGGAAGAGGGTATTTCGTCGCGCATAGTCAAAAGGATTTTGAGAAAAAGATTTCGTTATTTACCAAGAAGGACTTCATTGTGCAGGAGTACATCGTTGGCGTTCCCATCTACCTTCACTATTATTACTCACCGATAACGAAGACCATGGAACTGTTAAGTATCGACCGGAGATACGAAACAAACGTTGATTCTCTGGGGCGCATGCCGCTTGCGCACCAAGAGCGCATTGATATCACGCCGTCATTTGTCGTGGTCGGCAATAGCCCCTTGTCTCTGCGTGAGTCGCTCCTGCCGGAGGCGTACGCAATGGCCGAACGGTTGGTAGTCACATCGCAAAAGCTTATTGACGAGCGGGGCCTCTTCGGGCCGTTTTGTCTGGAGACGATCGTCACTCCCGACCAGCAGTTTTATGTGATAGAAGTATCCTGCCGCATCGTCGCCGGCACGAATCTCTTCATCGATAGTTCCCCGTACGCTTCACTCCTATATGATGAACCAATGAGCACGGGAAGGAGGATTGCGCGGGATATTAAAATCGCCCATCGCAAAGGGATCGTTGATTGCTTAGTAAGCTAGCTATATATGGTTACCATTGCTACCCTTGGGAGTCATTCTGCTCTGGACATCTGCCGCGGGGCCAAAGATGAAGGGCTTGGCACGCTCGTCGTTGCGCAAAAAGGCAGGGAAAAAACCTATCGTGAGTATTACAAATGTTGTGTGGACGAGTGCCTTGTGCTTGAGCAGTTTTCTGACATACTTACGCCCGCGGTGCAGAAAACGTTACAAAAAAAGTGCTGTGCGTTTGTGCCGCACCGGTCGTTTGAGGCATATTGCAACTTTGATTACAAGGCTATCGAGACGCGCTTTACGGTGCCTTTGTTCGGCAATAAATACCTCTTGAAGTACGAAGAGCGCGCAAAACGTCCAAATCAGTATGACCTTCTCAAAGAAGCCAATATTCGGTTTCCGCAACATTTTCTCTCACCAAAGAACATCGACCGGCTTGTGATAGTCAAGGTAAGCGAGAAAGACCGTCCGTGGGAACGGGCATTTTTCCTTTGCCGTGATGAAAAAAGCTTCCTGCAAACGTCGCGGGCAATGCTACGATCAGGAAAAATAACAGCGCCGGCGCTGGAACGGGCGGTTATCGAAGAATACGCGGTTGGCGTAGCGGTGAACTTCCATTTTTTTTATTCTCCGATTCGTAAACGGCTGGAACTTTTGGGGACGGACACGCGCCGTCAGACGAATATCGACGGCCTAGTGCGCTTGCCGGCTGCGTATCAGAAAAACGTTACTGTTTCGTTTGAAGAAACTGGGCATATCGCCGTCACCGTGGTAGAATCGATGCTGGAGGAGGCGTTTGCCATGGCCGAGCGGTTTATAAAAGCCACCCAAACGCTCGTCCCGCCAGGAATCATCGGGCCGTTTGCCCTGCAGGCGATCATCGTATCCGGGAAGCGAAAAAAGGAGATCGTCGTGGTTGATGTCTCGCCGCGTATGCCCGGCTCGCCGGGAATTGCCGCAACCCCGTACAGCGGGTATTTATATGGAGAATCAGTAAGCATGGGAAGACGCATCGCCATGGAAATCCACGATGCGACGGAACATAATGCTTTAGAGAAGATAACGACATAACATGGTTTTTGACTTTACCACCTATCTTTCTTCTTTTTCCTGGCGTTACGGGAGCCGGCAGATGCGTTGGATCTGGAGCGAACGTTATAAATACGAACGATGGCGTAGGATTTGGGTCGAACTGGCCCGCGCGCACCATGTGGCCGGTCTGTTATCGCGCGAGGAACTTCGCGATTTGGAGAAGCACGAGGAAGATATCGACATCGGTAGGATCCTGGAACTCGAGAAAGAAACGAAGCACGACGTGGTGGCCGCTATCCGGGAGTTTGCAGAGAAAGCAACAATCGGGGCAGCAAAAATTCACCTGGGCGCAACGAGTATGGACATCGTGGACAATGCAGACACGATACGCATGCGGGAAGCGATGGTAATTATCAAAAAACAAGTTGACGACCTGCTCAAGCTTTTTGCAGAAAAAGTAAAAACATACGCCTCGGTACCATGCCTGGGCTATACCCACCTCCAGCCGGCAGAACCGACAACGGTCGGCTATCGCCTGGCGGTCTACGCTCAGGACTTACTGATGGACACTTCAATGTGCCGATACATTGAACTCCAGGATCTTCGGGGCAAGGGCTTCAAGGGTGCTGTCGGCACGGCGGCAAGTTACAAGAAGCTTTTGGAAGGGACGAATAGCACGGCGGCGAAGATGGAGGAAGTGGTGTTGAATCGGCTGCACATTGAAGCGTTTCCGGTCACGACGCAAGTGTATCCCCGAAAAGTGGATTACTGGCTGCTTTGCGCTCTGGCAAGCACGGCGCAATCTGTGGCCAAGTTCGCGGAGGATCTTCGCATCCTTCAGTCGCCGGGTATCGGTGAGTGGAGCGAGCCGTTTGGGGAAAAGCAGGTAGGGTCTTCCGCCATGCCGTTTAAGAAAAATCCGGTGAGCAGCGAAAAGATATGTTCGCTTGCGCGCTACCTTTCCCATCTTCCGGCTATTTTCCTTGAGAATGCGACCCTTTCTCACCTGGAGCGCACCCTCGATGACAGCGCCAATCGCCGCCTCGTTATTCCCGAGGCGTTTCTAGCTCTTGACGAAATCCTCTTGTCAGCCCAAAAAATCCTCAAGGGTTTGGTGATCAACAAAGAGCGCATTGCCTATAATCTCGCCCAATACGGCTCGTTTGCGGCAACGGAGGTTATTATCATCGAAGCCGTCAAGCGCGGCGCCAACCGGCAGGAAATGCACGAATTGTTGCGGACCGTGTCAATGGAAGCGTGGCAAGCAGTTGGAGCAGGCAAACCCAACCCGATGGCGCAACTCTTGAGGGACGACAAACGACTGGCACGATATTTAAAGCTTTCGGAAATAGAGATGCTTCTGGACGTATCCCGTCACGTCGGCGATGCGCCCAAGCGGGCGCGAGAGCTTGCGAAACGGATAACAAAAACGATTCATTATGAATAAACCGGCTGTCGCAGTCGTCATGGGGTCAGATTCGGATTTACCAGTTGTGAAGGATGCGACGGATATCCTTGACCAGTTTCGCGTTTCCTATGAATTACTTGTTCTTTCGGCGCACAGAAGCCCACGGGAGACCCACGCGTTTGCCATAACTGCTGTTGCGCGAGGGATAAAAGTTATTATCGCGGCGGCCGGCGGGGCAGCGCATCTGGCCGGAGTTATTGCATCAGAATTTCCGTTGCCGGTTGTTGGTATTCCGATACAAACCGCGGCGCTTGGCGGCATGGATTCACTCTACTCTACGGTGCAGATGCCTCCCGGCGTTCCCGTGGCGACGGTGGGTATCAACGGCGCAAAAAATGCCGGGCTTCTGGCTCTCCAAATCCTTGCGGTGGGGGACCCGTCGCTTCAAAAAAAGCTTGTGGTATTCAAAAAGCAGCAAGCCAAAGCGGTCGTAGAAAAATCAAAGAGGTTGGAGAAAAGGAGGCAATGATGGTGCAATCAAAAACAATACTTCGCGCGTTACCGTCGGTGCTCAAAACCGTTGACGTATCTGGCTTGGGGAAAAAATATCAGGGCAAGGTGCGAGATTTCTATAAAGTGGAGGGCAAGAGGATTCTCGTGACCACGGATCGACAATCGGCATTTGACGTCATCCTCGGACATATCCCATTTAAGGGAGCGGTTCTTAATCTCCTGTCGCAGTTTTGGTTTGAGAAAACCAAACACATCGTCCCCAACCACATGATCGCCGTACCGGACCCCAACGTGATGATTGCGCGTGAATGCAAGCCGATTCCGGTGGAGATGATCGTGCGCGGTTACATCTCCGGTGTCACGAAAACCTCCATATGGTACTCCTACGAGCGCGGCGAGCGGATGATCTATGGCATCAGATTTCCCGACGGATTGAAAAAGAATCAGCAACTTGCCTCTGCGATCATTACACCAACAACGCACCCTCTTGCCGGAAGCGCGCTTCATGACGAACGGCTGACCCGCGGGGAAATCATAAAAAAGAAGATAGTTCCGAAAAAACTCTATGAAGAGATGGAAAAAATTTCGCGTAAGCTATTCGATTTTGGGAGCAGGCTTTGCAGAAAACGCGGCCTTATCCTTGTTGATACCAAATACGAATTTGGATTATATAAGGGCAAACTTATGCTTATTGACGAAATCCATACGCCCGACTCCTCACGTTTCTGGGTATCCGATACGTATAAGGAACGCGTCAAGCGCGGGCTTGAGCCGGAGAACTTTGACAAGGAGTTCCTGCGACTTTGGTATGCCAAGCGCGGCTACCGCGGGGACGGGCCGCCGCCCGAAATGCCCAGACATCTCATTGTTGCGCTTGCCCGGCGCTACATCGCCGTCTACGAAAAACTTACCGGCCGGGCATTCCGGGCGTTTGGGTACACGATCGAAGAACGCATCCGCGACTCGCTATGCACTATCAGGTAAACTATACGATTCTTGATTCCTTCAAAATCGCCGCGCAGCGCGCCGCGAAAAGAACAGGAGGAAGCGCGATTCGCGGAGAGTCGGCCTATGTCTGGGAAGAGCGGGATTGTTATCGAGCGATGGTGATTGAGGGGCTCGGAACAAAGAGTCTCGTGGCTGACGCAATGCGGCCTATTAACGGCAAGACCTACTACGATGCCATCGCCCAAGACGCGCTAGCGATGATCGTTAACGATCTCATCACGGTTGGCGCCAAACCTGAAGTCGTCAATGCCTACTTTGCCGTTGGCGACTGTCGATGGTTTGAAGATAAAAAGCGGGCAGGCGATCTGATTCGTGGTTGGGCAAACGCCTGCAGTCTCGCGGGTGCGGTCTGGGGCGGCGGGGAAACGCCCACGCTTAAAGGGATTGTTGAGCCGGCTGTTATAGACATTGCCGGGTCGGCAATCGGTATCGTCAAACCCAAAAAGCGCCTGCTTTTGGGAGAGGCAATTACTCACGGCGACGCAATCGTTTTGGTCGAAAGCAGTGGCATCCATGCAAACGGTTTGACGCTTGCCCGCGCGATTGCGGATGTTCTGCCGGGAGGCTATGCCACGAAGCTTACAAACGGCTTCATGTATGGCGAAGCGCTGCTTCGATCTACCCATATCTATGCCCGGCTCATGTCAGCGCTTTTTGACGCAGGCGTTGATATTCATTACGCGGTCAACGTTACCGGCCACGGGTGGCGAAAGCTCATGCGACCAACCCGAGCATTTACGTACGTGATCGAAGAGACGCCTCCAGACTCACCGCTATTTTCCTTTTTACAGAAACACGGCAAGCTTAGTGATCGGGAGATGTTTGAAACCTTCAACATGGGCGCCGGATTTGCGCTCTACGTACGAGCAAATGCTGTGGCGCGGGCCATTGCGATTGCAGAAAAGAAGGGATTTCACGCGTGGCACGCGGGGAGCGTGAGAAATGGGAAAAAACAAGTCGTCATTAAACCAAAAAACATAGTTTTTTCCCGTGAGACGCTCAAGATTCGCGACTGACGGTTTTTCTTAAAGTATGAGCAACCTAGTTTACATCTGCGTCCATTGAAAAACAGTGGACCTTCTGCTGCGGCAGACTAAGTGGCAGGCAACCAGACAAGCGCTCTGGAACTTGAGTTTCTCAAATTAGTGCCCTAAGCGAAGTTTTTGTAATAGCGTGTGGATAACCGGAGGAATGTCTGCCTCTGCTGGATACTCCCGGCCGTTCATGAGGCGGTACTGTTCCCGCAGCACCTCGCCCAGTAAAGCGGAATTGGACAATTTCCCCCTGCTACTTCCGGACCACTTGAATGGCAACTGCATATCTGGCAGTTTTTACCCGGCGAATATACGTCATCCCACAATGATACCCCTTAGTGCCCTGAATTTTGGAAATTTAGCCTCGAGTTAATGGGGAAATGGAGAATTTGAGAAACTCAGGTAGCAGATAATCAGCAGGTCAACAATGTTTTTCCCACAAAAAAAAGCACCTGCAATTAGTCGGAAAAGTTCCCGCTATCGCAGGTGCTGTGGTGAATTATCAACGATTTTCGATCTTACCCAATCCCCAGTTCCCGCTTCGCGCGGGCGACTGCATCCGGGGCGCCAGTCACTTTGCCGTCATCATCAGAGAGTTTGCATACACTAATCCATGTTTTGCCAGCATCCAGACTGACCGCCCACAATTTGACGACGTAATCCGGAGCCGGCCAGCCGACGTCGTTGGTGATGTTGGTGCCGATGCCGCAGGATGCGGTGAACAAATTGTTTTTTCGGTTGTATTCAACAAGTTGTACCGCGGTTAGCGAGTCCAGCTTGTTGCTGTAGATCATACCTTTGTTGTTAAACGGCACCCGCCAGTACCTGTAGAAATTTACGAATGCATCGGTAAACCAGTACGGGTCGCCCGAATCCTGACGCATTCCTGTGAAGGCGAGGATCGTCCGGTCGTCCCAATCGCGCAGATAAACCTTTGTAGTGAAGGTATCGGGAAGATCGTATCCGGGAAATTCAGGGTACGCCTCCAACCACTCCGCGCGCTCGACCTTGTTTGCCAGGAGATACCCAACGAGTGCTGCGTAGATCTGTTTGCGATCATGTCCTTTGGTGCCCATAGGTTGCGCAAAGACGTCTCCCGCCAGAGCCCCGTTGCTTGTTCCCAAAAGAAGGCCCCCGTTTTCCTTCAACCCCATCGTTTCGATAAGAATCTCAAGGGCTCGTTTTTGGACGGCATAGGAAAATCTGCGCCGCGAGCCAAATTCTGCAACCGGCACGCCGTGCTTCTTCCAGAGTATTCCTTTATTGCTGGTGCGTCTTTCCCAGCCAGGTTTGGGTTTGCGACCGGAAAGGATGTTGTCGAGTTCATTGGTTGTCTGCATGATCGGAAACTGCCAAAACATCACATCCGGAACCGGTCCGATGATATCCGCAGACAGTCGACCGCTGTCGCTTCCGATCGTGACCTGATTGGGATTAAAGCGAAATTCATTGGCAAACCAGTCAATAAACGACGGTCTCACCCATGTGGCACGCGCTTTGAAATGAGCCGTTTGATGGGCTGGGGTAGCGAGCGTGGTCATGTTTTGGACCTGTTCCCGAAACACATCGACCATATTTGGGGGAAACCCCCATTTGTTTCGATGGATGAGTTTGTAGTGGAGCCAAAGGTTGCGGCCGTGGCTCTGGTCGTTTAACTGTTGCGCATTTGCCATGGTCCACGCGTACGTATCCGAGTCCCACTTGCCTTGAATGATTTGATGGCCAACAATCATGCTGCCTCCTTCAAAATTTTGTTGGTATTGCTTGCTGTACTCTACATTTTGAGTACATCATGGCAATACCAACAGGAGGGAATTCTCATTTGTATGTCAATGAGCCAGAGAGAACCTATGTATTTTACCATGCCTGGCATGCACAGTCAAACTATAGGGTTGCCTTCTTGCCAAAAAAAACCCATGACCGTTCTGCGTTGATGCATAATTGCATCAGCCTGGTCATGGGTTTGTTGAGGGTTTCTACTCTTCCTTCTTCTCTTTCACTTGATATTGCATGTACTGAATTTTCAGACCGGCAAGGACGATCTGAACTGTCGAGTCGCTACCTGCCTTCTCGTCCAGCTGGATCAGTTGATCAAGCTGATCGTATACCTTTGCCCGACGAGCAAATGGAATGTCATCCACACACTCAAGAACTTTCAAGAGTCGACAGATTTGGAGGCTGACCACCTTAATCGCCACTTTATCTAATACCCTCCGAGGGTTTAGCTTGGCACGAAAGGCGATGCTTTCTTTTACGGCCTCGATGATCTCTTCCCACCAATGTTTCTTGTTCATTTGATTTTCCTCCGTTAGAATGTTTTTTCCGTCAGTCCGGAAGGGAGGCGAGGACCTCTCTTGCGTTTCCAAGCCACTGGGTAGAGCTTGCGGCTTGAAGCTGCAGTGCGCGCTCGCGGTCCAAATCCACTGATGCCAGATGTGCTGTCTCTGGCGCCTGGACCCACTTGTAGATGGATCGAAAGAAAAGGGTGATGAATTTTTCGACCCATTCTTTCAACTTCCCTTTGGTATACGTTGGATCCATCTTTCGCAGCTGACTATCGCTCCATTTTGCTCGAAGCGTGAGATAGAGCGTTGCTACATCCATCTTGTCTCCGACGAAGTGGAAAAAGCAAGCATCCAGGACCGGAAACGGCATGAGATCTGCCTCATCGCTTTGCCCGTTGGCAAGTTCAGCAGATGCCTTGGTTTTCAAAAGTTCGCCGAGCGCTTTCCATTTGTACACTTCGTACAGGTACCGCAGGAGCTCGTTGATGACGGTTTTGGGTAGATTGCCCAAAAGCGAGTATGCTCCAGAGAGGTCTCCGATCGTTGTCGTATATCCAACCGCTTTCTCACTCATGTTGCCCGTTTGGAGCATCATCGCATGTGCTGTATTTGCCCAGTTCCACATGCGAGCGGCACGGATTCGTGCCTGGATATTTTGTTTGGTGATTGCAGTAGGATCTTTGCCTCCAAGCATCATCTTGGTTGCGCGGGTTTCCCGACGAGCCGCTTCCTCGATAGGAAGTTCCATAAACGAAACGCCGAGTTCTTGGCAAAGCATTCGCGCAATGCTCTTGGTTGTTTTGCTGTTAAACCTAGAGGGCATCGAGAATGCATGGAGGAAATCAGAGACATGAGCGCCTTTCCTCTTGGCATAAAGATATGCAATGATGAAGGAAAGCGCTGAATCACGACCGCCGGAAAGAGCAACGCCAATCCGTTGAAATGCCTTTGTTTTTTCAAAGTACCCGCCGAGGGCCCAGATCATGGCTTCGATGAGATCGTTAAAGTAATCGGCGCGCGGATTTTTTGGCTTTTGAAATGCAGGCATGAAGACGCTCTTGGATTGTCTCAACGGTTCAAAAACGCGATATTGCGGTAAAACAAAATCACCCATATCAACCATCACGGTTTGAACCGGACTATTCTTTCTCGCAAATTCTGCTGCGTCCGTTCGCCATGTGGTATTTTTTGTTCGACGCGCCCGCGTGATGTCCAAGTCAACAACGCAGGATGACGCCGTTTCCTGCCAGCGAGGCGATTCGTATACCATCTTCCCGTTTTGGTTGATAAATCCGCCACCATCAAACACTAGGCTACCCTGACCGCCGACTTTATTGCAGTAGACGATGGTTGCTTGGTTGTCTGAGGCTCGTGTCGCAATCATTTCCCGTCTTGTATCGACGACGCCGATCCGAAAGGGAGACGCTGATATATTCATCACGAGCTCCGCTCCCGAATATGCGCGCCGCGCCATTGGCCCTTCGTTTGACCAGATGTCTTCACACACTTCAAGGGCAAATGTGCAAAACGGGGTTGCAAAGATTATATCCCCAAACGGTGCGCTGATGCCGGGGGCAAGCGTGACTGTTTCGAACTGATATGGCAAGCCCGGTGTAAACCAGCGCATTTCGTAGAAGACATCGTAGTTGGGTAGCTTTTGCTTCGGAACGATGCCGATGATGTTGCCGTCGTAGACGAGGGCCGCACAATTGTAGTTGTGGCCTCCGTGAGCAACCGTGAGACCGACGACAAAGATGGTCTTAAACTCAAGCGTTTTGGTAAATCGGGCAAACTTCACGAGTTTTTCCATCTGTCCCGCAACGAAACTTGGCCAATGCGTGAGATCTTCGCTTGGGTAGCCCGAGATAACCTGTTCACCAAAGACGCCAAAGGTGCTTTGCGCAAAAGCCACGCGTTCTGCAGATCGGCAGATTTTGGCAAAGTTGTCGTCAAAGGCGCCGACCCAACTGTCTGTGTGGGCCAGGCCGATTTTTATCCGTGACATCGGCATTCCTCCTTACCGTCTTTCTTGGTATTTGTAAAGTCTATTTTCCTTTATAAACCGGGCGACTGCCGGCGTAACGAATCTTTCAAACGGTTCGCCGTTTTTTATGAGCTGCTTGATTTGCGTACTTGAAACGTGGAGCCCGTGCGGCACGTCGAGAATTTCGTAGTGAACCGGCAGGGCTGGCGGGAGCCTGTCAAATCCCGGCCGCGGTACGATGCAAAAATGCCATTTTTCAAGCAGTTCTTTGCCGCAGTGCCAGGTGCCGATGTCAGAATCACTCCCTGTGATTCATGAAAAGTGTTTGTCCGGAAATCGTTTCTGATACGCTTGCAGGAGTTTGATCGTGTATGTGTTTTTGCCGTACATATCGGCAAAAACGACTATAAGTTTTGTCGGATACCCGAATAACTCCGGGTTGAGCGTTTGCATGAGCATGGCTGCCCGGTCGTTGGGACCAGCGGAAATTGTTTTATCATCTCGTTGTTCCCCGGTCGGATACAACACGACCGTGGTAAAACGATTGCATGCAAGGACTCCGGCGATTAATTCCCGATGACCTCGGTGTGGCGGGTCAGCGGTAATTCCCATTATCCCGACATTGCTTCCCCTGACTTCTTCCGGATGGGCAATTTTATCAAACACTGTCTCATCTCCTTATACGAGAATTTTTTATCACTTGTCAAAGATCAGCCTATTGAATTGGCCGATTGGGAGTGTAGCACAGGAGGCGTCGGGGTGCAAAAAACGATCGATTTTAATCGACACTGACCATAACGGAGTTCACACCGACGATTCGTCTGATTTGGCGTGCTATGCTACCACCGAGGCCGATAAATTGGCCTTTGTCCTTATAAGAACGAACAGAAATTTTCAGTATGGTATGTATTTTATTGGGGGCTCGAGCCCTGCTCGTGAATTCTGCTTTTATCGCGCCATTGCGCATAAAATAATCAATCGTTGCCCGCTGCCGTTCTATTAGAGTGTTTCCGTTTGAGGCAGCTCTATCAACTGCACTGATTGCACTGGAAAGTCTTTGAATTAAAGAATCGGGCATGTCACGGCCGTTGCCTCTAGGCTCGACGGCAGGACGTGATGGCATATGCAATAGATAGGCCGGATTTTGGATTCTGATAGAGTTTTTTCTGTGGAATCGGTCGAGGGTAGGATCGAATAAGTCTGCGCGATTCGCTTCATCAACATGATCTGGGAGCCGTTCCCACCTCGGTTCGTCATCACGTCGTTCATCCTCGGGTGCAGGAGATGGATGGCGGTGGCGATTAAGCTTTGCGTGGGGCCTGGTCGGCTTCGGATATGGCAGGGAGGGATTACGAAAGGCTACTTTGCCGTCTTTCCTAATTGTTACTGCTCTCATGGCTTCACGAAAATCTCTTTCCGAGGCAGGCTGGGTGTATATATCAAATTTATTACGCATTGTCTCAATGTGCTCATTCATCCAAGACGGCTTTGCCATGACAAACGGTAGTTTGAAGTCTGCGTCGATGCCGTGAACCAGGCCGCGATGCGAGGCAGGCGTAAACATCTTAGGTTCTTTTCCGTTCGGAGAAAAATGTATGCCGTGGACTGCTATTTCAGCCCTTGCTGCTGCGCTCATAACCTGTTAGTATACCATAAAATAACACTGATGTCAATATTATAGGACATATGGTTCTTTAAAATCAAAATGACGTCAGGCTTAAGAAAGGAGAATCCCGATGAAAGTATGCCGCATCCACGGTGAGAAAGCAGGCAATTTCTGCAACGAGTGTGCCGCACCACTCATTGAGGCATCGGCGCCGCCGCAGAGTCTTATTCAGAACCTTATGGTCAATCGGGGAGGCAAGCAGTGTCCTGCCTGCAGCTACGGACTGGGCCAGGTGCAATGGCTGTATTGCCCTGCCTGCGGAGTCAAACTCTCATGGCCAAAGCAGTAAACACCCGAGACAGTTGCTTTTCTATGGGAGTGTGGTATACTATAAGTTAAGTTCTGAGTGCACATTACCAAAACAAAGAACCAAGGAGGCAACATGTTGGAGATAGTATTTTTGATTTTGGTTGTCATCGTGCCCGCTGTCGTAGGAATCGGCGTGATCATAACCGGCAACACAGCCGGGCACGGAGACGCGTGATATAGATAGCTAGCTAGTTGTGGAACAAAGGGGGGAGGACTTATATCATAATCATCAATAATTTCGATTTATCACGCTGTCCTCCTCCTGTTGTCCCATTTTTTGTTTTTTTTGTTGTAGGTTTGTTGTAAGTTTGTTGAGTGGAGCAGTTGTTTTGAGGAGCTAAATTTTGGCTTTTCAGATCTCTGCTCCACTGAATGGAGCATTTCAAAAAAATCCCCGCAATGGATAAAAGCGTCCATCAGCCGGGGATTTTTTTGTGTGATACACTTGATATATGCGTCGAATCCGCAGGTCAGTGGCTAAAGTCAAGAGTGTGGCGTGGGTCATCTGGCACACAAAGCACGAAATCACCCATGTTCTCATTGGCTTAATATGGGCGTGGTTTCTTAGGGAGCTGTGGGGGCAGTTGAATCCTCGCTGGATTTGGCTCTCAGTGGGAGCCTCGGTGCTCCCGGATATCGACCACATCCTCTATTTTTATACCTACGGAAGGAAAGATGCATTTTCCGTCCAGACCCGCTTTTACCTTCGCCATTTTCAGATACGGAATCTGTGGAATCTGTGGGAAAACGGACATAAGCAGAATACGAGCTTGCTTTCCCATAATTTTTTCACGATGGGAGTCTTGTTAGCATTATGTATTCTGGCGTATTTCTACGAGTGGCAGACGGCCGTGGTTTTATTTGGCGCGATGCTTCTCCATTATGGTTTTGACATGCTCGATGACTTCATAATTCTGGGCAGCCTCAATCCCAACTGGAAACGTCTTGGAAGAGGGAAAAAAGCATATAAATACACTTCTGACAGCCAAATCCCCTGAAGACGTTTCGTACTCAGAATTGCATTAACTATTTGAGTTTCAGTCAGCGCATCGTAGCCTTGACGAACAACATTGTGTCTGCTATCGTGTGTTTATTCATCGCGTATCAGTTAAGGAATATATAACACCATGAAAATCAAAGAAATGGATTTTACCGATATCAACGTCAGAGCGCAGATTGCGTTCGGTCTGGCCGTAATTGCGCTTCTTTTGACGATCCTTCTCTTTGTCCGTCTCCCGTAGGCTACATCCGTCCATCGTCCTCCCTACCAATATCTGCACCGTAACTTGTTAAAGTACTTCGCGAAGACGCTCAGTAAGAGGAATTCGCGTAGCTCAAATCTCGAGCTATATCCTAGAATACATTACTATATCTAGAATTTTAGACCACAGATGGTCGGCGAAAATTGACACATTGTGGAAACGGCTTATTATATCAGGATTTCCTAATTTTTTCAAGAAATACTGAAAGAAATGAAGATTTCAGAATGAGAATATTGGAGATTCTATCCTTTCCCTTTCTTTATGGAAGCGGAAGAAGTAGGAGTGGTCGCCGGGGGCGATGTTTGTAATGCGGACGACGTGGGAGCGGGCATCGGGAGCTAGCATGGGATGTTCTTTCCCGTCAACGACGACGGTGAGGGCTATCGGTTCGGCCGTCAGAGCGATGATGGTGACGGCGCGGTTGGTTTGGTCCACGTAGGCTTTCTGAGATTTGATGATCTCTTCTGCTTGCGAGGTGATCGTCTGTTGTCGCTCCCCCTCGATGACGCCGATGATGAGGCCTGCGGAGATGATCAGGCCCGTCATCGTCATGAGGAGAGCGCTGGCAACGGAGGCAAGCGGTATATGCCATTTTTGGTGATATTCAATTTTTACCTCCTGCGCTTCCTTAAACTTCAGGAGCTCTCCTGCCGGGAAAAAGTAGCCGTGACCGTCAGGGCAGCGATAGGCAACAACATCCGGCGGGACATTGTCGCCGGTAGCTCTCAAAAGACCCTTCCGGCATTGCGGACATAAAAGTATTAAGGAGAGTCCTTGCGTCCGCAAGGACTCTCCTTGCGAAGCTGGAATATCGACATATTTGAGGTAGTTTGCGTCAAAACTTGACACCCAGATGCCGCCACAACTGAGACATAGTAGGTAATGGAGAGTTAACCCGTCGTGTTTTGGGGCTTTGTCGATGAGTAGGTTGTCGCCGTTGGGGCAGTGCATGATAGAATCAGTATATGTATGTATTGATTCTTATTGCAAGTTTTGTTCTCAGTTACGGGGTACAGTTATCCTATTACATTTGGGAAAAAAGGGAAAATCCGCGCGCGTTTGTCGGGCAAAAGACTCTTCTGGATTACTACACCGGTTGGTTGGGAGATGGTTTTATTGTTCCGTTAATTAATGTTTTGATATATTACGTAACGGTAAAGATGGGTTATAAATTGACTCCGAATGACTTGTTGTGGGCTGTTGGTTGTGCTTTGGTATTGGATTTTTTGACCCATTTTATTCAGGGAAAAGTCAAGATGACTAATTGGTCTATGCCCCATCCATTCCGGTGGAACTTTGCTGGGTATTGGCACATGGTCTCGTTCCCAATTCAGACAACTTACCTCTTGCTTTTCTTTCGTTTGATTGTGCACAATGTAAGAAGATTAGTCGATAGTTGGTCCGTGTTGGCAGCAATAGCTGGAATTTTTGCTCTCATGGCAACCTTTTTAGTACTATATCATTTCGACAACCGAAGACCTCAAACAGCCTCAAAAATCCTTCGGTAAATCTTTTCATCGACTTGACACAATAGCATTTAAACTAATACTGTATTTATAGATCTTCTTTAATAAGATTCTAAACTTGAGTACGTCACAGTCCCAAAGGGGCTTTTTTCAAATTATCGCTTTGATTGCCATTGTTATGGTGGCTGTGACCATGCCGCTAACCGTAAAGGTTATTTCGGACCGCGATGTTGTTGGCGATATTCGTAATTTTGCAGCAATAAAACGGCCGCCTGCGCCCAAACCACCAGCCACACAACCGCCGAGGCCACCTCCAGAACCAAAACCTCCGCCGCCCCCTCCTCAACCACCACCACCGCTACCGACAAATCCAGCACAGGCTCCTGATGAGAGGCCGCGGGTAATCCGGGAGTGCGGTTTTTTTGATGGTGTCGACTTGGGGAGATGCGACGACAAGCCAGGATACCGTGCGTGGTGCGGCGGGCATGGACGGTGCAATTACGAACAAATTGAATCACCTGCTCCTCCGTCACCGCCCCCTCCTCCTCCACCACCGCCGCAGCCGCGGGAGCCATATTGTGATTCCTCCACCACGAGTGAATGTGCTGCGGAGGCCAGTTGGTGCATTCCTACGGTTGACGGCGGCAGATGCGCCGTTATAGAGAAGCCTACTCCACAGTCTATTCCGACTCCTGTCGTGACGGCGGCAGCTGTCGATGTGCCAAAGTATTGTACCGGCGGCAGCCCATCGTGCTCTTATGGAGCTGCCAGTTGTCAAAAACTGGCGGAGACGCTTTGGGCGTGGGTCTGTCCGTCTGCTCCCCCGAGTCAACCGCCGGATGTGACACCAGCACCAACACCACCGCCGACGCAACCTGCAGCAGCGCCTACTGCCCCGGAGTCGTTAATCGCTCAGGCGATCTCAAAAGTAAATAGTATGGGATGTTACTTAAGCTGTATTGAACAGAAAAGGAGCGATTGTCAGGTGAGTTGTTTTGGGTCGACTCCATCTCCCGTACCCAGTCCCGAACCGACGGCCGCCCCGTCTCTGGCCCCATCGCTGGCTAAAGGACGGGGTCCTGGTATGGCAATGATAGTCGATCCAACCCCCCCTACGATAAGCCCAGCACCCCGGCCAGTCGAAGCGCCTACGCCAAGTCCGAAAGCCGCTACCGCGATAAAGCCTGCGACTGTCGTGGTACCGGCAACAGCCCCGGATGAGTGTTTTGGTAGCGCTCCGTGTGAGGCAGGAAAAGCCGCTTGGGGCGCATGTAAACTTGCCGGCGGATCTGATTTTAGCTGTTTGCCTGTTGCTCAAGATGCATACAACGCCGTTGATCGGAAATTGGCAGAGGGGCAAGCAAGCGGGAGCCAAAAAGCGTTGCGGGATCGGGCCTATATCGATATAGTCAATCGTTTGAGGGAGAGCTTAACGGTACCGAACTCATCACTTCTGGCGACCATAGCAAAAGAAAAGATTGCATTGGATTCTCTTGGCAAGTACGACCCGCGAGTGCTTTTGTATCTTGCGATACCGGAAAAAGACCGCAAACCCTGTATTGACGCAGCGTGCATGCAACAAGCTGCCACACAGACAACCTGCGAGCAGTATAAAAAAGCATCTAGTACGCCAGTTGACTGTGGTGCATGGGCAAGAGCCGATTATGAGGCGACAAAAGAAGCAGTATGTAAAAATAAAGAGAGTGTCGGATGCAAAGCGATAGAGTCTGCAAAAAATAAAACGCCGGCCGAAATTGCAGCCATTATTGCAACAGCCAATAAGCCCGTTGCACCAAAGCCGGTTGCGGCCCCGGCTCAAGCTCGTGCGAGGGATAGTTTTACCCTAGCTGAAATTGAACTGGCGTCCACAGTGCAAACGTATTTTTCCAAACCAAACGCGAAACTGACCGAACGGCAAAACCAACTCATTTCAGCCATAGTGGGCGACGGTGGATTTAGGAAGAAGTTTCCTGGTATAGATTTTTCGAAGATCTACTTCAATCAATCGACAAAAGGCAAAGGCGTGTTTGTAATGACAAAGTATTGGAACGAGTCGACGGATATTGAGCTCTTGATCGATCAGACAAAACCAGCTGCCAAGCTTTCAACAGTCTCATCGCAGGACTTATCCGCAACAGGAATCACTGCTCCCGTGTCTGGATCCGTGAATTTAGACCAGTTGTACCGAGAAAAAGTTATCGACCGCGTCGGTACCCTGGTTTCCTGTCAGGTGACGGGCAACTGTATTAGCCCCGAAAATACCGGAGCAAACGGTCTCATACAACTGGCTCAAATCCTCGGTCCGCAGAATCAGAAAAGCCTCGCGGAATTGGCAACAATAAACCCTACGAAACCTGTAAAGAAAGAGGTGACATTTTCGTTGCACGGCGAGAAGGTCAAAGCAGTGATCTCATTTTCGAAAAAAGAAGGAACGCATGATTATGCCATATCATTTGATAACAAAGTATATGGAACAGGTGCTGGCGTCGACTACGGGATCGGGACGAAAACTACCCCGAACGCGGGAGCGGCTGCTGCACGAGATTTGTGTCGGCGGCTTGAGGCGCTTGGAATTGATCCGAAAGAATGTGAGACCAAACAGGAGAAGCTTATCGCCGCAGGAAACATATCGAGCGTTGATCCGATTGCCCAGGAGAATCGGGCCATTGCATCCTACTGCGCGGGAAAGGAAAAAACTTGTGCCGAAACGACCAAAAACGTGTTGGATCAAGGGTTGACTATCGATTTGAAGACCAGGACGACCTACGTCCCGGCAGAATCAGTCAGACGATCGTGCGTATCGCAAAGATATACGGATAGATACATCCAGTTTCAAGGCGATTCGAATATTTATGAATGTGGCAGTGGAACACTTTTGAACTCTACCGAGGTAATTGATAGAACGGCAAGAGCAATCGTTGACACCGTTTGTACCGGGCAGGATAGCCGGTACTATGCCAGATGCCACGCAGACATGATTGAAGGGGCGAAAGCTTCACTTGAGAATATAGCTTTTGGTGGCCTTTCTATAGCCTCCAAAGCAAACATTGTCCTCCAAAAGCTTGCGGCGTGCAAAGGCAATTTGGGGACTGGCTTGACGAGTTGTTTGGAAAAAGAACAGGTAGGATTTCTGCTTGACACGGCTGTCGTACAAAATCAACGAGCCAATCTTATCCGGGCAATAGATGAGGAGAATCAACTTGTCCAGAACAATAGGAAAAGAATTTTTGAGAAATACAAGGCCGATTCCGGCAGTAGCGCGTTATCTATAGAAGAATTTACAAAGATCCAAGAAGATGCCCTTAACCGCATTCGGAACAGCCTAAAAAATTTAGGTCAGGAAGAGCAAGCAGTGTCGGAATGGAAAAGAGGGGAAAGACTTCCCACTGAAATTGAGAAGCACATGACTGAAGCAAGAGATTTTGGCAAACATCCGCTCATTTGGCTCGGAAGCACACTCAACGATATCACTGGCGGCGCTCTGGTACGGACTGCAGGTGGGGACTCGTTTATCGATATGCGAGTAGATTCGCTGCTGGCGGCCCAGAGTCAGACCGAGAGGCTGCGCCAGTTGGCTGCAGTTGAAAAATCTTCCATTTACAGGGATTGGAAAAGAGGGAAAATCGACGCAACGCCTGAAAAATTCCAGCTCGAACAACTTAAAGCCCTCATTTTGCGTGAAGTGGATCTTCGAGATATCGGAGCAATCCGCGACGATACTCAAGGAATTATTTTGAGCCAGGTGCTGCGGGGAGAAGTCGATATGTTGCGCGTTGATAAGAACATACGGTCGCTGAGCTTCATAGATAACGCGGTTGTCAAGACGTTCAATGCTCTCAAGATGCTTCCGGTTGTAGAAGGAGGATCGCAGCTTTTGGGATCTAGCCCCGCCAAACAAGCAGAGTGGGGCTTTGCCGCCGAACTAATCACTAGGGACGCTGAATATTACAATCCGCTAGCGGCCGCAAAACGGTATAAATCAACCTCCCGCGATGAAGTCGTCCGAGAGCTTGCTACGGCAATTGAGATGGAGGACAAAGCTGCCACTGGGGCCTTAGTGTCGCGCGAAGTATCTGCCGCAATATCAGCAGACCCAGGGTGGCTGCGGCGCGGGGTGCTTTCTGGAGCAGTGAATGCGATACGGTTACGGGAGGATCTTGCGAGAACAAAAGATAATGCGCCAACAAGCGTTGAGCGCGTCGTCGATACGTATGCCGCCACACTATCGGCAGAAGACCGTGCCAATTTAGAAAAAGAGAGGAAAAATGCTCTTGCCTATAAGCAGTGGAGTAGCGACCCAGACAATGCCGGCAAAACTGACAAACAATTTCTCGTTGAGCAGTTCATCGCCATGGGAGCTGTGCGCGATAGCGTTGCCAATATTCTGTCTGCCAAAGGGGAGGGAGTTAACGCAAAGGACATCTTTGCCGGCAAAGCGGATTTTGTGCGGGTGAAAAAAGATATTGACAATTTTAATCTTGCGGAACACTTTGTTGTAGGGGTTAATAATTTTACCTCCGGATCATACTTGCAGGGACAATTTTTGATAAAGGATGCTGAAAGAAGGATGTGGGATCCGAATGAAACCAAGGAAAATCAGGCAGTTGCACGGCTGGATATGGTTCGTGGTTGGGGAATGAGCTACGGAAAACCGGTATTGTCGACGTGGGCGTTGGTAGCTCCGGGCGGTCAACTCTTTCAGTTGGCCAAAGCCGGAGCAAAAATTTTGTCCGTTCCCGTTGCCTTGAATGTGGGCGGGTCAGCGGTCGGACTCTACTTTACCGGCGACAGCCTCCAACAGACTGCCCATGCGTGCGCATTCGGGCATGAGATGGACGGAGGAGAGTGCGCGCGCTCAGCCATGATGACGACGTTTGCCGGACTCTCCAGCGCAACGAGCATTAGCCAGACAGCCAAATGGATTAAGCAACTTGAGGTAGCCAAAAATGCACCGGCGGGAGCACTCGCACTTGTGGGCCAAGCCGGAAATGCAAGCGGAAAATTAGCTCTCGTTGAAAAAAGTAGCGACGCAGTCGTAGCTGTCAGCAATTCCCTCAAGCCGAGTCTGGTTCCTACGAAGGGCATATCCGGAGCGTTGGAAAGGATCAATCACTATCTGGGACCCGTGGTGTTTTCTTGGAATGCTGCCGATGTCTGCAGTAAAGAATCAATCGGTTCTGGTAACTGTCAACTTGCCCTGGCAATGGCAGGCGTTTCCCTTGCGCGACTGACGCAACCCAGGCAGGCGGCATTTAATCCCAATGCAAAAGCTTTGATTCAAAAGGCAGATACGACCGTCAATTCTCTGCAAGCTGCAGTGGCGTGTGCTGCGGCGTTTTCCGGCGGCGCAAGTGCGGATCAGTGCGCCAGTCAGTTGGGCGCCGCAGGGCTTTCCGCAGGAAGCTTGAGACAAGGATTAGGAGAGAGAGGGAAAACAGTCGGTTCTCGTGTCGGGCTTGAAAAAGCACTTGCAGATATAGACGCTCTTACGGCTGCGCCCGAGCAATTGCCAGAACGGTTACAAGAAGCAAAAACGCGTCTGCGCGCAGCCATCATCGATACCGGCAAAGCAGAAGCCCAGGCCCATGCCATGGCGCGGGAGCTTTCCATAAAAGAGGAAAACAGGACGAGGGTCGAGAGGGAATTTGATAAAGCAGCAAAACGCTGGAATAGTTTATTTGAAAAAGACGGGAGCCTGAGGGTATCTAACAATCTAGAGTCGCTGATTACGCCAGAAAAAGTTGATGCGGCCCGATCGGCGCTCTATGCCGCCGATGCTGCCGTCAGGCAAGAGGCGGCCATCCGCACTAGCCCCGGGAATTTTATCCGGCAGGCAGTTGACCGCGCAAGCGGTAACGCAGACTATAAAGACTTTGAAGCAAAACGAAAGGCATTTGAAGAAATCGCAAAAAAACCGGACGCAGACGCTACGGCTTACAAAGAGGCATTTACGCGCTTGGCTGACGCCCGGCAGAAACTGGAGAGCCGCGAGTGGACAAAGAGCCAGCGGGAAGTAATGGATGAGCTTAAACAGTTGCAGAAAGATCAAGCGGAGAGAGAGGAAGCTTATCAGAAGCTTGTGCAGGAAAATAGATCAGAAAAAGATGCGCAGGAATTTACGAAACGCGCGGATCAGCAGGTAGAGCTTGCTGCCGACTGGGACAGTGCCAACAAAAAAATTGCCGTTCTCGAGAAAGAATTTACTGCAAGCGGCGGCCTGCGTCGCAAAGTGGCGGAGGTTTTTATAGGAACCAAGAGAAACCCTGGCCCACTGGTGGCGGCAACGGTTGCCATTGGAGATGGAGTGTCCGGGCAGTCGTTGAAAAAAAGCGCGCTCGATGCCAAAGCCAGGATGGTTGCGTCACATGAAGCGCGGGAGATACTGGAACGCAGGATTGATCTTCTTAAATCCGAAGGCAAACCAGTGGCTGCGGACCTGGAAAAGGCATTGGAGTCGGCAAAATCCAACGAGAAGGCAGCAGACGAGTTGTATAACCGAGCTAAAAAACAAACAGATGAGTCAATCCGTATCAAACTAGGAAAAACGATAGACAACATAATCAATAGAGGCGAGGGAGCTGCCCGGCAAAAGCTGGCAGATACAACCGGCCGGCTAGGGGAAGTGGCGAAACAGCTTCGCGACGACGGGTTCCGTATTCAACGCAAAGACACAGGAGAGCTTGAGCTTGTTTCCCTTGATGGGAAAAACGAGCCCAAGCCGGAAGCAAAAGCACGGCTGACAGAAGTGAGTGCGCTCCTCGGAGAGATAGAAACGATCTGGTCAGACGAACTATCCCGAAAAACCGGAAACCAGGAACAACGCAAAATGGTCGGTCCCAATGAAGAACGCGCTGACCAATCGGGCATTTTCTACGACGCGGTGTTTGACGCATCGGTCAAAGATGACATCACGGGAGTCCTTTATGACGGATCGACGGGCTTGGGCAAATCCGCTTTTCTCCTCAACGCCATCGCCGACGTCAAAGCAAAACTTACCGGGTCCAAAGTCCATGTCATGGCTACGACGTTTGCCGATGTCCAGGGCATGATGGCCCAGTACCCGCCGGAAGTGCACGCAAGAAATGGTGTCAAGGCGGTCTATTATGATATTCAGAATCGCCAAGTCACCTATGTTGATGGTAAAGGGAACCGGAAAACCGTAGGCGGAAGCGAAGGGGCAGCTGCCATGGCTTCTAGTGACGTTGTGTATTCGGCAACGGCAGACACGCCCTACGAGCACCACGCCTCGCGCGCAAGCGATGAGCTCTCGCGAGCATTTCTCTCCGCAACCAAAGATTCCATTCTCCTCATTGACGAATTTGACATGATTTTGGCTAGCACGCGGTTTTCCTCCGGGGGTAAAAAGATATTGGTTGTAGATTCAAACCCGGAAATAGTGAAGGCGTTTGAAGAAATATATCACTCGCAAGAAGTGAAGGATTTTGTGGATGCAGGGATAACTGAAAAGCAGCAAGGCGGGCGATCAAAACTATTTATCGATGATCAGGGAGGGGTGCGGCTGTCAGCGGACAATAAAGCGCAAGAAATGCGTCTCAAAATGGTTCTAAAAGCTGCGGAGCAGTCATACAATCGCACAAAATCCCAGTCGGATCCGGCATTTGAGACCTGGGCCCAGGAGAAACATATCACCCATTATGAAAACGGAAATCGGCGCGTCATACCGGAGGAGATAATTGCTCAGCTTAACGTATACCGGAATGCTCCGGATGCGCCGAGACCCTTTGTCCAAGACTTGTCCGTACGTTTGAGTGTAGTTAACGCCATTATCGCCGACGTTGGCCGGCCGTCGAACAGTTACGGCAGGCCGTCGCCGGGTGCGGATTTGGTCTATGGCGACGGCACGGGCCGGCTGCAGAACACACGGCCCCAGGATGCCTACGCGGCACTTTCATTGGATACGGTCGGCAATCGCATCCAGGAAGCGTTAAACAATCGGCCGATTTCTCACGAAGATGCAGGAAAACAGACATCCCGCGTTACGGTTTCTGAGCAAGGCGAGACGACCACATGGAAGCAGATTATAGCTAGCGGCCATTATTCCCAGCGAGTGTACGGATTTTCCGGCACACCAGATGGAGTCGTATTGGATGCGCGATTGAGCCTGGGCATGGAGATGAAGGCCTTTCAGCCTGACAGAAGTTCTGTGGAGCAGATTTTTGGCCAGATAAACAGGACTCGGGATTTTACGTGGAAGGAGATTGATAGCACGGAAAAAATTGCCGTGAAGGAATTGCAAAAAGGGGAAGCCGCTCGCGTCATCCTCGATGCGGTGGATACAGACAGAAGGATATTGGAGCGGAAAATCGTAGACGAAGGGAAGAAGATGGGAGAGGACGTTGAAGTAATTATCATCAATAACGACAATACGATTGCAGAAAGTGAAAAAGTACGTGTCTATAAAAACGGTAATCCGGATCACTCCATCGTTGGAAGAGAAGGCAGGACGGCGCTCGAGGAGTTTTTGCGGCAGTACGAGGTAGGCAGTCGCGGTGACAGGCGGTTTATCCTCGTCTATACCCAGGGCTCCGGCCGTGGTACAGATATTGCGGGAGTTTTTCGAAAAGGTGACGTACCAAGAAGCGGTCGATCGTCTGCCTCTAGCGACGCACAGTATATCATAGCGAGTAAATATAAAACCACCAAGAACGGTCTGGTCCAGGACATCGGACGGGCGCGGGAGATAGCCAGCGACGCAACAGTCTATGTGTTGGGTGAGGCGGATGCATCGTACACGCTTGCTGACGCAGAGAAGATTTTTGACCAAAACGAAGGCCTGGCTGCCAAAGACCAGGGACCCAGACAGGGAACTCGACAAGAAGCACTCACTCACTCACTAGCCCAAGGGTATGACGACCTGGTAAAAAATACGATTGACCAGCTGGTTCTTGAAAGCAATGAACAAAGCTTCGTAGACAGGCTTTTTCGGAGAAAACCACGATCGTTTGTACTCGATGCAGACGGCAAGCCGGTAGATGTCTCACAAAAGTGGAAATCCCTCTATGACCGTGTAGCCGGCGGGAGTGACAGCTTGAGTAATGGCCTAGAGTCAGGTGCAGCGACTATTGACCGGGCAGCGGCACGGGCACGGGAGTTTATCAACGGACTCAAAGACACACCGGAGTTTGGGCTGCTGAGCGATAGAGCCAAGGAGTTCTATTATGATCGGATTTACAACAGCGGCAAGCGGACAGAAATTGCATTAATAGAAAACCCTTCGCTTAGCTTTAATCCGGAAGCAGTAAGAGGCAAAAACTTGCAGGATGCCGTCCGCATCGATGATCGCACCGCCATCATCAATAGCAAAGTTTCTCAATCTGACATCGCCGCATCCATTGTCCGTCAAGGAGCGGAAACGCCGGTGCGCTTGGGGCCGCAGGAGGTTCCTGCTAGTACGCCCTCGCCATTAGAGATCTTTGATAACATTGCGTCCGCTCGTCCAGACCTCGCTCGTCAGGCTGATGTTGAATTTTCTGACAGAAACATACCCGACACACTTCGGCAGTCCTCTAAACAAGAAGCGGTGGAGTTAGCACAACGATTTGCTCAGTGGAAACCACACGAGAAATTAACTCCGGGCGACGTAGCTGTTTTTATTGAGATAAATGCACGCTTGACGCAGAACAATTTACCAAGTCTTCAGCTAGGCAAAGATATACTGCAGGATCCGGAATTGTTTTTAGCTCTGTATCGGTTTTTGGTGAGAGCAAGAAATGCAGCAGCTCAACTTCCACCAGGATCACAGGAAAAGATAGGAGAGCTCAATGACAAAATAAGTACTTATGAACAGACTTTTGGGATCGCTGACGGAAGTTTACCATCGTTTAGATTTACGGCCATTAGTGTTGCAAGTGGTCATACAGTAAAAGAGATAGATGCTCGGTTGGAGGCGGCCTATGGATTTTTCGAGCCGTCATTGGGCCAGGCGATCATTAATGTTTCTAACGTAGAGCATCCAGATGGTTTTGCCAGAACGGCGTTTGAAGAGGCTTTCCATGGCGCTCGTATGGGAAAATCCGGTTATGGACTGTATGGGCAACCAATTAGTTTAGAGGAAGCTTCGGTGCGTTGGTTTGCAAGAAAGCTCGGTTTACATACTCTTCAATACGAAACACCTTTTATCGATGGATTTGGCAAGTTGGTTGATGTAATTGGAGAAGCTGACGCATATCAGATTGCTAGATTGGGCCAGTGGGAGAAAGCACGGGATCTTTATGAGAGTAAAAGGGGGATAGGTACCTATCTTCGAGATTTTTCAGATATCAATGATCAACGATTTCTACAGCTTACTGGATTTCTTTTTTCTCAGCCAGAATCTTTAGAAGGTGAAGTTCGAACAGATACATCAGCCCCTTCACCAGGCAAAGACCGGCGGGAGGCCATAAAGAGGGCAAGTGCGGTTATTTTCCGCTGGGAGCAAGTGCGCGCGCAGGAACGATCCGAAGAAGACCAGGCGGTTCTCTTGGCTGGTATAGCCGCAGCTTACGAATCGGCCGATAGCGACATAGTTAAGCAAGCCGATCAGTGGAAGGATGCCTACCGGAATGCGGCCAAACACAGGGTTGCCGAAGGCGCTGTTGATGCCGTGGTCAACGAGGAGGTTGCCGTGGCAAGAGAGCTATTGGCAAATCCGGATATTGATCTTGAATCAGCTGTTGGAGAAGGGCGGTTAGACAGTTCGTCCAAACGAATCCTTACGATTCTTACGGCTTCCTATCGGGCTACCAAACAAGGGGGGCAGGTTCAACAGTGGCCTACTTTCCGCAAGTTTTTCAATTTCACGCTTTCGGATGACCAATTGCGTACGGCTTACGGTATAGACGTGGCCAAGGAAACCGCAGGTAGATTTGGTTGGATGGGTGCTAGAGGGCCGATCGGCAAATGGACCAATGCCGCGTTTTTTGGGCTAGGCCGTGGCGGCAGACTCTTTAACTGGACCTATGCGACTAGCCCCGCCGGTTGGGCGGAAACGAGTCGGTTTGTCATTACGCGATCTCCGATCGGTTGGTTCTTGCTACCTAAGTTTGGCATCTGGTCGTTTGGATACGATATTGCCAGGTCAGTCAATTGGGTGTGGCAAAACGTCAGGCCGCAACCAGCTCCTCCATCTGCTTCTGCCGCCCAAGCCAATGTTCAGGCATCCCAGGTACATAGCGTGGAGTTGGCGCTTGAGGATGGACTAGTGATTGCCAAAGACGCAAGCGACAATGTAATCGCCGTTATTCCAAGAATTCCTGATCCGAATCCGGGGATTGTTGAAGCTATCAGATCTAAGATTCCGCTCCCGATTATTGGTGCGCCAGCGCCACTACGCTGGGGTAATCCGGTTGTTTTTAAAGAAGGAACAGCCGTTCGCACCCACGTAGGTGTCTATGCCATGAGGAAGCTTGGCGACAAATCCGTACTCAATAGAGGTGAGGATGTGATTGCGCAAGCCCAGGGGTTAGGGAAAGCCGATCCCATTGAGGGAACCAAGATTCCCATAACCAATCACACCCAACTCAAGTATATTGTCGCTAATTACAGTTGGTTTAAGCTTTTAGGGAGTGGTTTGGTTTATTGGGGGAACCTAGCCGGTCGCGGCGGTTCCGGCCACCCGGCCCTTTTCCCCGAGGCCCTATTTGAACCGGTGACCCCAACCACAGACACACCTACTGGGCCGGAATCAATTACAGCCCAACCAGCAGAAAAAGCACAGTCAGATACTGATCGCGCGGTTAAAGTATTCAATGATCTTTCCGATCAAGCAAAAGAACTAGGCATCGCAGTTCCAATCGTGAATCAGGCGGATCTTGCGAGCATTCAAAATGGCATCAACGAACTTCGGACGCGCTTGGAGCAGGTCCGAAAACTCAATGAAGTCCTTGATCTGATACGCGGTGACAATATTGGGTTGAATGATGAGTGGAAAAAGGTTGGGGAAAATGCACTGAAAAAAACATCTGATAAAAATGAGGTCGTGAATTCAATTCGGGGGGCAATACTCACGTCAAAAGACGTAGCTGACAAAATCGCGAAACTGACGGCCGACGAGCGGGCTCGGGTACAGGAGGCAGCACGGGAGAGGGCACAGCAGATTTACGAAATTGTTGTTAGTAAACAACAAGCCTCAATTTCTCAAGCGGAACAGCACATCGAACGAGTTCTTTCGGACAAAGGTAATTTCCTTTATTACGGAGAGTGGAAGGAAGTAGCTCAAAATGCAAAGAGATATCCTTTTCCTTACGCTGTGGGTTTTGTAAAAGCAGCAATTCAAGATGCGCTCAAAGAGGAGATAGCCATCCTTGGTGAAGCGGTTTGGAATAGCAAGTATGATCAGCGCGTCGAGAAGCTTGCTCGGCAGATCGCTCATGAAGTTTTGCCGGCCGAACCGCTCGCTCTCAAACCGGGCCAGCAACAAATCCCGCTTGCCCCCGGCGAGGTGGCAGAACAAGCAAGACAAGCAGAACAAGCAAGACCAGTAACGCCACGAACACCGGCTGGCGCGGTGCCGGAAGCCCGGCTGCCCGAGTGCGTGACGGGGGACACTATTCTGCGCCGACGGCGGAGAAAATCAAAAATCAAAGATCAAAAAGTAAAAATAGGAGGAGGGGACGGAGATTGGAAAACACGTGACCTTTTAACGCAGTGGTCTCTGCTTCGTCGAGTTATTGCCATAATTGGAAGTATTGCCGAATCCTTCGGATTTGGCGATGTCGTTTTATCGGGAAGAGGTTTTGGAGGAATGACCCCGCCTGCTGTCGATATCCTTAAACGAGAAATAAACTGCCAGCAGGAAAAAGATAGCAAGCAGTGCAGCCAGAATATAGACGAGGTAGATCGTATTTATTTGGGCGACATTCATACTTCGAGTTTCCTGACAATGACCAGTTCAATGTACCAAAAGGCGACGGAGGATGTCAACCCCAATGTAAGGAATGCTGCATCCGCACCCTTGGCCGCAATGGGCGCCACTACGAATCCGGCGAACAGAACTTGGCCAATGTCCTGGCAGATTCCTGAGAGCGATCGGAGCTGGTCAGGGGAGAGTCGGAATGGGTTGGCGATAAATACAAGATGTGGCACTGATGGTGATGATACGGCGACATTGGGACTTCTGTCAATGATGGTTTGCGGTATGCTCCGAAATGTTGGAGGACTTGATGAGGACTGGCTTGCCGGCCATAGTCTTGATGAAGGCTGGGAAGATGTTCGGATCGACGAGATCGAGGAGGGCGATGAAATTTTGACATTGGACGAGCGGTCCGGTTGCCTCGTTCCTGCTTATGTAAACAAATTGCTGGTAAAGGGGATGCAGGATGTATATAAACTCTCTACGCTTTTGGGCCGTAAAATTGAGACAACGAGCACTCACCCGTATTATAGGGAAACAAGCAGGCCATCGGTTAAGCGCAAAATTGCAGTCTTCATTGACGATGCAAATGTATTTTATGCACAGCGCCGTGCAGGCTGGAGAGTATCATGGAAAAAGTTCTTACGGCTTCTTTCCGCAAGTGGCGACATTGTCTATGCGGGCTATTACGTTGGCACGCCCGAGGGGAAACTGAAAACGCAGGCCGCCTCCTACATTTCCGATCGCGCTACCGAAGGATATCGCGTCGTCACAAAGCCGCTCAAGAAAATTATTACCAATCCCAAAACTGGCGCTTTCATCTACAAATGTAATTTTGACGTAGAGATGGCCTGGGATATCCAGTCATATCTGGCAAGTGTTACGGATGTTGTGGTAGTAAGCGGAGACAGCGATTTTGTGAATCTAGCTAAACAGATTAAATCGCAAGGAAAGAATTTCACCATGATGTGTTTTGAACAAAACGCCGCGTGGGAAATCCGAAAAATTCCCCATCTGTTTATCGAAAAATTACGCGTATGGCTTGACAAAGGAGGCAAAAAAGCCCCGCTTGCGCGGGGTGAAGAAACCGTATACATCTTATCAAATCGCATGGACCATGTCAAGGGCGGTCAATGGTGCAGGGTTTCCCAGCTTCGGGTAGGAGACAGGATAGCCGTCGCCGGAGCAGGCCATGCGTTTTACGACACGGTTGTGTCGATAGAAAAAGTTGGCCGCAAAGAGGTCTTTGATATCGAAGTAGAAGGCACCCACAATTTCGTCGCCAACGGTATTGTGGCCCACAATACGACTGTACGTACTGAATACAGAATCAACCCAAAACTTGATCCTTTGGTCCAGCTTGCAACAAGCCGTTCCTTACACGATGACGAATTGACTCAACTAACGCTAAACGAAATAGACGAGCTAGAACGCCGATTATCAAAGCGCTTTGCGAATGAAAAAAAAGATAGGTCGAAAAGAATCATGGAGGAGAACATATCTGTCGTACGTGAAATCAAATCAATTATCACATTAGTCGAATCTCTAAGTTTTGGCATAGTAAATCATGAAGATAACGAAAAAATCTCGGCCCTAGAGGTATGGATGGCTCGACATGAGCAAGAGTACAAAGCGGACGTGTTTTCATTCGGATTTGCCGCACGGGCAGCAATCCCTCAAATTGGCGGATTTGGAGCTGTCTCAGATATCTGGAATCTTCTGCGCGCCTCGGATGAAACACTTGTAGAAGAGAAAGAACAGCTACCTATCCTACGGCTCAACAATAACGGTCCGACGCATGAGGAGGTCTTGGCGAGTAAAACCGCGTTTGCCTACCAGACGGAGACATTTGGCGGTATCGATTACGACCACTACGTTTGGGCTGTGCAGCGGTTGCATTCCGGGCAAGTTGACGGGAAAACCCTAACAACGCTTTTATCACAGCTTGGTCTATCGATAAACTTGACTGGCAAAGATGCTGCACAAGCAATTTTTGAATCATTGAGCCGTACCGGGTTTACGCCGGAAATCATCAACCTGGTCAATGCGGGAACATTTGAGGATCCACTAACCGACGTTGACATATCGTTTCAAAGCGGTCGTCAGAAAGTGCAAGGGATTGCAGAAACGGTTAGCAACAGTAGAGATGCGTTGGTTCCTGAAGCAATAATTGGACAGTTTTCCAAGGGAGTTAAGCAAAATCTCGGGTGGCTTGAGCCCAACGGGAAAGACACCCTCTTCGTGCTGACGGCAAACGGCGGTAAATTTTTTGTCCAATCGTTCATTCGGGCTCCAAGCGGGCAGTATTTTATTTCACCGGCTAAAGAGATTTCAAAAGAGGAATTCAGAGACAAAGCCCAAGCGCAGATAACTGCATTTGAGAAAGAATCCGGGCAGCCGTTTACGCACGGAACTATTTTTGCACTTCGTTTATCAACTCCGTTAGTTAAACAGACGACACCGGAAAACTTCATAACACAAGAAGAAATCGATAGGCGGCTGAGAGAACGCTTCCCTTTTGAAACGCGCGTGCGGCTGACGACGCAGGTAGGGGATGCTGGAACTCATCGGGTCAATGGTCATGAGCATAAACGCATCATTGTGCCCGCAGGACGGAAACTTCCGGACCCGAAAGAAGTTGATAAACGGCATATATTTGTATTCGTAAACGAGCAGGGGACTACAACTGTTGATAACGGGACAGGGATGGACGCTGGCGTTTTTACGCGGATGATGGTCTCCAAAACCGGAACGAAAACTCCCGGGCCGCTTGACATTGAAGCTGAACTTGACCGCATGATGATAGTTTCCGATGACACACTTCCTCATGCAGTATCCTTTGCCAGAAACGGTGAAGTCATCGAGACGGTTGTAATACCCGAGACACTTGCCGAGTCCTCAACGATGCCAGGCGGCCTCATGATTGAGTTGGGCCGGCTTTTTGAAGTTTCTGAAGCCAGGGATTTGGTCAATATTCCCCAGTCGAATAACCCAGGCGAGATAACGGCATTTGAACAGGGTGTCATGCATCTTGTAAATCTATTAGTTGAATATGCCCAAAGACCGGAGATAGGACCGGAGCAAAAAGCTGAGTATCTTACGATTATTAATACCATGATCGTCGGACTGGAAGGCATTGAGCACGGTAATCCTGAGGCAATAGCTGCTGTCGCCTCTATCAGAACAAAAACAATGAAGGCAATCGAGCCGATAATCGGCAGTCTTGCCGATAGATACATCGTTGTTCCCGATGACGGACAATTTACCAAGCTAGCCATACCTACAGGGAAAACCGCACTATTTTTACATCCCAAGATTTTTGCCTGGGAAGGGGCAACGAGTTTAGTGAAACAGTTCGGAGCCAAACCAATCCGCGGACTTGAGCTAGCCAATGGTGCGCAGATCGTCGTAGCTCCATTTACAGATGCATCATTTGACCATGTGCGCAAGGTTAAAGAAGACTGGTGGACAGTACCGGAACGTGACCGGCTGCCCATTATTATCACAGACCGTGTCGTCGTCATCCCGCCGGAGTTGGGTATGAGGCGACTTCTTGAAATAATCGATAAAAAGATTTCCCGATCACAGAGCGACCTGGAAGAGAAAGAGTTGGCAGGACTAATCGAGCGAATTAATATCGTCACCTCGTCCCGAGTAGTGACAAGTTACGAGAAAGTACCGACATCACCAAGCATTGCACTCTCACTTGCAGATTTTGTCCGAAGCGAGGGAGAGATTGATTCGGCGGCAATCAACCGGTATCTAGTTGATCCGCCTAAAGAGGCAGTTGCCGGTGTCACCCATACCCTGCCGCCAGTGGGTACCAAAGTCAATGCTTTCCTCACTTCGGAAGGAACGCTTATCGATCTTTATAGCGGACGTTTAGTGGTCGACAACTCCGGCAACACTTTGGGTCAGAAATCCAGGGTTAAAAAGATTGATTTTTTGCCCGGCAATCATACTGAAGTTTTGTTTGAAGATGGCACGCTAGTCCTTTACCGGGTTGCTCCGGCTGGCTGGACAGAAATTACGCGGGCAGATCCGGGGTTCGTCTTCGAATATTCTCCGGATAAACAATGGGTGTATGTAAAAGTGCCAGGATGGGACATCATAGGCTCCGTGATCCACCTCCTGCCGGAAAACGAAAAGAGATATTGGGCGGAGAGTGAATTTTCAACCACTGGCCCGGCCGCAAGCAAGAATATCTATGGAAATGTTTCATTTTCTCCGACCTCAACATATCTGACGTATTTGGAAGTAGATAGTAACCATAGAACTGAAACCAATCTGAGCATCGTGAATCTGAAAAAGCCGGACCAAAAACCGCTGTCTGTTTCTCTTCAGATTCCTTCTTCCTGGCTTGCCAGCGATACCAGGGGAGAAATCTTAAAAAATGTTACTGTTAGCCAGGCGATAAATCCTTATGCAGATGTTGCTTACGTAGCGCTTAACTATAAGGGAAAGCGGAGTATGCAGCTTGTTGATCTGGCAACCGGCCGGGTGCTTATTACCGATGCAAAGCATCTGATGACGGAGCCAACCGGGAGGCTCACGATGGCCATAGGCTACAATGACAAGATAAAAGCAGTCCTTAGTTCAGACGGAGTTTCTCATACCCAGCTTCCTGATGGTACTCCGATAGAATCAGTTATCAGCTTTTTTGGGAGTGGTGGATTAAGTGGTGTTGGAAGCATTAATCCAAAAGACGGCAAGCTTTATTTGTATAACGATGCAGCGAAAGGTTTTATTGCGGGGGATCCGGCTTTGGATTATTTAAACAAAAATGCGCTATTTGCTGTATCTTTTTCTGAGACGGACGTTAGATATTTTTCTTTTCCAGGTGTCGGGACTCGGATTTCGTTAGCTCCTAACGAACTTGATCTTCTTGGACAGCGTGGGAATGGGACGGTTTATTTGGATGCGGACAATAAGCTCATTATTGATACGCGGATACCAACAGTGAAGAGAGCGTATCACGCGCACGTTTTGCCCGGCACAAATCCGGCACCTCTAGAATTCGGTGATGTGGCCGTGATGGGAAGTATAGGGGATACCCTTCTGGTTTGGCGTCGCCCTCATGTGGTCGTGATGGCAAATGTCGGTGGCGGCACGAGCCAGCAACAATACACCGGCGCCTGGGACGGACAAGCTGGCGGGTTCTTTGTTCGTGCATCGCCGGGAGACAACGGACAATATATACTCATGCGTCTTAATACGGCTAGCCCTTCGCCGCGTGTGCTTCCCGGTCTTTCAGAAACAGACTATCCAGAAGTTATCTTTGATGGCAAGTACTTTGTTTTTACAAATTCCGATACTAAGAAAGCCGCCTACCTCGATCCGGCTAAGCCGGATGACATCATGTTCGTTTCACTAGACGCGGCGGCAGGAGAAACGGCACTGGCGGAACAGCCAATGCTTGTAGCAATCCAGAACGGGATCCTCATTCATGCGGAGACCAAAAAGCCGATTCTTTTTAGTGGTACTGCAAAATCTGTTGATAACGTTGAATGGGTAAAACCCATTGGGAAGGGCTATTTTAGATATAAAGATAAAAAAATGCATACTGAAATATTACTTCATATCCGTGGATATGTAGCAGAGGTTTTGACAGGTAGTTTAAAAGGTGAGGAGCTTCTTGTATCTTCCAACCAACAGTGGGTATATGGACGCGGGTACAAGATTGCCGTAAACACCAAAACAGGGCAAAAGCACTTTTTAACCAATAATTTTAAAACAAATGCTCCGTCAGTTGTCAATGAACAAGTCATTCAAAATTCTGTTCAATTCACTAGCGACGGGAAATATCTGATCTATCAGACTGAGGATACTGCGTCAAAAGATCAGCATACGTTTATTATAGATGCTGTTTCAGGAAGTATCCTTAATACTAATACATCTGTCAGTTCGTTGAAAGAGCCTGTTTGGAGAATCCACCCGCATGCGCCAGTTATGCTTTTTCAGGATAGGGACAGGATAATATTATGGGACTTAAAGAACGGTCAGCAAATTGAAGGCAAACATATCCGGGTTGATTCCAGCGGCGCGTACGCGGTAGTAGTTGACAAAAACGACCGCGTCGGCATCTATCTCATCGGGTCTGGGCGTGACGTAATTTGGCAAATGCCAAATCGCAAATCAATTACACAGGCGGTAACAACTTTTTATATTGACGGATCGGTAGATGTCTTTGTGACTGATGAAGATGGAAAGATTTGGATATTGGAGAACGGGGCTTTTGTTAATCAGTTTGGGACGAAACCTCGAATAAAAATACTATTGAGACTATTTTATACCAATAACTATGTTGTGATTTTTTATCTATTTGACGCAAACAACATAAACACGCATTCGCTTCCGGCCAAACCCTATGGAGACTTGGGACCATTGCAACAAACAGGCGATGCAAATGTATATTATGACGCGAATCTGGGATTGATTATGGATTCGTCCCATCCTAGTAAACTAACTGCCATCAATCCGTCGACCGGGCAGATAAATACCACATTTTTCAAGGGAACAATTGTTTCCTATTCAGAGAAGAGAAATGCGATCTTTATCGATAGAGATGGCAAACTGACTGAAGTTAATAATGGTAATTTTGTTGGTCGAGACTTTGGGTATGCGTTGGATATCAACAAGCGCTACCTTGTCCGTAAAGGCGCACTGGATCGGTTCTTCTTCGTTGACCTGGGAGAAAACACGCCGGAAGTTGAACTGAAGGCGGCAGCCGGCATGACGAACGTTGTCTTTGACGGGAGGTATTTTGTCTTTTCCAATCACACGACCGGAGCTATAATGTATATGAAGCCGGACGATCCGAGTGCCTTGCTCTCCGCGGCCGAAGTAGCCGCTCAGGCAGATGCAGCTAATCAGTCGGCCATCACGACTATCCGGCCGCCGACTGCTCCCAACCGGCTCGTGATCACAAAAGACGGAAGCGGATCGTATCGGCTGTTTGACACGGATAATAAACAGCCGTTTGGAAAGGAATATGTCGAAGTGACACGGCTGGGGAAGAATTCATTTTTCGTCATAGAGAAGCAAACCGGTGAACAGCGTCTCTTGACCTTCGATGATACAAAACCCTTGTCTATGGCGCTTCCGGTAGTTGATGAAGTAATTCAGCCCGGCTACAAACTCGTACGGGTGTCTGAAGACGTCGCGCTTTTCCGTGGGATTTTCGGGACGGGAATTAGACATAAAGCAGTATTGCTTCATGATATTAAACAGGATCTTACTACCAATATGGGCAGTGTCGCTAGTGACTCCCGTATCGAACTTTCAGCTAGCGGGAAATATATAGTATATGTTAATGATAAAAGTGAGCTTGTATTTAATAACTCCAACAATTTTATTCTTCAAGATCGAATTGGCGACATGGGTGCTATTGACTCCTACAGCGTTCACACATACGCAGATGTCGTGATCGTAAAGCTTAAGAGCGGCAAGTATGCGCTGTTTTCGTTGGATAAAAAAGATTACGTCGCTTGGACACCGGCAAATCCTGCCGACCACATAGAAATAGATTCGACAGGTAAATTTATCATCGGTAAAAACAGTTTGCCCAGTGGGGTTTCCGTTAGCATTTCGAAAATCGATGGGGAAAACGTTGGGATAGAAATGGATAATATATTTGTTTCATCTGACGACGAGCATGACTATGTTGTAGTTGAAATAGGATCAGGGCCGAGTTATCAAGTGGCTAAATTCTCCCGCCAGGACGGTACCCGGAAAGATGTATATACCTTCAAGAATTTGAACAAATTTCTGGCAAGCGACATGCTTCCACGTTTCTGGGAGCGGTATGATAAAGACCAGAAATCTATTTGGGATAGAAGCTCTGATCGAGTCGTTCGAAGCCCATCGTCAGAATTGAGTCTGACGTACTCTTCAAACCCGCCAACATTTGGTGCTAGACTTAACTTTCGCCTGGAGGGCGATTATGTAGTTGAACAAGTGGAAAAATCATCCGGGCCAGAAACCAGGCTTGTTGATCTTTTATCAGGGAGTGAGACAAACTTCATTGCCGGTTGGTGGGATACGGTTGGTTTGACCAGATTACCAACCTCTGAACCGGATGAGTGGTTTGGTCGCAACAGAGCCGCCCCATACGGACGTGCGCAGATTGTGTACGTAGGCAAGGGAAATCTTGCTAGTGGGGAGGAATATATTACTGTCGACGGCAAATATTCCTTGATGAGGACGCTTGGCGGATGGCGCGTGCAAAATACAACCGGACCCGAAAACGTAATAGCACCAAGTATTCCCGGCGGTTATTCCCTGATGGAGGCAAACGGTGACACTTTTGTGCTTGCATCCGAGTCGGATCCCAATGATGTACGATTTGTCAATCCGGCAGCACTTTTGGTTCAACGGCAGAGGTTTCCAGCGCAAAACGAAGCGGATATTGCCGCAAAACAGAAGCTCTACGATACATGGAAATCCGAAGTTCTTTCCAAGCGAAATGACCGGATAGCCCTGATTCGTTCCGGATATCAACCCCTCCTTGATGCTGCTCCAGAAGAATACCGTGGTAATATTGAACAAAAAATTACTTCAACTCTTAGTCAACTTTATCAAGCCGAAGATGCAGAGTTCCGGAGGCGCTTCACCGCGCATGTCCAAGGAGGTCAATTAGATACAACCACACAGTTGCCCTTCGATAACATAGCACCAAGATTTCGTCGAATGACGGATCTAGCGAAAGCCCATATGGATCGGGTCGGCCCGCTTCTTCATCAGGAAAGCGCCGCGGTCCGAAAAAACTATATAGTCAATCTCTTTTCGTCCCTTGTTTCTCTTGTCGCTGATCCGGCAATACCTGTGGACGGGTGGAACGAAGCGATGCTGGAGGTGCTTGCCCTTGGTTGGCAGGTGAAATCTGCTCAGCATGCGACGCTTCTGCCGACTTTATCAAATTTTCTCAACAGTTACCGGGAAGCTGTAAATAACACAGCGGGAGCCCGGGAGAAGCTTGTGAGGATGTGGGATGCGGCTGTTGATGCCGGTGGAGCGGAAAAACTTGGGGTGATCTTAGATCAACTAGGCAAAATTACGACGAAAGACCCACAAGTTCGCGATGATTACTTTCGTCAGATGGCAACTGCATTAAACAAACCTTCGTCAGCAGAACTCGCCGACTTTGTCCGCGCCCCACAGCCGGACAATAAGCTCGGCCCAGCCCGCGGTTTTGCTATATTTTTGACCAACCGCGTGCCTGAACTACCTACCCGCGAGAGGCTGGTGTATGAGGGTAGTGAAATAGCTCTGCCGCAAGACGGCGCTTACCTGACCCAGTTGATTGCTAAAAATGCCAACCGCACTAATAAGCAGGGCAACGAAGTCATGGACACGGAAGAGCTTTTTAGCGATATTGACAGTCTCCCGCCGAAAGATCCAGAAGGGGAGGAACGGCTGGCTGTTGAAGCCCGTACCAAGCGGCCGCCGGGAACCTACACGACGGAAGCAGTCCAAAACGCCCAGGATGCAACCGTAGACAATTCACGGGGAGAGTTGACCATTGCCTATTATCTAGAGGACGGGCCGCTTGGGAAAGAGTCTGTAGAGGAATTTTATGATGACGGCACTGGTGCGGATAAGGAGCTGGTGCTACTGCTTCGGAAATCAACCAAGAAGAAAGGTTTGCAGGAAGCCAGTGGTGGGTTTTTCGGCAGCGGACTAGACAGTTACTACGAAGGCGTCGACCGGGTTGAGTTTGTTAACAACAACGGTAAGCTCGCCTATCAATTTACAGTTACTGTTGACCGGGATAAAAACGGAAGGTATGTAGGCCGCAGAGTAACGGGTGTCCGCCGGATCAGGGACAGCCGGGTCAAACAGGGCCTGTTGGTGAGACGCATCAGAAACGCCGACCGGACCATCGCTGAACTGGACCAGTATCTGGCGGTTGAATCCTGGCGGGAAAACACTGCCATGGCCCAAACAGATCGCTTCGCTATTTCGCTCATCAATGAGAAAGGGGCCAAAGAGGCAATCTATGACATGAAGAACACGGAGAAACTCACTGAGGTACCGCTAAATAATTTCGGACTCCTCCGGATGACGCAAACAAAAGGATTATTTTCCAAAGTGGTTGACGCCGGCGGGAGAAAAGTGTCGGATATACCGGATAGTTACAAAGCATTGATACCAAAAACGCTCTGGCCGCTAATTGATGAGCTTGGGCTTGTGATTCAGATCCCGCTCCCACTTATCCAGGGCCGTACGTCATTTGCCCATGAAGAAGACTACCTACCCACGATTCAAAAGTACATAGCCATAGAATTTTACAAAGCTCTAGCATACAAGGCTCTGACGCAAACCAATCCGGAGTTTACCTTTTATGGCCTTCCCACGGATTGGGATCAGAATGATGATTACTGGAGGGTAATGGAAAATCACTACAGCGCTGAGCTCATCGAACTCAAAACGAAAATCAATGCCGCCGACTATGCCGGAATCAGCAATAGTCAGCTCATGAAATATCTTGAAACAACCACGGGTGCTGCGCCGTATGCTGATGCGCATATTCCGCTTATGACCTTAGTGAATGTATCAGTGTCCCGTCGTGGGGAATTGACTACAGAAAGCCTTTTTGGCCGCAGAATTGCAGTCCTTGGGGCACGCAAAGAAGCAAGTCAACGTGCTGAAGAGATGCGCAAGAAATTCGGCGTGAAAAAAACAGAAGTCCCCAACAAGCAGGACATTCCAAATTTTGAAGCTCGCGTGACTATGGCGGCGGGCATTGAAACAGGACATGAGCAGATGCGCCATCCTCAGGATTTTGTCGTGGAGCCGAAAACACCGGATGAGTTTTTTCTATTGGCAATTGCCCTCCACAACTACGCACCTCTTGGTTACCGGCGCGTGTTTTTAGTCAACGAAAGTGTATCGTTTGCCGGAGCATTTAATGGTGACGAGGTGTATCTAAATCGTTCATTAGCCAGAGACCTGGGAAGAGCGCATGGCACTTTAACGCATGAGGAAGGACACGCGCTTGAACCAGAAGCAATACATCTCCTGCCACTTGGTGGAAAGCCTGGAGGTATCATTGTGACGCATTCGTCCGGATTTACTCACCAGTCAATAGGAATGTTTGCCGATGCCATGAAATACGCGGCTGCAATGACACTTTTTCATCATATTCCGTACAATCAGGTCCTTCCGGTAGCGGCGGTTGCGGCTGTTGCGGCCGATAAAACTAGCTGTTCGGTGTGCAGTTCATTTCTCCGCGTCGTGTTTGCAGCCGCAGGCAATATCAAGGACCTCGGCAGACAGGGAAAGATGGTAGAAATGCTTGCGCTATCTAGATCAACGGCATCATATATAAAAGATCATCTTGGTAACCAGTTAACAAATTTTCTGTTGCAAAGGAAGAAAAATATGATTGCTTTTGGCGTAGCCCAACTTTCCCAGCAGCTTGCAACCGCTGATGGGCTTGCTGCAGCCGGTCGTATCGGCGATGCGCAGCGGAAGTATCTGGCAGCCCTGCGCTTAGCCCGCGGATTGGCAAAGACGACTCTTCAGGAACAGGTCAAAGCGCATGACGATGATTTAACGAGGCTGTCGTATGCGGTCGCTAATGTCATGTCGGTAAGACTATCGGTTCCATCAAGCCAGCCGAAGACGTGGCGGCAGCCGTGTCTATCGCTGCAGCTTGTGCCACGCGCTTTGGCCCAGGATGACGGTCAGAGGGGAGATCCGTGCGCGACGATGCCAGCACTGATTCTTGATACAATCGGCCGCGCGGCGCATTTTGCCGCAAATACTGCCCTTTTTGTCCTCCCCGGCGCGGCCACCCCCTGGCGGGCAGATCCGGCCGATCCGTCAATCTCGCTGCGGCAGAGGGCTACGGCGACGTTTTTTGAAGTTCTCGGTCTTTTTGCAATCCCCTTAGCCATCCAGGCCGGCGGAATCGCCCCTAATCCGGCAGATATTGACGTATTCCAGACGTGGGGGCCAATAGGGGGGTATGGTATTGCCCGCCTCTGGTATCACGCTTCATTTGGGCGGGTCGGTCAGATGATTGGAGATGCCAAGGTTATTCCGGTCAATCTGTTTTCCATTGCGCGTCAGGTGGTTTCATTTGCAAAAGACGTACTAAGATTTGGGACACCCGAGTTTTTGCATCCGGATAAAGGCATCTCCGATGCAGAGGGGAAGGTGCGTAACTGGATGGACGTGGCGCTGCCGGCTGCAGGCGCTGTGATCTCGTTTTTCAATCCCCAGTGGGATTTTTGGCAGATGCCGCTAGCCGGCTACATGTTTTCTCGGACAATTAATACGATGTGGCATGGTTTGCAGAATCTATCACGCTTGCAAGATGATTGTTCAGGCAGAGCATTCCTGATATCAAAAGTCCATGCTGCCGGAACATCGGCTAGCGGGGAAGGCCAAAGCATTGGAAAAAGTATCGTATGCGCTATTGCCCGGTCAATATACTTCGCCACGCATTTGACAGAAGTAGTAGAGCAAGCCGGAAATGGCAATACACCTGTCCGGATGATACTGCTACGGATTGTGCCAGGGAGCTTCGTTGCTTTAGCTTTTTGCTGGGACGCGCGTGAACCTTTACATCAGCGGCTTTGCGCAAACTTTATCCCGATAGACCCGTCGCCTACCCACCACAGGGATGAAGAAGTCATTCGATTAACGCGGCCTCATCTAATGCCCAAAGTCTTTGCTCCATCTCCAAAGAGGTCACTCCCAGATATCAACCAACGGCATCAGGACCTAGTTGCTTTGCTTACTAAACTTTATCCCCAGGCAGGCCTGGGAACGATGTCCGAGACGCTCGGCATCATCCAGATAGCAGATCTTTTTGGTATTCCGCCGGAAATTCTTATGGCCCAGATCCATCGTGAATCGCTCTTTGGCAGATATGTTCATGGAAATGGATACTTCGGCCTCATGCAAATAGGGCAGGATGCTGCAGGTGATATGACTCGCAGGCTTCCAGAGTTTATCAGCAACATGCCAGAGGGACCGCAGCGCTTGGAAGTAGCCAGAGTGCATAAACGTCTTGTGGAACAAAAAGACTATTGGAAGAGAGATCCCACGGCAAACATTCTCATAGGATCCATGTATATGGCGTGGATCAAAAATTATATCGCTTCATCCGTGGCTCCGGAATTTTCCGAAGCTACGCAGTGGGCCCTTACTGTAGGCAGATACAATAAAGGCAAATTGATCGATAGAGCAGTGGCCTCCTGTTTGAAAACAGAAAAAAGTACCTGTAGGACTATTGATAAAAGTCAGATTAAATGGGAACATATATCAAAATCTGAACACTTATTATACTCGTCAAAATTTCTTTTTGGGGAAACGATCGGGATTCGTTTTGCCAATGAAGCTGGCGTCTACGTCGCCGACGTTTTAGGTAACGCGGCTCGTTTGCGTACCCTCATGATGACATCAGATAACGAATTTAAATTGATAGAGCAGCGCTATACACAAAAGGACTTGAAAAACCTCCTATTCCCCGATGTCACTCCGGTTTCGGGAACCAAACGGTGAGCTTGACTTTGCTAGGCGTTGGATCTATAAAAATAATATATGGCTTCTTTTTCTATCACTGAGTCTTTCCGTTTTGGCTGGTCGACATTTAAAGCACAAAAAAAGTTTCTCATTGTTCTGACTTTGCTCATTGTATTAATTCAGAACGTACCTATTTACCTCCTCAATAGTATTGAGAACCTGCCCTGGTGGGTTTCCATCACAGGCTTTGCGTTGCTTTTTCTGTTTCAAACAATGGTGACCATCGGCACGCTGACCATCTATTTGGCAATAGCTGGAGGCAGTACAGTGGGCTATCCAGAACTTTTTGTTCATCGGAAAAAAATTATTCCGTATGTCATCGGTTCGCTGTTATACGGCTGCGCGGTGCTGGTTGGTTTATTATTGTTTGTCGTTCCTGGCGTTATCCTCAGCGTAAGGCTGCAGTTTTGGACCTATGTATTAGTGGACAAAGGAGTCGGCCCTGTTGCGGCTCTTAAAGAGAGCTGGCGGATAACGAAAAGGTCAACAGTGAATACATTGCTTTTTAATATATTGGTTTTCCTGGTTTCTCTTCTAGGAATATTGATATTTATCGTTGGAATTTTTGTGACAATTCCCCTTGTTGCTCTTGCTTCCGTATGGGTCTACAGAACATTGTCACAGGCTTCCTTATCCCGTCACTGAAAAAATTAGGTGCAACCTGAGTTTTTGTAGTAATTTTGCAGGGCTGCCCCGACTCGGACGGGGAAGAGCGCTTTTGGAGAGCGCCATGATACCATTTCATCACAGCCCTAACTTCATAATTATATCATTGATGAGTATTTGATGTAATTATTGGAGGATGCTCAGGTTTCTGATGAGGGATTGGAAGCCTTCCCCAGTGCCGGAGACGAAGATATCCAGGCCGTTTTTGGGGTTTCTAAATATTAACTTGTCGACCGGCGTCGCGTCACGGGAAGAAACGTCGTGGTAGAGAGTGGCGGTAATACTTGCACCGGGCGGCTCGGCAATGTCAAAGACGAGCCGTTCGATTTTCGCCGCTGGCAGTGGGGGACGCGGGATATTTTTTTGGCAGGTGACGATGATGGTGTCGCCGGCAGATGGTCCGGTTAAGACCACGGTACTTTCCGGACCGTCGATGGTAGTATAGTTTGGTGGCACGATCAGTGATATGCCGCAGCTGCCTAAGTTATACACGGTCGGTCGGGGAGTCGGTGTGGGCTGGGCGGTCTCTGGGAGATTTATTTGGTTTGGTTCACCCGATTGCGGTTTGGCAATATTCACACCGGCCACGATTGCGGCAAAGATCGTAAGCAGTATCAGGAGCAGGTAGGTATTGCGATGCATGGTTAAAAGATGCTTAGTGGCTTAGAGATGCTTAGTAGCTTGGTTAGATACTCCCGAGAGATGACCGAAGACCACTAAGCATACGAGCTATCTCGTTCAGTTCATTATACAAAGTTTGTTCCTCGATTGAAGTAAGGAGTTTTAAAGAATGTGCCAGTTTTATCAGAGGAATGGATTCAAAACAAGACCCTCGAGAAATAATCAAAAAATGTCTAAAATCTTTTTTTGTCCTACTGCTTCCCTCAGCAATATTTAAAGGAATGGATAATGACGCACGCCGTAATTGATCCGTTAACCCAAAGAGGTATTCTTTCGGCCAATCCCGGGATATTTCAAAAATTCTTTGTGAGAATACCAAGGAGCGTTGATAGACCGTAAGCCCTTCGAAATTGAAAGAAGTCATAAGCTCTAAGCTTCTAAATAACTAAGCTTCTAAGCCTCTTTTAATCCAGCTTGTTGGATTCTCGGTGTTCCGTGTGTTTTTTGCATCCCGCGCAATACTTTTTCAGGAGGAGTTTATCTGGCGTATTCAGCTTGTTTTTCTTCTTCACATAATTCTGACGTTTGCAGACAGAACAAACGAGGGCAAAGAGTTCGCGTTGTGATTTGGTAGCCATGGAGGTATTATAATAGATTTACGCTGCTTTCGCCAAGTGGTATAATTCACCCTCTGGGCGAAATTCCTTCTCTAACAGAAGCCGGTGATTCGGCGATTAGTTCTTCGATCAAAGCCTATCAGCTGCGATGGGCGCTTTTTCGTCGTGCTTATGGCCATGGTGGTCCTATCGACCCTTTACGCATAGAGAAAGGTGAGGTCGCCATTGGGCTTGATTCCGATACCATGATCACGATTGATCTGTATCGATTCTACCAGAGATTGATCCATGATGGAGAATATCTAAAGATTGTTGCATCCGATGGAATCGCTGGCCTCAATGGAGTGCTCAACGCTGCGATCGAACAGGCCCGGACGAATCCGGATGAATACTCCCGAAATTCCCATGTTGTGAAGGCAAACGATATCTTGGCTTCGGCAATCACCCTTTTTCCCAATTTGGTTTCTTCCGTAGAAGTTTTTATCGACCGATCAGGCCTTTTATTCTTGAAGAATAACCCTAACATTCGTATCAAAATGACTCTCAATCGACTCAAGCAATACCATGCTTTAGTAGCAGCGCTTGGGATGGAAAAACCGTCACTTTTTATCCTCCCTCTTCCCTATGGGGAGTTTATGCGGGGGTACGATTTGGGAGCTGAAGATGTCCCATATCGCTCTGTCTCTCTGGCACCAACGGAACTTTTTCCCTACCGGAGAGGAAAAGGGGTGCTTTTGGCGCTTGTTCTCCATCGTAGCCGCATGCCACTGACTATCCCATTGTCGGCTGTGGAGGCAATTAAGCTTAGTAGTGTGACAAAACGGACGCCTCAGGTTGCTGTTGATTATTCAGAAAAGAAACCCAGACGCATTCTCGTCTATCCAGACAGCCCCTTCCTCCACTATCTTTGGTTTCGGGGGTTTAAGCCTATTTATGATATGAAACCGACTGGTGAGAGGGTTGTCAGTGATTTTCTAGTTCCACGCCAGGCCGATCCATTCCTCCGTCGCGGACTGGTGGTGTTTCCCCAAGAAGCTCCAGAACAGACGATACTTTTTGAATGCGAAGACATCCCAGAGTTGTCCACCCAGGCGCTTGTAGAAAAGATTCAACGAAAAGAGATTCCCTCAAAACAGTTTGTAGGGGAGAATGCCATTATGGAGCGCTTATTAGAAATTCCGGTGTACACAATACGGTAATACATTATGACCTTGTTGGAAACCAAAGAGTCGGATATACGAAGTTGGGATATTGCTCCATCACACGTTGACCCGCCTGTTGCATCGGTGCGCCGTATTGATGGAGTATATATCGTTCACAAAGACGCAATAAAATAAATAAAAAAAGTTGCTCAGATCGAGCATTTACCCCTTGAGCTTGTTGAGTCGATTCAATTTTCCCGTGAGACTCTTTTACCCTCTTGGTTATTGAAAAAAAGTACCCAGTGGTGGTTCTGTTATGGAGGCATTTTGTCCGGCCAACATCGTTAAACACTACCTTAGGTTCCGATACTTTGAGAAAGACAACAGGAATCTGGACGACGTCGCCCTTTACGAATTTGAAGACGTTCCCTATGTTCGCTCTTCAACTGGCCATCTCTTGCAGGCAGATCTTTTTAATTTAGTTGAAAGCAAAGCTCTCAAAACGCTTACGTACCGCGGAGCCGAGCTCTTGAATCGTCTGGCATCCGTGCCTGTTGTTGATTTCTCCTATCGTATTCGATACAAGTTTACGAAAATGACCTGATGGTTTTTTCGAGACTTTCATGAAGCTGACCGTACGCTGACCGGTCGCGATGGTAGAGGCTATTGAGTGCTTCTCCAACAAACTCTTTGACGATGGGAGGGATGCGTTTTTCGATTGATCCCCGGTAGAGTAGATCTGCTACTGCGCTTGCTAAATTGCTTTGTTTAGTTTTTTCCATACTTCTGCCATGGGCTATCAGTTGAGCAGATACGATCTGGCCTGCAGAGAGCGTAACCCCTTCCATGGCCTGGGTGTCGATGATGGTTTCGCGATCGGCCTCTAGCGTATCTGAAAGATTCCAAAGCGCTAGTGCCACCGCCATGGTGGCAATCTTATTGTAACCCTCTATACTTTTTGGGTTGGGGCTTAGCTTGCGGTGGACCGTCATGAGGCCATCCAGTTCTGCATCAGTTACGACGTTTATGATTTCACTTTTAAACTGTCTTTCCGCCTGGTCTCGGCGCGTGCCTTTGCCAAAGACTTCGTCGACGAATGCCGCCAGCTGCGACTCTATAATGAGCTGGTCAAAGAGTGATTTGACGTAAGTATTTTTCCATCTGGTTAGGCTAATACACGTAGAGAGAAAGTCGTGGGCGATGGCTTTTTCTCTTGGGGACAACTCTTTTTGTGTCTTTTCTGAGCGAGTAAAAGAATGTGTTCGTGAGTTATACACAAGCGATAGCCAACGAACAAGCCGCAGCGATGTCTTCTTTGCCTCAACCGAATTTTCTTGAACAAATAACCGGCTAAAGATCTGCTTGCGGGTGGTCGGATCGGCTTCCAGAAGGGATGTGTTTGGTAGACGTTTAGCCTGTGCGAGATTCAGATACTCTATCTTTATAGCCATCTCGTTTGCCATGTGTGACTCAACTACTGGTTTACTTGCCGGCGATGCTCTTTCGAGTAAAAATTGTCTACTAAGATCGATACGCAACGAATCGTTTTGTGAAAGTAGTGTTTTATCAATGGTCGCAGTGGGGTCTGGAAAAATCTTTGGATCAGTAAGAACGTCGTCGATGAGCTGCCCACAGATGCTGCCGCAATAGCTAAGGCCGATGTGTCTGGGAATGCCGATAGCTTCAAATGCAGCGCCAACGGGTGCCTCAATATCAGGCTGATGTCGTAGCTGGCCGAAAGCGTAGCCTCTGTCCTCAATATGTTTTCGTAGCGAGATAAAAAAATTGTAGACAGTCATGATTTTTTCTATCGATGTTTCTGGATACATCAAATGGCTAGGGTCCGCCAGTGATTTTGGTTTGATGATATATTCTATAGCCAGCGCATGCTCATATTTTGGTCGATCATGGTCGCCGATGGCTCTTTTTCCATTACGAAATAGATGTGTGCGAAGTCGTACTAGTGCTTCGGCATCATTTTGTAGGGCCAAAAGCCTTGGTGCGTATGAGGCATCATCGAGGTGCCGTTCGCACAGAGCAAGTTGGGAACCGATAATATCCTTTTTAAATGTTTGGAAATCTTTGGAAAACATATCAAAGCGCTCCTTGACTTCTGGCACATGACGAACCAGAAAACCAGCTGTTGCCAATGCATGTTCTATTCGTCGACGTGACTCATTTGATTTTTGGACCTGGGCCATTTGTATCGATTGACCTAAGACTAATGCTGCCTGTATAAGGTCTGGAACCTGGGCAAACCACTTTTCACCGTTTATCGGCTCTTGTGCCTCCTCCATCCTACGCTGAAAAAAAAATATTTCCGATGTAGATGGATTTCTTTTGGCTGGAATAAGTTCCCACTGTAATATTGTCTGCGGATCCCCTCTGTAGCGTATCTGGCACGTTTCGTTGTTTTTTGCTATAGTAGGTATTATCAGGCCGTTAGTGGATAGCTTTATAGATAAGGGCGATATGCCTCGGGAGAGTGCGTCGGAAAATATTCGAAAACAGCGGGAGAGTACTTGCGGTCGGTCTGGCCGAGTTTTAATATCAGACAGATTGAGCTGCTCAACAAAACGGTCAAAAACAGCTGATACGGCATCAAGCTCATATGGTTGCGAAGGAGATTCTATATTTGACATAGGCCTTTTTTTTAAGATATATTATTGAGCCAAGAAGTGTAAGTATACGGTATTTGTTCTGTTATTTCACGCTTTATGGCAAAAGAACATAATAGTGCAATTGATATTTCTCACCCTAAGTCAGTCGATCCGTCGGTTGCTGATCTTGCGATTTTACTTTCTAACAATCAATTGTCTACTGAGGCTATAGCTACTAGAGTGTTGGTACCGGTTGTTATGGGATGCCAAAGCGGTGTGGGGATGACCAATAATGACAAGGTCAGAATCCGATACGTAGTCGAATCTGGATCATTACCAGCAATCCTGGACTCTGCGCGGTATGCAGTTGAGAATAATCCATATCTGTTCAGTCAAAGAAATCGTCAACTAAATGCTGATAGTGTTAGAGTACCTGGGTTGGAAAACATACATCCTGATGTGGAGGAGTATTTTAAAGATATGTTGGACCGCTGGACTAATGACGGAGAGGTTTTGCGAGCCCGACTATATTACTTGCATAAAGCAAACCCCAACAAGTCGAGGATCCAACAAGCCCTCGATGTGATCAACGATGTTTGTGTAAATTCCAATAGTTATGATGAACTCAGCTCCGCACAGGTACTATTTGGGCAGGTCGTTGATTTTTTAGATAAGATGGAGGATGAACGGCGCATCTCGCTACTTCACCCAGAGACTGATTGGAACGTCATCACAAGCCTCGGGCAGCGGGTATTGCGAAAAAAAAATCGCTATTCTTTATCAGCGGGCGTACCGATAGCTAATATTATCGATGTTGATCCTGCGTCTCCCATTAGGAGAGAAGACGAAAACATAGCCGTGCTAGATTTATATTCTATGATTTATGCCGCAGTTTCGCTGACCAATGAAGAGGAAGGACAAATTGAGGCTTTGAAAAAAAGAAATGCTCCTGTCCCTGATCATTTGCGTACTCGATTACAGGAGGCAAACAGTTTTTATAAAGCGATCCAAGATGAAATTTTTCGTATGATGCAGAGTTGCCCGGACCAAATAGTAACCTTGATGGATCGATACGAAGCATTTCTCCCGAAAAGTCCGGTGACCGGTAAGGCACACTTGCCAGATTTTATTCGTGATGCCAGGGGTACGAGTAAATTGTTAAACGACCGTTCACTCTAGTAGCTTGTGTCTCTCGAGTGCCTCAAATACCTTTTTTGAAAATAGCTCCCGTCCGGCATCTGAGTAGTGGATGTGGTCGCCGGGATTTATATAGGCGAGCTTCCCGTTGCCGGTGTCGTCTAGGCTTGGGTGATAGACGTCGGCCAGTGGCAGATTCTGGCTTTTGGCAAAGCCGACTGTATTTTCGATGTATCTCTTGATTTCTTCGACTTTTCTCCTCTTGCCGCTAGAATCCCAACCAAGAACGCCGTCACCAAATACGTCCCAATTGGGAGCAATCGTTGCGGCTATCACTATTTTTGCCTCGGGGAGATTTGCTTTTATGATATCAACCATTTGTGAGAGCGCGAGCCAATGTTTATCAAGGGCGCCTTCGTCGAATGGGTAGGGGTTGTAGCCGAATGATTCGATAACTACGATATCCGGATTTTGGCTGACTACAGAAGGTTTACCGACGCCCAAGTATTCGTAGTCGTTAGTGAGGCGGCTGATGCCGTAGTCGATATTGGTGGCTCCCACGCCGTAGTTTCGTACGTCAAAAAATACTCCCGGGTATGTTTGTTGAAGTTTTTTCGGCAGTCCCCCTATGTCCGGGCCAAGGGTATCGACCATTGAGTCGCCGATGACGGCTATAGTGAAGGCATCTTTTCTCGCCTTTCTAGGAGATACGACAGGGGCTAGTGAGGGTATGGTTTCGGTGGTGATTTCGACAACTTCAGGCAATGTCGGTTGGGCAAGCATACCAAAGCTAACACTCGGCTGATGAAAGCCTGGATATATATAACCGGCCAATTCATCGGGTACGGGTGAAAGAACGACTTCAGCGGCAAATACAGCGGTAGAAAAAAGAGATATTAGATTCACGGAGCCGTCGATGGGAATTGGACCCATGACCTTCTTCTTACCAAGAAGACGTTCTACCACTGAACTACGACGGCATAAAACCAATTATATCATGGCTAACTGGAAGGAGGTGGGCTAGCGTTTATGGCTTTGGGAGGACGTATGTCGTTGAGCACGTGTTTGTAAGTCCCAAGTCATTGGTGATTTTGACGGTTACATCCGTATTAAGTTCTGGTGTGAGGCTAAGTTTTTTAGTCCGGCACGTAAATACTTGACCATTCCTTTCAGGTGCTGCGACAAATGATGCCTTTGCGCTTTCGGTGGAAAGGATTGTACCACCCATAGATATCGTAAATTCGCAGATGACACTTTTGGTTGCCGGAACGTCGACTCCGTCAAGACCTATATAGTAGTCGGTGAAACCGACGACCGGGTTGTAATATTGTTTTTCGCAGGAAAGGGCTGTGATAGGACCAGGTGTAGGAGTGGGGAGAAGAGGAGTGCCAAAACCGGTCAGGGCTGTACCGCCTTGCGGCCGCAGAAACCATACGCCCGCAGCTATCGCTACAACCACGAGTCCACCGATGATATAATACATCATCGATCCGTCCATGTTTTCTTCCTGCTCACTTGCTTGTGAAGCTTGATCTGCCATCATCTAAGTATAGACAACCTTGTCTCTTCGATGCAAGAGGGTATTTAGGTGCTCTGTGCCGAGGCTAGGATTCGCACCTAGGTAGGCCTTTCGGCCACCAGTTTTACAGACTGGTGCATTTGACTGCTCTGCCACCTCGGCATTGGGATCAATTATAATAGGTTCCTATGCTTGCCGGCAAGAAACTAATTGTGCGATCTGCCAAAGAGGCTGGCATCCTGCATGCCATAGCTCACCCGCATCGGATTGCTATTTTGCACCTTTTGTCACAAAGTGACATGAGGCTCAAAGAGCTTGCTATCCATATGCCATGTTCGCAAAGCCTCCTTGCCCATCACCTTAAAGAGCTCATAAAAGTGGGATTTGTCACTAGGTATCAGATCGGTGCGCGGATGTTTTACAAGGGAAACAAAAAAACCATGATAGAAGTGGAAAACGTCTTCAGAAGCCTTTCGTTTTGAGCCGCCTGTCGGGATCGGACCGACGACCTAGTGTTTATCCCAGTACTTTTTGCTGGCGGTTATTTTGAGCTGACGGGGAGGATCGAACTCCCAACCTACTGTTTACAAAACAGTTGCTCTGCCATTGAGCTACGCCAGCTTAAAAGTATGGGATCCCGCACTTCTACGCCCCGCTCGGCGGGGCAAGATAGTGCTGGGACAAAACACTCGCTCTACCACTGAGCCAAGGCGGCATAATGTTACGGGACCCCGCTCAAGCACCTAGTCACATTATAATAGGTAGATGGGAAAACGACAAAGTCTGTAGATTTGGCGAAGAATAATTTCATGGCCTGGATGGCTTTGAAGATTTTCCCCGACTAGAAATATCGGAGGGACTGCTCCGAAACTCCAAGGAGCTCGGAGACATCGTCCTGTTGCCCCGCTGAGGAATTCAGCAAGACTACCTCATTGTTTTTGAATTTGTGGAGGAAAATCGCCTCAAAGCTCCACACCAGGCAACTCCTATCGTAGAGCAAGGCGAGTACATATGTCAAGGGCAATTTGTTTAGATAACTGGTGCGCGGGGTAGAAGGATACCCAGTACGAGACTGATAACCGGTGTGACGATTTTTGTAATTGGTGCAGTACTTCCAAAGATTGGGAAGAGGAGAAACAGGAGAAAAAGTATGCCGTAGCGCTCCAGCTCGTACCAGCTTTTGGCATATTCTGTCGGTAAGATGCCGCCGACGATTTTAAATCCGTCGAGCGGATGAAGGGGTAGGAGATTAAAAACAGCAAGGACGACGTTTAAAACTACCAGCGTAGTTAGAAAGTTTGTAATGTTTATAAAGTTTATAAAGTGAAGAAGAATTGAGATGATCGTCGCTAATACTAAATTTGCCGCCGGCCCCGCAAGGGAGATGATGGCTGCGTCCCGCCTGGGGTGGCGCAGGTTAAACGGGTCGAACTGGACGGGTTTGCCCCAACCGAAGTGAACCAGAAGGAGCATGATCGTGCCCACTGGGTCCAGGTGCGAGAGGGGGTTAAGGGTGATCCGCCCCTGGAGTCTGGGGGTGGGGTCTCCAAGCCGGTCCGCCGCCACCGCATGGGCAAATTCGTGGATAGTGATGGCTATTATGAGCGATCCGAACCAATAGACAAGATCAGTCATGCTGTGGTATAGTATACGTGATTGAGGAGAAGTTTAGAAGCTTAGTAGCTTAGATGCTTAGTAGATTGGTGGCTTAGAAACTTCTAAGCTACTGGTCTTGCTAAGCACGCTAAGCTTCTTTTTATTATGGCTGCAAGATGCGAAATATGCAATAAAAAAAGTCACATGGGTCGCTCTCACACCCATCACACTGGAGTTGCCGGCGGGCAGTGGAAAAAGCGGGCACAGACGACCATCCGCAGATTTAAGCCCAACCTTCACTGGGTGAGCCTGCCGTTTGACGGGGTCCTCAAGCGCGTGCGTGCCTGCACCTCGTGTATCAAGCGCGTCCGCTTCGACCTGCGCAAAGCCGTCTTCTAGTAGCTACTATATCTTATAGTAGTTGACAATTAGCGTATTTTGTGATATTCTCTCGTTATCATGTTTGAAAACAGAGCTATTCTATCCCGTCGTGACGTTCTTAAGTTTGGTGCAGCTGGTTTCGGTGGATTAGTTGGTGTTTCTTTATTATCGACGAAATCAGTTGAGGCTCAAGGACCTCAACCGACCCCGACCATCTCACTAGAGCTAACAGAAAGTGAGCTCATGGCAGATAGTGCGCTTGCCGATCGCATTCAACAGGCAATTCGTGGTGAGGTAGGCGTGGCTAAGTTTGCAGATTTAACACCAGAAGAAAAACTCGCGTATGGTCAATCCTTCGATTTCCAAAAAAATTCAGGTGATGTACAAATTATGATGCTTACCAGCCAATCACTCCAGACAATGACGTCTACAATGCTAAATGAAATCACAAATCATGTTCTAGCTCGTTCAAGGAATGATAAAAAGACATATCACTGCGCACCACTGGCAAACCTTTTAATTCGCGAGATTGTCACTGCACTGGTTGCAAATCAATTTCCGGCTCAATCATCATTGTCAAATGCCAAGACAGGGCTCAAGGTGGAGATTGAGGATGTGTATTCTGGGTCGTTTTATGATCCAAAAACAAAGAAATTGGTTTCTGCTAGGTCCTACCAGTTTACAGGAAATGTGACTATGAGAAATGGCGAGGTGAAAAAATTTCTATTTATATCCAACCCAGACGCCTCATCTCCTGGGACAGCGCTGGTGAAACCAATGAACGAACAAATACATATTGCAAAGAGCGCAAGAAAGATATCAGGCGTAGAACTAAAAGAAGCACAAGAAGAAGTGTATAACAGGCTGCATGGGCCCTGCAACGGTCCAAATGGTCAGTCTCCACGCACCCAACCACAAGAAGTGCCTAAAGTAAATCCCGCCGCCGTTGAGTATCCTGGGAGCAAGGCCGTACAAATACCAGATGGAGACCTGAGTTGGTTAGGCCCAACTGCGGGCGCTATTGCTTTATTTGTTTCGGCGTTGGTTGCTTTTCGCAATCGCAGACAAGTTGTCCAATCAAGTGTATAATTAAAACAACATTAATAACATTATGGAAAAATCTAATATTAATCTAAATACTTTATATGGAGATTTTAAGTTTCGTGTAAGGAAGATTAGTGTTGATCTGGCCAGAGAGATTCAGCGGAGAAACCCCCTCCATCCATATTTTCAAGGTATTCACCCTAAGAATTTTACAGACGGAACAGACGTATTTGTTCTTGCTCGTGGGAAGGCACGTGGTGCACTTAGTGAATTAGCAACTCCTGATTCCAAGGATACACCTGCTGCAGACGTGCCTACTGAAAAACCAACAGAAGCGCTACCAGTACCTCAGCCCCCTCCGGCTGCGCCAGAGAAATAGTTATTTTGAAGATTTTGTTGTAGGAGTTGCTTTCACTTCGCAAAAGAAGGCAAGGCAGCCCTTGGTGTCGCGCTTGTACGTCCAGCCGCCGGCACAGTCCTCGGCACGGGGCAGACTTAATTGAGGGCAAGAAAGGCCGGCTTTACTTCGTAGATCAAGTGAAACTCCGCGCATAGCAGTCAATACTACCACAAGCAAAATAAATGCAAGCGTCAGGAAAATAATAAAGTTCCAAGAAGCAATATCTTTTGATCGAAATGATCCTGTTGAAGAAATTTTTTTTCTCGCCATACCAACACCCACCACCAGCGTAAATAATTATTTGCTGTCTGTCAATACCTCAATTTGTTTCAAGATTAGCTTTGGAAAGTTGAAGCCAGTTGACTGGATTTTTTCCTTCGAGTTGAACAATAATTTCTGGCGTAAGCTCAATAAGTTTTAGGCGCTTTCCTTTCCTAAGAGTCCATACTCCGGGCCAACCGCAGAGCGCGCGGAATTTTATTTTTACGTTGGGGCTAAGAGTTTTAAATTCTTCCCACGGAATAAAGCCATCTTCGCGGGTAATTTTTCGTGCATAAAAATAGACTCCGGGTGGTTGGGGTTTGGGAATAATTTTGCCGGCAGCTATTTTTGGCAAACTTTCAACAAGGACGCCAGCGCCAAACTCATAGAGTTTGGTGTAGAGCGTCTCGTGGGTATCGCTTGGACTGATAGGAATCTTTTCTTGTACCAGAATTTCACCTTTATCAAATTCCGGCGACATTGCCAGTAGGGTCACGCCGGTTTCTTTTTCGCCCCGAAGTATTGCCCACTCGGCAGGGAAGGCGCCGCGGTAATGGGGAAGGAGTGAAGCGTGCATGTTGACCGCCATTACTCTGGGAAACTTGAGCCAATTATTCGGAATAAGTTTTCCGTAACCGGCGACGACGATAAAGTCCGGTCTGGCTAATTTATCAGGAATTTTATCCAGAGATTCTAAAGCAAATACTGGAATTTTTGCCATTTCTGAGTATATTTGCACCTCGGTTTTGGTTAGGGTCATGTGGCGGCCTTTCGGGCGAGGTGGCGTCGTAACGACGGCACGTACAGAAAAATTCTCAAAGAGTTTTTCTAACACGACCAGCGAATGGTGCTTGAATGATCCGAAAAAGATGATGGTCATATTTTAATTTCCTCTAGCACCTCTTTCCCTTCTTTATCTTTTGCTGCCTGATATAGTTTGCCTTTCTGCTCCAGTACCCGTTGGGTGTAGAGGATGCCGTTGATGTGGTCGGTTTCGTGCTGGATGATGATTGCAGGAAAGCCCCGAAATGAGTTTTCGTGCCAGCCTCCAGCTTTGTCCTGGTATCGCAGAACTACTGTTTTTGCACGGGTCACCCGGCCCCAGATGTTGGGAATCGATAGACACCCTTCCAGACCTTTTTTCGTATCTGGGATGCCTATGACCACTTCCTCCGAATGTGAAACAATAGTCGGGTTGATAAACACCCTTACGGGTGCCTCCGGATGGTGCCGGGTAATAAATAACCGGTACGGCTGTCCGATTTGGGGAGCGGCAAGCCCTACGCCCTTGGGGTTTTTGGCGTCCAGGAGCGTTTCGGTCATCTCCACGATGAGCTTGGTTAACCGGCGGTCAAAAAAATCCACCGTTTGTGCGGGAGTTGTCAGGACTGGGTTTGGAACGTGTATTATGGTTTTCATTGTTTGACTCTTCCTTGAAAATCTTTATCCCCAGGGTCTACTTTATCTAAGTAAGACTTCAAGACGTCTCGGGCTTTTTCGGGATTTTTCGTTTCATTATAAAAGATGTAAAGGGCGTAGTAGGCGTCGCGGTAGTTGGCCTTGAGGGCAATTGTTTTTTCCAGGAGCTCTATAGATTTTGTGTTGTCTGCCTCTCTGCCGTAGAGGATAGCAAGGTTGTAGAAGATTTTTGGATCGGCAGGGGAAAGCTCCGCAGCTTTTTCCAGGGCCTTAATTGCTGTTTTATTAAACTCTTTGTCAAAATCGGAAAATGCATAAAAAATCTTGGTTCTTGTCTTCCAAAAGTTGACGTTTTTGGGAGACTTAGCAAGGGCGATATCGTTTTCCTTAATGCTTTGACCCACTAGCGCTGCTGCGCCAGTGCCTTCCTGTTTTTCTACCAGCGTCGACGCTAATCCGGCTAAGGCAGAAGCATATTCGTCATGATAGAATGGTTCGCCGGCGTTGAGCGAGACGGCGGTTTTTAGCAGTGGATAGGCGTTGGTAAATTCTCCTGCGCGGCCCGAGCGGTAGCCGGCGGCAAATTGAGTGTCGGCGTACCACAGAGAGACTAGCTTTACCAGAAGAACGAGGCCCACAATAATCGGTAGCGAAACAATCCATCGCGGCCACCTTAATTGTTTAATTGTTACATTGTTAAATTGTTGAGAGATTACGAATATCATTGCCGGAAACAGGAATAGGAACACGTTGGTGATGACGACCGAGAAACCGTATAAGTTCGTGACCAAAATCGAAGCCCAGCCGGCAAATAATGCAAAATTGATAATGCAAAATTCAAAATTATTTTCAAATTTATTTTGCACTTTGCACTTTGCACTTTGCACTTTTGCAAACCACCAGACAAAAGCTCCAATTAGCAACAGATATGATCCGAGCCCTAAAATGCCTGTTGTAGCAAGATAATTGAGGTACTCATTGTGCGCTTTGTTGTAGAGGAAATCCCATTCGCTCGTGAGGTTGTGCCCGACGGGTTTGTAGCGAAAGAAGGCAAAAGCAAATGTTTCAGTACCAGTGCCGATTAGCATGGTTTTTGGCGTACTTTTCCACGCATTGACGGCTCCCTGCCAGACGTAGTTTCGTATTTTTACCGACTCGGTACCCCCGTATTCAAGGAGCGTGCCGGAGTCAGCAGGAGAGGTTGTAGGTTGTAGGTTGTAGGTTGTAGGTTGCTGGAGGCGGTTTCTCCAAGCCTCAAATGTAAACCACCGGTCGATGGCGGCAATATGAGTGCCGTTTAAAAATACAATAATTAAAAACGCAAAATGCAAAATGATTACGGGCCGCCAAAATAATCTTTTCAAGGGGACCCCTTGCTGTGCAAGGGGTCCCCTTATGAAAACCAAGAACCAAAATGCGGCGTCGGCGAGTGCAAAGCCAGCCAGTCCCGATCGGGAGCGGGTAAAGAGAAGGACGAGGAAAAATAAAACAGATACAAATAACCAAAAAATATTTTGAACTTTGAACTTTGAACTTTGAACTTGCAGCCCGAGTCCCGATGCAATCGGGACGAGGGCTACTATGTATGCCGCGAGCCAATTTGGCTGTCCTAGCGTGCTAAACACCCGGTTTTGCACATCCTGCACCCAAAGGTGCTTGTCAATGCCAAGCCGCTCGGCGACACCGTAGAGGGCAACAACGGTGGCGGAGGCGAGGGCGAGCTTGAGAAAAAGTGTTACATTGTTAAATTGTTTATTGGAAACGAAGGCATAAAATAGCAAAATATAGCTTATTATTGACAGCATGCCGCCGTTAAATCTGGAGTAGTAGCCAAACCAGGACACATGGGGATCCATTGAAAAAAGAGAACTAACTAGTTGTGAGCTTAGAAAGAGAGCAAGAGGAATATCAAGAGGTGTGCGGACAATCCGAATTTCTTTTTGGGCTATCATTTTGACTGCCCACGACCCGACGATTATCGTCGTCAATCCATACGCTGCCATCATTTTGTTGTACTCAAACAGCTCGTAGTTCCATGGGGTTAGAAGGAAGGGAACGAGTCCGAACAGGAGACCAAAGCAAATGGTAATAATCCATTGGCAACATGAAGCAATCCTCATGAGGGAGAGTATAGTTGAAAGTGCGTCGTTTTTCACCTACGATTGAGAGAGCCATGAAGAACATTTGCTACCTCCTGGGCATCATATTTATTATTATTTCAGTTAGCAACCCTACGGTCGTCCGAGCCGCCTGCGATCCGTCTGTGAAGGACTGGAGTACGTGCTCTCAGGTTTCGCTCTTCGGTACCCATATCGCGGGTAACCTCCTGCAGGGCGAAAAAGCTAGCGTCGCAGAGCAAAATTTTGCCGCCATTCGCGACCTCGCCCATAATTCCAACCCGGCCACCAAAACCCAGCGGATCCCCGTGACAGCTCTTTTTGATGTGGGCACAATCCAGAATCAGGCTGCACTGCGCGATATTTTAAAAACAGCCAACAGATACGGCATCGATATCACCATGAGCTTCGACAGCATGCCAGTTGAACAGGCTCGCGAAACTGGTGCAAAACTTTCATCTATGCTTGCCGAGACCAACATGACCAGCCGTACCCGCGTCTATATTATTAATGAGGCTAATTGGACTGGTACCAGCGGAACGACCTATGGTCAAGCACTTTCTCAATTTGTTGCCGGCTGTGGAGGAGGATGTAACTCATTTCTTACGACCTTGGGTGGCCCGCCGGGTACGGATAAAGCAACGTTTGTGCAGGATTTTGCCCGCTACGTTGTCGCCGTCGACCCCAAACTTCTTTCAAAAATTAAGGGAATCGCATTTAATACCTATGGCCAGACACCGGACAAAGCGATATCAGATTGGACCAATGATCTTGGTATTTGGCGAAAGGAGTTGAGTAAAATATCTCAAAGCGACTTTGAACGGCTTCGCTATTTTTTAACTGAAGTCGGGCCTCCTGACGGTGATCCGGCTGTCGCTCAAAACTCCGATTTTTTGATACAAGCGGCGAAATATTTTGCTGCGCAACGGGACTTTGCCAACGGTAACATGCTCAAAGTGGACGGGCTGACGTGGTTTATCTGGCGTGGCTCAGGCGAGACAATGGTTCTCTTCTATGTTGATGATAAAACAGGCAAGATCGAGTCCCGTGAGGTAGTTGTTGGGTCGAATCTCGGGACCGGGGTGGGAACTGTCCCGATTGCCCAAAGCTACACCCTCGGAAACCGAAATTATCAGGAGCAGTCGCAGGAGTCCTGCTCTGCCATGGAGGGGCAGCTTGAGGCAAATAACCCTGCGGAGTATCGCGATCGTGCAGGGGAAAAATTACCAGGGCTTCGGACTGACGCCGGTCTCAATCACGGGACGAGCGTGCGCGGGGCCTACTGTGGGCAACAACGAGGTGACTCATTGGTTCTACGCGAAATCGTGCCGTTTTCACTCTCGTCGGTTGAGCAGTGTAAACGTGTGGCGTGGACCGGATCCCTCACCATTACAGCTGATACGAAAGACCGTTTTCGTATTCCGTTTGCCAGCGAGCTTGCTGATCAGTGGGCGGGGACATTGGATGCAGAGCACCTGCCAGAGAAAGAAGTGCTAGACATCATGAACAATACCCAAAGATCTCCAGAGCGGTCACAACGGACCGGCCTCATGCGGTATCTTTTGCCCGCGCAGAAACAGGACGAGCTTAAATGTTCCTTCGTCAATTACGTGCGAAGGAAAGGTGGGACGAGTATGTATTCAGGCTTTCGTGTGGACGGCAAACTGGTCACTGAGCTCCCATGTCCGCCAACGGTAGCAAGCAAAGGAGCACTAAGCCAAGCTATTATGAAAGCATGGGATCAGTGGAACAGGGATTATGGGAAAGCATGGGGTTTAATCGGCCTGATCCCCAATGAAAGATCCACTGGGGATATAAAATTTCAAGTATGCGACGATCTGACCTATGTTTTAACCCAAGAGTACCCAGAAGTCATGCGGCTGGGGTTGGCATCCAATGAGCTTTTTAAGAGGCTGACCCCCTACGAAAAACAGAAGGCGTTTTTCGACCAGTATAAAGATTTTTCTGGCTCGCCGCTGGATCAGTCGCTTTCTGTAGTACCGAAATCTCCCACGAGCATCGGACTTATTATTGCCAAGAGTTTTACATTTTTGAAAAATACTATCGGAAAAACTATCGCTGCGGTTTCCGGTTCTACGACAAAGGCAGGCAGATCGTTGGCTCATGGGAATCCGGATTGTGGCGCCGAACTTGGAGCGGAAGTGCAAATCATTCCCGGGCCAGGATTTAACTATGCAGTCCGCGTCTATAAAACCGCCTGCGGAGAACAAAAACACCCGAATACTATTGGCGATGTCCAGATAAGTCTTGCCGGCGGTACACCGCATACGGAAAACATGTGGAGGAACGAACTCAAGTGGGACACGTTGGATCCCAACACGGTATCATTTCTTCCCAGGTTTAGAAGCCAGGCAGAATTGCAGGCATTTCTTGGTGGGTGTAATTTGAAATTCCGCGCGGACATAATTCACCAGGGGCCAACATGTATAGGTGCCGTTGTTCCGGGCGTTCCTGCCGGTCCGCCGTATGACCGATGCCAAGAGACCAAAGACTGCTCGCCAAAAACCGCTGCAGCTGGCCAGCTGGGGCCTTCCGACGTAAGCGTCTGGAGCCAGGCGAGTAAAAACGTCAATATCGGATCAGGAGGACGGACTGTTGAGTATGTGTTTAAAGTTCCGGCGTGGAAACCAAATGACCCGATGCCTAACGGTTGCAGTGTCAATGTTGTTGCCGTAGATAAAGATGAAAAGACAAAGCGTCTTGTCAAAAGGGCTTGTACTGACGACAATCAGTGTCTTGATATAGGAGCATGTAAAAAAGCAGCGGGATTTTGCGGTACCATTTCGTGTTTGCGCGAACATGACCGGGTGGTTGACGTATACAACAACGTGCCGTTTCTTGGTTCTTTATGGGAACAGGCAGCAGGTTTTGTGGTAGGTAAATATGAGGGGTTTCTGAATAGGTTTACGGTGGGTTTGCAAGGAGGCGGGGACAACGTTTCACCTCCGTTTACCGGCTGCAGCGGGAACCCAGATGTCGTTTTCGATATCAATGGTCGTTTTGTGCCTAGACCCGCGGCCTCTGAAGTGACCTACCGCTTCAACCAGAAAACCGGCGCGCCGGAGGTGGTAGTTCGGATGGTGCGGCCGCAATCGGAAGATCAAAGAATGAAAATTCTGTTTTATCGTTTGGGCGGGGTGTGCAATGCCAATGATTGGGTGAGTGGTAGGCTGTTTCAACCAAGACAGCTGCAGGAGTAGGCAGTCTTCCTGTAGGGACGAAATGTAATGGATTGGTATACGTTCTGAGGAGTGACCGAAAAATTCCTTCGTGGATGTTATGTCGTTTTTGCCCATTGAGCACGATCCAGCCATCCTTGCATATTATCCCACTGACGCTGCAAAAGGAGAAGCACTCCGGAAAATGATTGTCTCCACGTCAATAATTCTGAGAGTAAAAGTTGACCATCGGATACACTCTCTAACCGTCGTGGTAAATCTCTAGTAAAAATATTCTGAAGCCGTAATATCTCGTCTGACAGTACGTCCTGAGCCACACGCGCTTGATTTGGCGATAACATATTAATAGCCGTCTGTCGAACGCGAATAATATCTGTAGACCTGCGCGCTGCATCATGGAAAGGCTTAAGGAGCTGGCTTTCAAAATAAATTTGAAATTTCCTATGATAATCTGCAAAAACATCTGGTACAGTTCCTCTGGCAAAAGACAAAATTTCCACAAAGATCGGATCAGGTGGAGAAAACAAAAAAGGTGCAGTGAATGAATCTCCAATATCTACTACAGCCCTTCCCATACTGACAGCGCCATTCAAAATCGCATCCCGAGTATCACGTATTTTTTGTTGTCGTGCTGCTGCCAGATCAATTTCTTGAAGTTTATTGCGGACAACCTCTGGTAGAAGCGCATCGCTTCCCCCGGGAATCACCAAATGAAATACAAATGGACCAGCCCGGTATGCTGCGTGTCGGGTAATACTCGTTCCCAATAAATTTATTGCCATTTCCGAAATATGCAAGGGTACGCTTTCGGCATTAAAAGCCACATTATTGCTTTGTGGAAACGGAGCAAAATCGCCAATCTTTCCAAGCCCATGTTGGCGAATTATATCCATTGGATCGTTAGCCCGAACAATCTCTCTTACTAACTCCTTCGTCACCACACAATAGGTCATCGGATGCGCCACTCGACCTTTGATCATACTAATGATATCGGCTCGTTGTGCATAACCACTACTAGGTAATGTGGTTAATTTGTCCGGCAATATAAAATATGGAGCCAACACGTAGCGCGTTTCAAACCAATTATCTAAATCAACTAACGGGGAACTGACATTAAATAGATTTTCGGCTGATCTTGAGGATTGTTGAACTTCTACCGCCCTAGTCATAATTTTCTTTCGGGCAGCATAATGATTTAATTTTATTCTAACAGATACAATCAGCCTGTCAATAGCTTTTTTTCAGTTTAGCTTTTGCTGACTCACTGTAATTGGGTAGTTTTGGCCTCGGCGGAGGAAGATGATAATACACCCACATACCAGCAGCCGTTAGTACAAACCCAAGAATTCCTGTCCCAATGAATGGAGCATTTCTTTCTAAAGTTTTCCAGATGCCATTTGTCAATGCAGAATTTTTAGTTTCATTTGAATTTACTGATGCCGTTGGGATTGGACGTGTGGGTTCCAGAATTACAACCTGAGGACTTTCAGTCGGTGTTTTTGTTGGTCTTGCGACGGTTTCTGTAGGTTGAAGTGTGGGTGATTCACGTCTCTGGGGTATAGGCAACTCTGGGTTCACCATACGTTTCAACCAGTCAGCCATGGCTGTAGCCAGAATAGGATCTCTTTCTTTTTGAATTGCCTGCTTTGCGGCTGCTTCGATTTTAGTTTTTTGTACAGGCGTTAGTGCCAGTACTTCCAATGAAACCCATTTATATAGTCCGGTCGAACTCCTTAAGTTTGCATATGGAGTACCTAAAGCGTTTCCAGACCTTATTCCTTCGGGGCTATTCATCCAGCGCCACCATATTGTATTGTCTCCAGGCGTAAAACAAGTGCCTATGGGTGCTGTATCATACCCGGCAGTAAGTATCATGTCTCCCAATTCAAGAAGAGAAATCACGCTATCATGAGTACTTGTTTTTGTGACACAAACCGCATCTGATTGTTGGTTAAAAAAAGCTGAATCTTGGCTGAACCGCCATAATGAATTTGGATAACCGGATACGTTTCCGCCATCTGATAATGCACCAAAAAGAAATAGTCCCCGGAGTCCATAAATCCTGATAAACTCCTGAGGATATTGTGTACCAAAGTATAGACTATCGACTAAACCATCAGTAATAGCACGTACTTTGTTTATCATGTCGTGCCGATTAAAACGCGATTTCTCATACTCATAATTTGTACTCATAATAATATGACCTGGTTTATATAGCAGGATTATCTCATTTGAACGATCTTAAATGGCAATTATAGATTTACTGGCAATATTGTCAATAAAGCCTATTATTATTATAATAGAGCGATTTTCCTTGATACCTGCCTCCTGTCCCAAAATTAATGCATAAAGAATGGCAACCAATAAGCGATACGACGAAATCATCGGGTCCACGCGTTGATCTTCAGCGTATTTTTCAAGTCTACCAACTTCCGGAAGATGCCAATGATTATCCCGCACGCGAACGGGTTGCAAAAGAACTAGCGTCTGATTGTCTCGTTTTGTTTGATGAAAAGATTTTTATTGCGAGACTAGCCTACCGCATTGGATGCATGCCTGTCCGGCCCTACGCTTCGAGCATTGCCGGGATAATCGTTGACACTATGTACGATGAATTTATTCGAATTGAAAATAAAAGAGGCCTCACGCTAGAAGAGGCTCGTTATCTTAAAACAATATTTAATTATAGAATTTGTATGATCGCAGAGCGACATGACAGTTTGCTACTTCCAAAGCCAGCTACAATCGAAAATTTACCGCCTCAGGATAAAAAAGCCAAACTACAAAACGTCGATAATGGAAATGTTGAGCTGTCTAAAGAATTCAAGGATGACCTGGAACAGGCGATGCGCAGGATCAACAGAAAAAAAGAAAGCTCGCTCGACAGTTTAGACAGGTACCGCCGTATTGCAGAGCAATATATAGCTCAACAACAAGCTGGAATCCTAAACACCATCCAGGAACAAGCGGATAAACACAAACAACCGATTGATTTCGACCATTGGTGGTTTCACCTAGTGAGTATTAGTTCTTCGCTACCAGGGCACACTATCCGGGCGTTTTCAAATACATTGACTTTTGTAACCCAATGTATTATAATCTTTACCATAAAGACATACCGATTTATACAATCTCTAGATAAAGAACAAAAAAAGTATCATCGATAAGGTCCTGTTCCAGCCCACTGCCGCAAAACCTGCCCAGTCATATAAAGCATGGCACAAGAACAACTGAAAGAATTGGCAGAAAATACACCGGGCGATCAAGTTGGCAAGGCTATAGTATTTTCGAAGGAACCACCAATACCCCCATTGGATCCTGATCCTATTGTAATAGATACACACCAAACGCAAGTGCTAAAAGGGGAACTCGATACCTACGCAGATAACATATCTAAAGCAATTCAAACACAATCACCACAACTACAAAAGGCTATCCTCGATAAACTGAAGGATGATGCAGAGAAACTGGAACCGTATCGCAGCCGTTCTACACATAATTTAGCAGATGCCTGGGCAGAAGAATCTGAACGGTTGGCTATTATTGCCAAAACACAATCAGCCATGACTGCGATGGTCGCAACTCGTAATCTGATGATTACAGCAAAAAATATTACTGAGACAATCAGCAGTCGTTATCCCGATGAAATGAAGCCGGATTTGCAGGTTGCGCGCGCGGCAGTTGCCGATATGTATCTCAAACGTGGCATCTGCAAAACGGAAGAAGAAGCAAGGGCACTAGCTGAAAAAGAAGTTAAAATCTCCCATATTGCAGTTCTGGCCGCGTTTCTGGCTCGCTCAGTCCCGATTTTGGGAGATATAATCTCTACACCGCAGCTTGTTAGCGACGACGCTGAACAGAAAGTCAGAATTTCCGAATCAGTAACCGAAATGGCGATTGCCAATATTGTCTATCCAAATAAAGTGACAATTGCCAAATTAAAGGCGGAATCGGAAATTACAATCAAAACGGAGGAAGAACGGAAAAAATTAGAAGCCAATCTAGCCAAACTCGAACGTGAATTAAAAGTAGGTGTACAAAAAGTCGAAAAGGGTAAAGCAATCGCACTGGCTAATGTAGGAAAAGAAGAAGAGGTTGCATCTCGTAAAAAAGAAAAAGCCGGCGCCATCAGAGCCGCTGAATTAAATGCAGTAAATGTCATTGCAGAAAAAGCAAATGAAGTGAAAGAAGTAGTCGTTAGAGGGAAAAAAGCGGAGGCGGAGATTGAGAGAGCCAGAGCAGAAGCGCAATTTGCTGGTTTCCAAGGAGCGGCAAAAGCCATAGCCGCAACTCCGGCAGAAGGCGTAAAAGGAATAGCAGAAAGTCTAAAAAGACTAGCAGATGAAAATCCCGGCGCAGCCATTGGGCTTGCCGTTGGCACGATTGTTAGTTGTCCCACATTGTTTTGGGTTATGCCTTTATTGAGAGAATACGGAATTCATCCGGTCTTAACATTTGTTCTGTGGCCAGCAGCCGTAGCGGGAATGTGTACTACTTTCGGTGCTATCTTCGAAGGATTCAAGCGTGCCCGCGACGCTACACGAACTACCTCTACCAATCATACCTCTACTAAGAATAAAATGGATGAAGCCACAACTGATGACTTAAAATAATATCCGATGCTCTTTAACAAACTCTTGCAACGATGAAGTTGTGAGTCATAGTAGTTTCCGACCATTTGTTTGGGGAAACAAAGGGTTCGGAAAATTCCACAATTCTAGAATACGGAGGTTTTCCGTGAATACAATTGACACGAAACAATACGTTGACGCTGGCGTGCCGAAAGAGCTCTGCGATTATGTCATAGACAAACATCCCGATCGCGCAGAAGAAGTCCTGACAGCAGCTGTATCCATCATCTCCCATGCACGAACGCCAACACAGAAAAACGCGTACGTAGCAAATATGAAGGATCAACCAGCACAGGCGTTCACAGCCATCGTCGCGGCGATAGATGAAGCGGCGGCTCGTCAGAGCGCAGCTCAAACGACGGTTACCACAGCTCCAAAGGCACCATTCAAGCTACAACTCCCGAAGTTCTTGACGAAAAAAGTTGCGCTGGTAGCGCTGGTTGTGCTTATCTTGGGCGGAGGGCTCTTCGTCCTCAACCAACGTCCGGGAGGACTGGGGGCATTGCTGCCGAAGCCGGCACCCAGCCAAGAAGTCCCACCGCCCCCCCGCCCAA
>CAZUOM010000001.1:0-153663 GCA_964621305.1 uncultured Gammaproteobacteria bacterium | reverse complement strand
AAATTACTGACGCCCGCGTTTCGTGTTACGGCCAAAAAAGAATTGGTCGGATACACCGAACCGTGTGCAAAAGCACGGCTGCCAGGCGCACCTGCTCCAAATGGAAATACTATGGTGCCCGGGACAGAATATGTTGGCGTTGAAATGCCCAACGACGCGAGTTGTTTTGCTGTATCGCCCGCAAATCACTCATGGGCCTCGTTCTTCAAAAGAGAGGATCTGTCTGACGTGCGCTCGATGGGATCTGTACCAGCTCCAGCGGCACTCAAATTGATCAGGCAGTTCACTGTCAACGTCGACGAAGTGACAACTACGGTCACCCAAGGCCTTGTAAGTGAACCCACGATTTTCAATAAGCCAATCGCGATGTGGTCAATCATTGAATACATCTTTATTGTGGTTGTGCTTATTTTTATGCCTGCAACAATTTGGCGCGACATCGCTACGCGCGACAACCTAGGAGCATCCGACTGGCTCATGGTCGGATTCTTTGTGGTCGCGAGCTCTTTGGCGACAGTCTTTGCCAAAGAGAAAGAGACACTCAACTGGGTTCTGGGTCTTTCAACTTTGGCTGTCGCATGGCTATCGCTTTCCTACATGGACAAAAGCTTAGTACCGTTGGGTGGATATTTTCTCGCCCATGGCGTGTTGGCACTCGTACCGAGCTTTTCCATTTTCCAGCGGGTGTTCGGAGTGACGGGTTATCAAAACCTATTCAATACAGTATACATCCCGTCAGAACTGTTTCTCATAGCCATACTGGTCTTTGGGATCGACTCAAAATTTGTCCGAAAGGATAACGATCCTATAGTTCTCGGCGTGGCAACGTTCGTTTCAATCCTCGCTTTCCGATACCTCATCATGGAAAATATCCCGCAAGTCCAGGGAACCATGTGGAAAACAATCTTTTCGTTCCTTGGGACAGTGCTAGTCGTGTTTATCGTAAGCGTTGGCATTGCAACAAGGAGAGCGACAGCGGGAGCTGACGTTCAGGAAACGAACCTAGTAAGTAAAGTCACACAGTTTTTTCAACGAAGCCAGTCATTCCCCGCGTATATGCTCACAGCGTGCGCAGGGTTGCTGCTTGTGCTCTCGTGGTTTCCGCCGCAATAAATTTCCCAAGATCCCCAATTGGGAATCGAAGAGACAATGGCGTCTCTCAAAAGGAGATTTCAATGAGAATAGACATTAGGGCACTCGCGAGAAATCCGCGAGTACAGCTCGTAGTTGGAGCGGTGTTTATCTTGATTATGGTCGGCGTTGGTTTCTTTTTTGCCACCACACAATCAACCAGATCAGTAACGACACTAAGTCCAACGCCAGTTGTCGTTTCTCCCGTCGCACAACCGCAAGTGCAACCAACGAGTCAACCGCCGCCTGCCGTTGTGGCAACCCCGTTTGCAACAAGGACGTTTACCTTCGCACTGTTCCGTGGTGAATGTACCCAAGGGACAATTGTACCCTGGGAAACAACAATGTATGCAAAGGTTAAGGCGGGCTTTGTTTTGTCCGGAGTGGGAAATTTCAAGTACCTTAAGGACCACGGAAGACGAAATGAAGTCAAACTCACGGGGAAAACGGAAAAGGGCAAGACTGCTGTTCAGCCGGATGAACCGAATCCGAATCTGGAGGCAGAGTTTTGCGAGACAAACTATGTCGGAAATTTCCCGACGTACGTACGAAGATAATAAGCTCAGGGAAACGAAAATATGGCGTGATTAAATTCACAACAATCACTTCGCTTCCCTGAGTTCAATTCAGCGGCTAATCGAGGAGAGTCGCCTGTCCCCAAATTAATCGTATTTTCTTGTTACGGGCATCCTGATTGTGCCTCTGCAATCTCCAGGAAATTTCGACCGGACTTTTTGGATTACCCCCCTGATTTATTACAAAATTGACCAGCTGACCGATAAATCCCGCGCCTATCACCAATGGTAAGTGATCAGAATCGGAAGAATTGTTAAATTCGAAACGCACATTAATAAAAAAAGAGGAGGTCCCGATGCAATACATAAGCGTTGCGGCAAAAGCCGTATTCTGGATTTTCCTGGTGTTGATAATGTTTATACCCGCACCGGGAAATAGCCTAGCCACAGCTGCCACCACTCCGGTTGCAAAGGTTACTGCCACACAAAAAACCATGATCCCGCCTACCCCAACTGTGATCAAACAAAAACAAGGAGCTGCGTCTCGGATTAGCCCGCTCCTTGATCCAAAGTGTAAAAGTGGTCAAATTTACAATTATTCGAATGTCGATATTTGCATCATTGCACCAGTACTACCAAACGATGGACATTCGGACCGTTATATCAACCCTGACCGAATGAATGAGTTTCTAACACAAGCTCAGATTAAGACGGTCTCAGCAATCACGGTTGAGTTTTTTGATCCAAGGAAAGGAAACAACTACTGCACGGGGAGCATAGCATGCGCGTCGTCATTGGGAAAGTCCGGATATCTGATGATCAACTCCAACATGTCAGATCCTTATTACCAAGCGGTACGAAAAGCACGCGGACCGGATTTATTTGGGCAAGTTGATTCGCTCATGAATCTGGTCGTGGAGCACGAAATGAAGCACTTCTTGGAGCCAATGCCGGCGCATGGGAATACAAGTACACTTCATCAGGAAGATCCATGGAAGCCTGCATCACGGGTATATTGGTACCCTGCAGGACAGAAGCCAAAATGAATTAATCGCCCATATGGGTAGCGTAAGCACTCATCAATGGGCGATTTTTTATGGCATCAGTGTCGAGGATGATTAGATAATCAGCTCCTGCCGGAGCTTTTTCGCTGCTTGTGCTGAGCTTTGAAGATCGAATCGTCACTAGATCCCTTTCCCATAAGCAGTCGGTTGGGAGAGAAGATACCAGCGACGTGGTGGCAACGCTTCGTGCCTACGGGATAGAGCAGCCGGAAATATACACATCGCGTCCGTTTCCCGATCCTGCGGTGGAGCTGGTGCCGTTGCCCGCAATGAGGTGACGAGAGTCAAAGAAGATTACGCACGCCGTGTGGGAGAGCTGGTGATGGTTGGGAATGTCCCAAAGGTTTTTAGGCGCTTGAAACATCGCTGGTTTTCCTGTTTTTTGTTTGGTCTGATCAACCAAAGTGGAAAACCAGGGTTTCGGTTCTGCCTTCGGTTGCGCTGGGGGGCGGACGACCGCGGGTGCCACCGGGGCGCTACCGAAATTCGGTAGGTCAAACTTTGGCAGCTTGACGGCACCAGTCGCGAAAACTACTGCCAACACAATAAGCACCAACCCTATGCCGACGAAAGCCCAACTGCGCGGGCTCTGAGGGACAAACCGTCGCAGTCGATCAACAAGCGGCGGCGCGGGCTGCGGTGCTACTTGCGCTGGGGTTGCCGCTGGTGTCTGTGCAGGCGCTGATGCCGCTTGGATCGCGTTCACCAGTGACTGCGGAACAGTCGCGCCCACCCGTAGGCACTCTGCCTCCAGAGAGGCCAGTGCCACGTTGTCCGCCAGTGACGCTAGGGTTTGCTCAACTGCCGCGGGGCTCATGTACTGTCCCGCCGGCAGCACTGCATTGATTGCCGCCAAGGTATCATTAAACGCCTGGCGGTTCAAACTGTTTTGAAGATCCATTTATTTTCTCCATTCTTCGAGGTCCCCGAGAGAAGGAAAACGATTGTTTTCCGCCTGTTGGGGATCTCGATAGATAGAGGAGAATATGCAATCAGGTTGTTAAAGAGCAATAGACTCATTCTGTCATTAAGGTCCCATACGGCCGCGATTATACGTCAGAGTCCTATAAGAGTCATTATGCATTTCCGCCACTTATCAGGGAATTAGTATTATAAGATATTTGACTATTTGACTGTAGGGATCGTTCGGGTATAATCTGCCCCGTATGTCATGCCATACAGCCGAAATAAACACATCTTATCACTCAGGAGAAGGGGGAAATCAGTCTTTTTGCGGACCGATTGACTACAGAAGTCTGCTACAATCAGCCACCGCACACGGGAAACACTCGTTCAATCATGGTTTGCCGCCGCAAGCCGTCGTTGATATGCATCGGGCAGCCCCGCAATATGCCGGGATGTATATTGACTTGCACCAAACAGGAACGCGCATTCGATTCTATCAGCACCATGAGGGTCGTCGACCGATGGAAGTACGAGCAGAGTTTGTAGAGAGAGCTGCGCAACGCGGTCAGGGAGATAAAGGATATCCGGATTCATGGTACAGCGCACAGGAGGGAGTGCAACAGCTCATTGGTCACATTGCCCAACGCACAATAAAAGGCCATCCAGAGCCGTGGGACGGAGCATATGAATGGTACAGAGATATCTGCACGACATTACTGGAGCGTATCTATAGACTCCGAGGATCACATCCGGATGAAACCGAACTTGCTGGAGTCGTCAGCGATACGCTCGAACTACATAGGCAGTTGTCTGGCGACTCGGAACCGATTGATCCAGAACCATTGGGTGCTGCCGCAGCAGGGATTGCTCTGGCTCTTATCCTTGCCGCGCATCCAAAAACTCGTCGGCTTGCGTCGGTAGCATTCCTGGCAACTTCAATTGCCTGTTCACCGGTTTCTGGTTCGATGAATGAAATACAGCATCATCCTGGTGCCGTTGGTACTGTGGTATGGAGGGAACGAAGCACAGGAAAACTCGTCACTGTCTTTGCGCTTTCCGAGGATCATCGGAGCTTCATAGTTGATTCAGCAGGATCCAAGCGTGTACCGCGTCAGAGTCTTATTATGCGAGGCGTTGGGGTCAACTTTGCAGATGTCGATGCCAAGTATAAAGATTTTGAAAACTCCGTTGTGGTGACAGTACCGACCACATCCGTCGACCTCATCGAGGGAGCAGCACGGAATACACCACTGCGCGGAATGGGAAAATTCATTTATGAGCAGGGGGTTGAAAACGGCATCGACCCAACTGCCGTAGCAACCATTGTACTTCGGGAGTACAACGACCCAGCAAGACGACCCCAGGGCACGGGTAGCGCATTTTGGGAGAGAAAGATACGTGAGATATACCAAAAAATTATCCAGAAAGTGTCTGGTGGGATGCTTACCATCGATGAGATTCTTCGAGCAGATGGATTTGATAACACCTACATAGTCAACGCAAAATTGCTCGCACAGGCCCTGCGCGGAGCGGATTATCGTATCCGCCTCCAACCAAGAGCAATGTCGGTGACACAATCAAAAAATAAAAACGAGGGGAGACCATTGCCGTCAGGAATACTTTTAGATTTTCCCATGACTATCCAGCGATGGGAACACGTTATCGTCCCTGTTGCTAGTTTGTTTGATCACGATCCGCGTGTTATAGCACAGTTTATTGAAATAGAAAGTCAAGGCATAGCAACCGCAACCTCCCGTTCTGGAGCGCGAGGTTTGGCACAGATTATGCCAACAACCTACATCGGACTTCTGTCTCGAGCACAAACTGAACCCCGGTACCGGCAAATAGCGCAGGCCGCTGGTTTCAGTTTTACAACCGCAGCACCATACGATCCTCTGACAGGCGTATTTCTCATGAATATTTATCTTGATGGCTACTTGCCAAAAGGGAGGATTCCGTCTGACCCGGCAAGCTTGGAGCATTATGTTCAGCAGACAGAAAACGCTGGTTGGCTTTATCATGACGGTCCCCATGCAAAAAAGATAAGCGAACCGGCAGCCCGCTACCGTGCGTTACTTCGAAGTATCACGACGACGATTGGAAGAGGCGGGAACCCGTACGGCCTGCTGAAGCACGTTAGGTAAACACACAGCCGCCAAGTATACTTCTTTTACTAGAATTTGGATCAGTATTTACTCATATCAGTGCGTTTGAAGAAGCTCCTCAGCGAGCACGAGGCCGTTTTTTCTATAAAACGTATCAAAAGAAAAAACCGTCTTTATGTTATTTTTCCTGGCGCAGGCAAGCACGTAGTAATCAAACGGCGTATTCCTCTTTGAGCTTCCCGGATCGTAGACCTGCGCCACAAGTAGAGCCGTACCGGTCGTTTCCACGCCTCCATCATCTATCGTCGCGTATTTTTTAAGGAGGATCTGCGCCAGATCCGGCCTCCTGATGGTTTTATCTTTGGCGAGCGCCGTTGCCGCTTCCAGAACAATCGGGTAGGGAATAACGGTTGGTATGGCGCGCTTGTTAAGATAGTCGGCGATTGCCACACAGCGCTCGTGAAGATCGTCCGTTTCGTTTATGAGGCCGATGAGTGCGCCAGCGTCGACAATGACCCTATTCCCAGACATAGCTGTCCAGCTTTTTTGCGAAATCTTTGGGCCCCCGGAGTTTGTATTTAGTCAGTTCTACGAGAAAATCGGCACCGGTATAGGTTTTTCCCCTCGGATGATAGGTAAGTCTTGTGATGAGGGCGGCGGGTTTGCCTTGCTTTTGGATGACAAACTCTTCTCCTCGATATACCACGCGGTTAACCAACTCCGCAAACCGGTCCCTGGCTTGTGTGGCAGTGACGGTCTGTCGCATATGGGGATGAGTATCACACAATTTATACAAAATGTCAATTTGGCGATTTGCCTCACTTAATTTCCTCCTGAAAGCCATTCGTTGACTCACGAGAGAATCCTCCTGAAAATTCACTTCATCCATCTGCTTGGGGGAGGTGATTCTCACTGCATACACAAGACAAACTATCAGTCGTCAGAGCATTCTCCAGGGAGTATCGAAACGGCAGAAAGCGGGAGAAAACGTTGTTGTTGACCCTTGCTTCTGGAAATTACTCGTCTGGGAAGAAATCTGGCAAAGAAGTAATTTTTGTTCAGGTGGATTTCATCTGAGGCAACGACTCCCGTTTCGGGAGGATTTTCTCGTGAGGCAATACGCTCACCTCCACGCTTTGTAAAAGACGAGTCTGTTTAGAGACTGCTCCCTCGCCGGCTCGTCTCGCTGAAGCTTTGCGAAGCGGGCAGGCAGCGAAGCCCCGCAAATAAGTAGCGGAGAGTCTTCGCTCGCAATTGTACTCAAAAATACTTTGCCCTATAATACAGCCTCTATGCCAACAGGATCCATCGAGCGCCGTTGTCCTATTCCTCTTTCGGATGCCCCGGAAAATATCTGGGTTGCCGGCATGAGGCGCCTGGCATCGGTGACGCCCAATGAGGCAGTGTTTTTGCAAAACACATTTGATGATCAAGGGCAGTCCTTGGAACAACCACTGACGCAGCGGGTTGATTTGTCAGTCCTGCCTGTTTCCGATGGGCTCAAGTATGACCTTGTGGGATACAGCCTTTTGGGGAAATTCACCCCGACTACCTTAAACATTCTAATTGGTGAATGGAGGCAGCTATTGACGGGCAAGCAAAGCCAACCGAGCACTCTTGGTGAATTGTTTTCTCTTTTGGGGAAAGATGCGGCAGAGTCTTTTGATGACTTGAGAGGGGAAGGCTCACTCTTTCTGACCCAACGCGTTCATCATTGTTTGTTTGCAGAAAAGGGGCTGCTCGGGGCTACTGACTGGGTACACGCTACATACCCAGCTCAGGAAGATTTTACGATTCGCTATGCTCGGTTCATTAACAACTGGAGAGAGCGCGTGTTTTGGCTGGGCTGGCGACTGGCAGCCCAACGAGAGCGCCTGCAAAATGAAGAAAAAGAATGTCCAGAATACCGTACGCTGTCGTTCGTCCATCCATCTGGCGTTGCCGAAGAACTTCATCTCAATAATTATCAGTGCTACTTTGATTGGGAGAAGACTTCTCTGGAGCGGTCACTTACGCTGTTTATTGCCGACTACAACAGGCTTGCACTTGCTGTTGGTGCATCTATGGGAGAGCAAGCACGGCATCTTGACGTATCTCCTGCCCGGCAGTTTCTGGCAGATTGTATGAGTGGTGTAGATTTTTTGCGTCGAACCGACCTTGGTGTTTTTCGTCCGACACAGGTGGCAGTTGAGACGAAAAGCGCAACGTTCATAGACATCCTAGGAAAACCATGCGTAACACAAGAAGATCTACCGTATATTCCAGCCACGGGCGGATCTGGACGAAAATACTTTGGTTCTGTCCCAAGCGACCCGAGTAGTTTTGGCAGTGTGGCATCTATCCTCGTCCTTCCCAGCGGTCTAAAGGTTCCAGTTGAGGAGGAGATTGTCAGGTGCCCACTCGTTTTGGTTCCGCGCCGGAGACTCAATACTATGGACGTTAGGGCCACACAGCAACATCCAATTTAATGCCGGAAGAGGCTCAATGGTGTTTCCAGGCGAGGATGAGGCGCAAAAGGGTGTACGCATCGTCAATCGGTAACCCCTGGTGCTTGAGTATCCCCAACCACTCTTCCATCCAGCGCTTTGCTTGCTTGTAGACAAACGTATTGGGCGGGGAGATCTTTGCGGCTCGGACAAATCGGTCAAGAACGGTAGAATTCGTGCCGAGCAGTTGGTGAAACTCTCCTCTTCCGAGGAGGCGCAGAACGTCATCTCTGTCGCGGGGAAACGCATCGGAGAGGAGATATTCTTTGAATGCATTCGAAAACATCTCATGCGTCAGTGCTCGAGCTTCTCCTTCGTAGTTTGGATCATTGTTATATGCCAATAGACGTTTACGAAACACAACTTCTGCCAGTTCGTCGATATCGCGATCCTCTCCCTGCCTTACAAGATATTCAACGATAGGAATAAGCGCCTGCGCCATCTCACGTGGATCATCGATGCGCAGAAGCGTCGCTACTGCTTTTTCCGTGGCCCCCGCCGCCGTCCAAAATCGACAGGCAAAGGGACGGAAGGCGTCGCCACTGCCCTGGTATGTAAACAGATCTTCCAATTGATCGACCCGGTTGCCCACCCAGGCAGGGGCGCCAGGTCCACGGGCCATAATTTCCAGCGCTTTGCCGATTGCCTCGACTCTACTTCTTACCGCAATATCTTCTTTCTCGGGAGCCAGAAGGTTCTCAACAAGGCAGGTGACGATCCAACGTTGTGTCTTGCTATCACCCAGCTGCCGGGCTTGGGTATGGAGGGTTTCTGCCGCCTGAATGAGGGACAAAGGGCAGTGTTGGTGGCGAGCTAGATACTGGCCCAGTTCTGCCGCAAGCAGCGTTATGCCCTCTTTCAATAGTTCTATTCTCTGGGCGACGTCTACTTTTTTTACTTCTAGATAGGTGAGTTTGGCGATGGTAGATTCCAAAGGAGGCAGGTCGCTTAGGGCAGCTGTAAAGAGACTTTCTGCCGTTTTCGTACGTGCTGGCGTAAGGGGGACGGTAGTCGTAAGTTTGGTGAGCCAGCCGGGTCGTTGAGACAGTCGCAAGGGGTTATCCTGATATCTAAGCGTCGTGAGGAAGGTTTCCACAAGGTCGCTCCCATCCTCTATGGCCTCAAACAACAGTCGGACTGGATCGGCTCCTTCGCCCCTCAGCTTTTGGCGGACCTGGGCTATATGCTCCAGAATTTTTTCCGGCGGAGTCGCGAGGTCAATATGGCGGCTTTGGGGATCCAGTTCAACTACGGTCATACGGAGCAGAGTATAGCAGAAAGCCGGCGACCTGAGTTGCTTTTTCCCGGCGAGAGATTTATGCTGGCGCATAAGGAATGGCACCTGTAGAACGAAAAGGAGAAAAAATTGCTTACTTCATTGCCTCTGGCGAGCAGGAGGAATTGCGCCGGTATCTTAGTGGGTTTTGTTATCGTCTGTTGGACTCGGATGCCTACGTGAGCCGGCAGGAGGGGGATATCTATTACATCACCTGGCGCGATCTGCCCAAAGATCGTATCCTCCCCCAGACTTTTTTGCCGATTTCAAAGGTAGGGCCGCGCGCCGACATTTTTGCTCATCGGTCACGCTACCGTCAAACCAAGCACATGGTCGTTCATCAGATCAAAGAAGATGGCGGAGGAGTGGAAGTGGCCATCCGCGCATTCGACCATATCCTGGAAGGAGTAAGTAGCAAAGAGCGCGATCAAGCTGACGCCGTGCGCGAGCGTGCGTATGAAGTACTTGATCTGTTTCAGAAACGGCCAATTTCAGAGATTACAGCGGAGGAGTTTGCCGGGGCGCAGCGCGAAACCTACGCTTTACTCGCTCGCGCTAGGCTAGATCCCCAAAGACTGATAAGCCGGCAAAAGCGTCAGATGGTAGCCTGGCTACTCAAAGGAGAAACAGGTAGGGACGTACGGGATAGACTGAACTGGCTCGTGAGCGTGGGAGCGTTGCAAGCGGCTTACCGCGCAGCTCTCAAACGCAGACTGGCTTTGGATCCGATCGCCATAAAATATATTGAAGGCCGGGAAGCGCTCCTCCTTACTCGTACGGTATGTCGAGAAGTTATGACGGCGGTGGCCAAGCGTTTACGGGATCAGGCATTACCCAGCCACGTCCTGTTTAAGTTTCCCGGCAAGATTGTAGAGGTGCAACAGATTGTTTTGGTTGGAGAGATGCTGCGGCAGATGGAGAGTGAGCTAGTGACTTTAGTATCAGTCAAACCCTATAAACTGGCAGCCCACGAAGCAGCGACATATCTATCCGATGCCCGAAGACTGCTGGGGGCTGGGAAACGCACAGAGGTGCCGGCAGTTTTGGCAGAGGCAAGGAAACGTTTGGTTACGCAGCTTTCGGAGACCGCCTACGTCTATCCAAAGGAAAAAATATATTAGGAGTGAGTGCGGGTGGGTATGATACAATCAACCCATGTTTGACTTCCTTTTTGGCCTCCTCTCGCATGATCTCGGAATTGATTTGGGAACTGCAAATACACTCGTCTACGTAAAAGGCAAAGGCATCGTTATCCGGGAACCTTCCGTCGTTGCCCGCCATAAAAAAAGCAAACACATTGTTGCTATCGGCACCGAAGCCAAAAGTATGCTGGGCAAAACACCAGTAACTATCGAGGCGTTCCGACCGCTCAAAGATGGCGTCATTGCCGATTTTGACGCGGCCACCGCGATGCTTTCTCATTATATAAAACTTGTCCATGCTGCTCCAACGCAGAGAGGACTACCAAGAATTCCGCGGCCAAAAGTGGTCGTGGGAATTCCGTCGGGGGTTACAGAAGTAGAGCGTCGGGCTGTCCAGGAGGCTGCAATCATGGCCGGGGCACGAGAAGCCTATCTTATCGAGGAGCCGATGGCGGCGGCAATCGGAGCGGGGATGCCAATCGAGGAGTCTAGCGGCTCTTTCATCTGTGATATCGGTGGTGGAACAAGTGAAATAGCAGTTCTGTCTTTGGGCGGCATAGTGGTAAACAGGAGCATTCGGGTTGCGGGAGATGAAATGGATGAGGCAATAATAGTATTTATGAGGCTCAAATATTCACTACTCATCGGTGAGCAAACTGCTGAGTTTATCAAGCTTTCTGTGGGCAGTGCGTTTCCTATTGATAAAGTAGACCACGCCACCGTTGTACGCGGTCGAGATATCGAGACGGGATTGCCAAAGTCAGTTCGGGTTACCGAGACAGAAGTTCGAGAAGCTCTTGCTTCTGTTGTTCAAGAGATCATCGGGGGAGTTTCGGAAACAATAGAAGAAACTCCGCCGGAACTCGTCGGCGATATCGTCGAGCACGGGATCGTACTGGCTGGAGGCGGATCACTTCTTCGTGGTATGGACAAACTCATTGCCAACGAGCTCAAGATGCCCGTTTGGCTTGCTGACGATCCGCAGACGGCTGTTGTTCGCGGTTGCGGCAAACTTCTCGATGAGGCGACACTGTTAAGAAAAGTAAAAGTAGCAGCAAGAAAAGTGTAGTTAGTTCTTTTTATGAAACTCGGTAAAGCTTTCTCTGATAACCTAGTTATCCAGCGATCGTCTCAAAGTACGCTTCAAAATGAGACACGGTCTTGGTGGAAAGGATCTGGCCGGGCATTGTTATTTTCGACGATTGTTTGTTTGGCTTTTTTTGTGCTTGTTATTCGCCTTGCGTATTTGACCATAATCCGGGGTCACGAAATGCGTTTGCTTGCTGATGGAAACCGGATTCGGGAGCTCACCCGCCGTGCACAGCGCGGCATTTTGTTTGATCGGACTGGCAAACCACTCACGATTAATATACAACAGACTCGAGTTGTTTCGCAGAACCCTTCTTTTGTTGAAGTCGATTATGTACGGCAGTACCCTTATGGTTCGATGCTGGCTCATATGGTGGGATACACAGGAGAAGTGTCCGAGAAGGAACTAACCGAAGAATACTATTCCATACGGCAATACGAAGCCGGTGACTGGATTGGCCGATCAGGGGCAGAGGAGGTGTTTGAAGAGAAGCTGCGAGGTAGAAACGGCAAAGAACTAGTCGAAGTCGATGCCGGTGAGAATATTCTGCGCACTCTGGGTCAACAACCCGAAGTTCCCGGTGAAAACGTGACCTTATCGGTTGATATAGAACTTTCCCGTACGGGGGAGCAGTCATTTCCCGCTGGAGCAAAAGGAGCCATTGTGGTTTCCAAACCGTCAACCGGCGAAATTCTGACCCTGTATTCTTCTCCGTCGTTTGATCCGGAACGGATGACCAACCTTTTGTTGAATCATCCCGACGGGCCGTTGCTTGATAGGGCAATCAGCGGGCTTTACCCGCCCGGTTCAACATTTAAAATAGTGACAGCCATTGGAGCGTTGGAAGAAAACGCGGTAGATGGGGATACCGTTATCGAAGATAGTGGTACGATCACCGTCGGGCCGTTTTCTTTTTCCAACTGGCTCTTTACTAAGCATGGCAAAACCGACGGGTTGGTCGACATGGTCAAAGCGATCCAGCGCAGCAACGACATTTTTTTTTATCGCACAGGGCAGCGGCTGGGAATTACCAAGCTTGCCGACTGGGCTCACCGCGTGGGCATTGGCAAACCTTTAGGGATTGAATTATCAGGAGAAGCCGGGGGCCTCATGCCGGACCCAACCTGGAAAAACGGTCACTTTACCAGTCCGGCCGATCTCAAAGAGCGTAACAATCAGTGGTACTTGGGCGACACATACCATGTGGCAATTGGTCAAGGATATCTTCTTGTGACGCCGCTTCAGGTCAACGCGTGGACCAACGTGATTGCCAACGGTGGAAAGCTGTGTAAGCCCACCATTGGCAAAGTTCAAAGTTCAAAGTTCAAAGTTCAAAGTGAATGCAAAGACCTGGGGATAGACAAGAAAACGATTGCACTCATTACCGAGGGCATGCGGAAAGCCTGCGAGCCGGGTGGGACAGGCTGGCCACTATTCAATTTCCAAATCACAAATCCCAATGACCAAACAAAAAAAAGCATCCCTGTTGCCTGCAAAACCGGCACAGCCGAGTTCGGGCATCCGGATGACAAAACGCACGCCTGGTTTACCGCATTTGCGCCGTTACCAAAAAGCTCGTCAGGGCAACGTATACAAGGGGACCCCTTGGAAAAGTCGTCAAGACAAGATATTATCACTGGCGAGCCGGAGATTTCGGTGACAGTCTTAGTCGAAGGCGCGGGCGAAGGAAGCTCTGTGGCAGCGCCAATTGCCAAGAAGATTTTAGAAGCGTGGTTTTCTCGCTAGGACCACAGCTCTATATTCCCAATCGCCTTGGCTTTTTGGAAGTATGCCCGGTCGCAGGTGATAAAAGTTCCGTTATAAAGGCGAGCGATCAAATGATAGCAAGCATCATATACAGTCGCGCCGAGCTCGTAGGAAAGTTCGAGAGCATCTTGTATCTGCTCTCCGGTTAAAGGCACCGTGCGGATAGGCAGTTTTAGAGCTTTCTTCATTGACACTTGCGCGTTTTCGGCCTCTGGCCAATGAAATCTTAACCCGTTTGCTATTTCAATCATCAAAAATGGGACAGAAACGACTTCGGTACCACCGGTTTTTACCTGTCGAAAAAGCTTGGGGAGTTCGTTTGGAACTTTTGTGGGATTAGTGGTGGGCAATATTGAGCGCAAAACAACAGACGCATCAACAACGATCGTCTTCATGTTCTTCCTTTATGGATGGCTCGCAGAATTGCAGCGGTGGAGATCGGCTTGGTTTTTGCAAATTTTTTACGTAGTGCGAAAAAATCATCGATTGCGTTTTTTGTTGTTACATCGCTCAATTTATCACTTACAGCTCGAGAAACAAAGTTACTTATGTCGCCTTTTGCGACGTTACGATTCAATTGCTCAACAATGTAGTCAGGCATACTTACAGTAATTCGTCTTGCACTGTATTTCATACTTTTTATCATACTTAAAATCATACTTAGTTCTTACGCTCTTGTCAAGTCATTGTTGCTTTGGTAGGCTGTGGCTATGGACGAAGAGCGAAAATACTGGATTGCGTTTAGCGTATTTCCGGGGATCGGGCCGATACGCTTTCGGAAGCTTCTTGATTTGTATGGCAGCGCCAAAGCAGCTTGGGAGCAGCCGCTGTCGGAGAAATTCGTTCTTTTTAAAAAAACGTTCGACATAGAAGCATATATTGAAAAATTACAAAATCTTCATGTTTTCATCTTGACGCTCAATGATGCCAAGTACCCGAAGCTTCTTAAAGAAATTCCCGACCCACCCTTCCTATTATATATACGCGGGAGGAAAACCGGTGAGCCGATTAATCTTGAAAAAACTATCGCCGTCGTCGGCACACGGAGAGCAACTAACTACGGGATAGAGGTGACGCAGCGGATTGTAGTTGATCTCGTCTCGCACGGACTGACGATCGTGTCCGGTCTGGCATATGGAATCGACGAGATTGCCCATAAAACCGCAATTGAGGCAGGAGGAAAAACCATTGCCGTTCTCGGTTGCGGTATTGACATTATTTCTCCCCCAAGCAATGCTAGACTGTACTGGCAGATCGGTGAGGAAGGGCACGGGGCGATTATCTCTGAAACTGCGCTCGGGATGCGGCCAGATAAAGGCATGTTTGTTGCAAGGAATCGAATAATAAGCGGTATTAGTCTCGGAGTCGTTGTGATTGAAGGAGCAGACGATAGCGGAGCTCTAATTACCGCTCGCAACGCCGCCGAACAGGGGCGAGATGTATTTGCCGTACCTGGCCCGATTACGAGCCAGTACAGTCGCGGGCCGGCAAATCTGATTAAACAAGGAGCAAAACTGGTAGAATCCGCGGGCGACATTCTGGAAGAACTTTCAATATGAATATCATCATTGTGGAATCTCCTACAAAGGCACGGACACTCTCGAGATTTCTCAAAGGCGACTATCAGGTGGAGGCAACCATGGGACACATTCGTGATCTTCCCAAGTCAGAACTGGGAATAAACATTGAGAAAAATTTTGCGCCCTCTTATGTTATCCCACGCGACCGCCAAAAGCGGGCGTGGGAGCTGCGCAAACTCACCTCTGTGGCTGAGAGTATTATCCTAGCAACCGACCCGGACCGGGAGGGGGAAGCGATAGCTTTTCATGTCGCAGAGCTTCTGAAAAGCAAATCCCAAATCCCAAATCCCAAATCCCAAACAAATCCAAAATCTAAAATTCCAAATTCGAAATTCACGAGAATAGTGTTTCACGAAATTACTGAGTCTGCAATCAAAGAGGCGCTTGGGAACCCTCGTTCGATAGACATTCAACTGGTCAACGCCCAGCAGGCCCGGCGTGTTTTGGACCGGCTCGTCGGTTACAAACTCTCTCCGCTTCTGTGGCAGAAGCTATCTCGACGTTGGTTGTCCGCAGGCCGCGTGCAGTCGGTAGCAGTTCGGCTAATCGTCGAGCGCGAACGAGAAATAGGAAAGTTCGTCAAAGAAGAATTTTGGACGATTGAAGGGCTGTTTGAGCAAGATTTGCGTGCCGAGTTGGTTGTCAAAGATGGAGTTAAATACGAAAAAACGATTACACTCGACCTTTTTGACGGGAAATACACGACGACTTCGTCAACCATTAAAAGCCAACAAATAGCTAACAACATAATACAAGATTTGAAAGCGCCGTACATGGTTTCTGCGGTTGATAAAAAAGAAGTCAAGCGCTACCCGCCGCCGCCGTACACGACGAGCAGCCTTCAGCAGGATGCCGGCCGGCGCTTGGGATTTTCAGCTAGGCGCATCATGCAGCTTGCCCAAAAACTCTACGAGGAAGGCTGTATTACTTACCACCGTACCGACAGCTTCAACTTGGCTGAGAAATTTATCGGGAGCGCTCGCGATTACATCACTAGTGAATACGGACGGGAGTATGTTGCACCCTTGCCGAGAAGATACAAAACAAAATCAAAAGTCGCCCAGGAAGCGCATGAGGCCATTCGACCTACGAAGGTCGAAATATCAAATATCAAAGATCAAATATCAAATAGTGAACTCAATAAAGATCATCAAAGACTCTATGACCTTATTTGGAAGCGGGCAGTCGCTACACAAGCTGCGGAGGCGGTATTTGACTCAACAACGATAACCATAAACAGCTCCAATGGCTACGAGTTTGTAGCGCAAGGATCAGTGATCAAGTTTGAAGGTTTTCTTAAAATTACCGGACGCGACGCAGAAGAAGTTGTGGTTCCCACCGTCGCCGTTGGGCAGCAGATAAGCTTAGTCGAGGCTATCCCGTCTCAACACTTCACTTCTCCGCCGCCGAGATACACAGAGGCAACTCTAGTCAAAACACTCGAGGAAAAAGGTATTGGCAGGCCGTCGACCTATGCCCCGACCATTGCTACTATCCAGGAGCGGCAATATGTGGCGCGAGAGGATAAAAAGCTAGTGCCGACGGATCTGGGTTTCGCTGTCACGGATTTTCTGGTGAGCCATTTTCCCAATATCATAGATTTGCCGTTTACCGCGGCTCTAGAAGATGATCTGGATGCCATCGCAAATGGGAACAAACAATGGCAACCGGTGATATCCGCATTTTGGCAGCCGTTTGCAGCTGATTTGGAAAAAACATATGAGACGGCGACGAAAGTTCAGGTTCCGGTTGAGGAGTTGGATGAAACCTGTCCGAAATGTAATGTGGGCAAACTGGTTATTCGCACCGGCCGCTACGGGAAATTTATTGCCTGCTCAACATTCCCAAAGTGTAAATACACTCGGGCGATTGTCGAGAAAATCGATATGAAGTGCCCGCGTGATGGGGGCGACATCGTCATCAAAAAAAGTAAGCGCGGCAAAACTTTCTACGGCTGCCGCAACTGGCCCAAGTGCAATTTTGCAGCATGGAAGAAAGAAGACATAAAATGAGTAGAAAGTTTATAAAGTTATAAAGTTGTAAAGCGTTACTTTTTTATGAACTTTTGTGCTATTCTTAGAGTATGGAGGACCGCCAGAAAACACTCGCTGCCATTACGATCATTGTTGGGGTGATCGTTCTTGGTGTTATTGTCGTCGGAGCCCTCGTCTCGGGCAAGAAAATCGTCTCTCCCGTGCCGGAGGAGGGCGCGATCAAAATTATTTTCGTGACCCCTACTCCCACCATCGCTCCTATCCCAGTCGAAACTGCTACCCCAACTCCTACTAAGAAAGTAACGCCTAAACCAACTGCTACTCCCAAGCCAGCACTGACTCCGACAGCCACCGGCAGCGCAACGCCGACACCGTAATTTTTTTAAGGGGTCCCCTTGCTATGCAAGGGGACCCCTTGTAAAACGACTCCATGAAGTTTTTCCTTCTTTTCGATCAACAACTCTTTCTCCTCATTAACCACCTGCCGCACAACGCCTTTTTAAATGGGTTGGCGATGATTGTTTCCGGAGTAGGGACGGCGGGGATCATTTGGTTTTTGTTGGGGTTGTGGTTATTTTTTCGAGAAGAACGCAAGGACCTGAGGTTTGCGTTTAGACTTGGGGTTCTTGCCCTTGCGATATGGGGCTTGGTTGAGGAACTTATCAAACCTATGATTGCCCGCTCCCGGCCAAGTCTCTGGATGGAGGCCATTATCGTCGGTGGCCGGCCGGCTAGTTTTTCGTTTCCGTCCGGTCACGCAGCGATTGCCTGGGCTATGGTGGTCCCGCTTTCGCAAAAAGAGCCCAAACTGCGTTGGTTTTTTTATGCACTCGCCACACTCATCTCTTTCTCTCGTGTCTATTTGGGTGTCCATTTTCCACTCGATGTCATTGCTGGCGGATTTTTAGGTTGGGCGTTGGGGTTGATAATCAATCAAAGAGTGTTTAGTCGAAAAAAGTCACCATGATCAAACTCAATGCTAAACAGTTGCGAACAAACGTGCCGGATCCACAATCAGCCAAAGCCATCAAAAAAAATCTCATCACGATTATTGTTGATAATGTCTTAGACACCTATAACGTCGGATCGATTTTTCGGCTCGCCGATGCGGTGGCGGCGGAAAAGGTGTACCTCTGCGGCCAAACAGAGATCCCACCCAACAGCCGTATAAAAAAAGCATCCATCAATACGTGGGCTTGGGTGGATTGGCAATATGTTGCGACTGCGTCGGAAGCCATTGTCAACGTCAAACGTCAAACGTCAAATGTCAAAATAATCGCTGTAGAACAAGACAAAAGAAGTAAGCCGTTTTATGAAGTGCAGTACAAATTTCCTATCGCAATCGTCGTGGGAAACGAAACGACAGGAGTTTCCAAAGACGTTCTCGATATGGCCGATGCCATAGCCCAGCTCCCGATGTGGGGTGTAAACAAGAGCTTGAATGTGATGGTTGCTCTGGGGATCGTTTTGTATGAAGTTATGAGGCAAAAGACTTGATGATGGGTATTGACCGAAGGACAGCGGCGGTTAAAATTAGATCGATGATGTATGAACACCCATTTTTTTCTCTGCTATAATACGGCGGTATGGTAATGACGATGCTTCCTATTACTATTAGCCATCCGGCAAATCCCAAAAGAGCCGCAAACCTAAAGTTTCTCATTGACTCAGGTGCGGCATACTCTGTCGTTCCCCAAAAAACATTAAAAGAGATTGGTATAAAGCCAGAAGAAGAGCGTGAATTTATTCTCGCCAACGGCCAGACGATGAAGAGAAGATTGGGGGTGGCAAGATTTTTCTACAAGGGTAGAACAGGGGGAGCATCGGTTATTTTCGGTGAAAAGGACGATAGTACGCTGCTTGGCGCTACTACTCTTGAATCACTGGGTTTTGTCCTCGACCCCTTCAAGCGCGACCTTTTGCCTCTGCCGATGATTTTGGGATAATACCCCTTGACGACCGATTTTTGCCCCTCTATAATACTAGTTGCAATGAGTGATTGAGGCCAAGCCATTAGGAATAGGGGTTAGTAAAGCCCGCCAATGGCGGGTTATTTGATGCTCATTTCAGCTCCTTGACAATCGAATGGTGATAGGAAAAAAATTTTTTTGAGAGTTTGATCCTGGCTCAGGATGAACGCTGGCGGTGTGCCTTAGGCATGCAAGTCGATCGATGTGCTTCGCACAGAGAAGCTTAGTGAAGCTTAGCGAGACCAGAAGCTTAGTAAAAAAAATACCAAGCTTCTAAACTTCTAAGCTGCTAAACTTCTGCGTGCGGAGCACGTAGAGGCGGACGGGTGAGGATAAGCAAGGAACGTACCCAAAACTATCGTATAGCTCGTCGAAAGACGGGGTAATTCGGCATGTGTACTGAGAGCAATCGAAGTATAAAGGGATTAACCTCCCGGTTTTGGAGCGGCCTTGCGCCCATCAGCTAGTTGGTAGGGTAAAAGCCTACCAAGGCAACAACGGGTAGGGGGTGTGAGAGCACGACCCCCCACAATGGCACTGAGACACGGGCCATACGTCTACGGACGGCAGCAACCGGGAATATTCGGCAATGGGCGAAAGCCTGACCGAGCGACACCGCGTGAGGGAAGAAGGCCTTCGGGTTGTAAACCTCTTTTATCCCGCAATCGAGGCGAGAAGAATAAGCACCTACAAACCACGTGCCAGCAGTCGCGGTAATACGTGGGGTGCAAGCGTTATCCGGATTTACTGGGCGTAAAGAGTCGTGTAGGCGGCTTATCGCATCGTACGTGAAATGTCGAGGCCCAACCTCGGCATCGTGTACGAGATGGGTGAGCTTGAGGGAAGCAGAGGGAAGGGGAACTTGCGGTGAAGCAGTGAAATGCGTTGATATCGCAAGGAACACCAAAGGCGTAGGCACCTTCTTGGGCTTCTCCTGACGCTGAGACACGAAAGCACGGGGAGCGAAGCAGATTAGAGACCTGCGTAGTCCGTGCCCTAAACGCATGGGCGCTAGTTACCCCGAGTAATCGGGGTGACGTAAGCTAACGCGTTAAGCGCCCCGCCTGGGGAGTACGATCGCAAGATTAAAACTCAAAGGAATTGACGGGGACCCGCACAACCAGTGGAGCGTGTGGTTCAATTCGAGACAAAGCGAAGGACCTCACCAGGGTTTGAAATCCCCCCTTTTCCTGCTCTGGAAACAGGGAAAGGGTCTATCGCAAGATAGAAAAGGGGGGACAGCTGCTGCATGGCAGCCGTCAGCTCGTGCCGTGAGGTGTTCCCTTAAGTGGCGAAACGAGCGCAACCCCTACCTGATGTTACAAGTGTCATCAGGGACCGCCCCCTCTTTTTGATCTACAGGAAGATTTTGGGTCTATCTGAAGGTTAAAAAGAGGGGGAGGAAGGAAGGGACGACGACATGTCAGCACGGCGCTTATACCCTGGGCCACACACACCCTACAATGGCGAACAACAACGGGACGCAAGCCGGCAACGGCAAGCAAATCTCTGAAATTTCGCCTCAGTTCAGATTGGGGTCTGCAACTCGACCCCATGAAGTCGGAATTGGTAGTAATCGCGGATCAGCAGGCCGCGGTGAATACGTTCTCGGGTCTTGTACACACCGCCGTAATTTAATTAAAGCGCTTGGCAGCGGAACAATCTAGTAGGTTCAAATCCTACTTTATAGCCAAAAAAATTTGACAGTCCCAAGGGGTAACCCGAAGGATGAAGGGTCTGAGGCAAATGACAGCCTGACAACATATGAGACGTTAGACGACTCCAGCCGGGCGGTTTGGAGGAAGTCAACAAAATAATTCTCTGTCAGGATGTCAGGAATAGATTGTTACGTAACCCAAGGAGATCCTTTTGGGATGAGGCAATTGCCCAAAAGGAAGTCAGCTGTTTTCATAGTACGTGTGTTTGACAGGTATTTCGATACGAAATACAGTGAAATCATGCGGAAGGAAAATAACGGAAAGATCAATGCAGCGTATATCGTTGGATTTACAGATGGTGAAGGTTGCTTCTACGTATAAATTCGGCAAGATCATCGAATCGTTTTGCGATATTTTATAACACAACAATACGACAATAAAGAAGTCTTGGAGCAAATTAAAGGCTTTTTCGGGGTCGGCTATGTTCACCTAAAAAAGCAAGAATGGGGAAAAGCATATAGACGATTTCGCAGGCCATCGTATGTTTTTGAAGTAACCAAGCAGGATGATATCCAACAAGTCATTGTTCCTTTTTTTCGAAAACATCAACTCCGTGGAGTTAAACGATTTTCTTTTCAAAAGTTTGCCGCTGTTGCCGATCTTGTCAGAAGTCGGCAAGATACGCGCAAACTTAATCAGAAAGAATTGAAACTCCTGAGAGTTTTTAAAAGGACCATGAATGCATTGAATCAATCTGACTCGCCGGATGCGGAAAATCCGCACGTCCGGTGGGAACGGGAATAAACCTTACTATATCCCAATCCGTCAAGCCACCAAAGTTGGAAGTAGCCGAACCCCCTCTTTTTGGGTTCTACCACATGGTAAAACTTAAAAAGAGGGGGGAAGCTAAATTCAGCGATGGGGACTAAGTCGTAACAAGGTATCCCTAGCCGAAGCTGGGGATGGATCACCTCCTTTCTAAATAAAAAACTATTTTGATCGAGAACTACGAGGTGTACTCGTAGGGTCTTTAGTAGTTTTCTCTCTTTTAACTTCCTATCACCATTCGGTTGTCAAAATACTATAATTGTCTCATGGCTAAGATTGCCGTAGTAGGCGTAGTATTATAGTTTTTGTGAGAGAGAGAAATCGTGTTAAAATAAGGAGGTGATAGCGGCCCGGTGGCGAAGAGGTAACGCGGCTGTCTGCAAAACAGCCATACACCGGTTCAAGTCCGGTCCGGGCCTCCCATCGGAATATGACAGTGAGGACTTCATTGCCTTTGTGAAAATTATCGGAGCTGAAATATCCATGAGCGAAAAAGGTTGACCATGGCAGAATGGATATCAGGAATCATTCTTTGGACATTTCAAACTGGAAGCCGGTGATTTAAACAGATTTCGTTCGTTTGGGGAACTGATTGAATACATTTATCAGCAGGTATATTATTACAACCATAAACGTATTCACTCAATTCTCAAAATGACGCCTGTAGAAAAAAGAAAGAAGATGACCGTCTAAAAAAACGGGTACTTGACAAGATGAGCAATACATAGGCTTAAGAAATAAGACTTTTCCAGATAGAGGAAGTTACGATAGAGAAAGACTTGGAGCTTTGGTTCAAATATTTCATGATGGAATAATCGCTTCGGTTTTGCAGGCTGCGGCAGACAGAAAATTATCCTTACCCAATGGGCAGATCGGTCACTTCTTAGATTACGACCCGCAAGGTGGTGGGTTGGTTACAGCGGAGGTACGCAAACAAGCCGCAAGACTCATTCCTTATACGGACGAGCTTGATGAAAAAGAAAAGATTGAAATGATAAAATCCCGTTTAAACAAAGGTTTAACTCCTCGCAGTAGCTCTCTGCGATCAAGCAATAAAAAGGTCGACTCAGGAGTCGTAGATGGTCTACTTGCAGCATTATGTGACTGCGACGACGCAGTAAAAAAAGATGTGCTTAATTCGATAAGAGAAAAACTATCAACATATAATAGTAAAGAAATGATGCAGTTTATCGCCTCATTTGATAGTGATGTTGGGAAAAGAGAAGTATTTAGCTGGTGGACAAATAATCTTATACAAGGGCGGTTAAAGTACGGAATAGGTTCACTGCTCGGAAGTGGGATTCTGACAAATCCATCATATTTGACTGATATTTTGGCCTCTTTTAAAAAAGAGGATCAGTTTGTCGATCAAAGCATTTGGTGGCTCTCTCATATCAGAGAGGACGGACCCGTAGCCCATTTGTCTCCACGGGATAATCGAAGTCATTTTAGGATGCGAGTAGGAAAATCTGGTTGGGGAACCACACAGCCGTTTATTGAGGCCGTATTAGTTGCTATGACAAAGAAATCGATTCGAAAGGCCGAACTGATGAAAAGATTTTCCAATGCTATCGCCGATGCAAATGCTCATAAAATACCTTTAATTACTGATAGTATAGGCATAATCACATTTAGTAGGCATGGCGCCATTAATAGACTGCCAGGTAGCCTCGCAAACTTTTCCGCTCCTGCTCTTGAAGGTCTAGGTTCCCTCGAGGCGTTACGCGCCTATCATGGCGTAAGTTAGATTCCTTTTTTATAAAACTGTCATTGCCTTCACCAGTTTTTTCCCTGCCCACCTTGTTCGTAGAAGTGAGGTTTCAAAAACTAGCGGCGTAATGGAGCCGACGCTAACATTTGTCAGTAATTTTTGGTAAAATATCTTCGAGCAATTTTATAAATAGACTCAAACCGGGTGATTGGCTCAGTGGTAGAGCGCGTTCCTGATAAGAACGAGGTCCCAGGTTCGATCCCTGGATCACCCACAACTGCTATCGTATGTGATTTTTTTTCTTTGCAAATACAAGCATACGCTTTAGCGCCGTTCCCGGCGGCCAACAGGTTTGGAGGACAATAGTTTCTTCTGGAGAACTGGCAGAGAGGAATGACACGTCGGACCCTTCGGTGATTTTTGAAAAGGTGACAGCATATCGTGTCTTTGTTCCCTTGTACCAGATGTCAACCTCATCACCCGGTTTAAGCTTTCCCAGGAGATAAAAAACTGCATTGTACTGGGTGACAAACGAGGGTGTGGTTGAGTGTGCAAAGTAGTAGCCAATATTCCCACTTCCGGGTATCCCTGTTCCGGCGGCATGGGCAACACCGCGCCTCAATGCCGCTTTATAGTCTTTTTCATCATTTGGGTTTACGTTGTAAACAACGGGTTCATCCACGAATATGGCAGGGATTATAATGCCGTTTTGGGTGTTTTGTCCCAGTTCCGGGAGTTTGATCCGCAGTTGCGGCCATATGACGTCCCGAAGGCGGGTGGCTCCAAAGGTAGAGCGCAGGGTTGCTTTATACTGAAACCTTGCCTCGACTGCTAGAACTGGGAGAGCAACAGAGAGAAACCACAGGAGGAAAACGGCAAGTGATATAAATAGCGCTGCTATGACAATCGCCGGCGAAGTAAATTTAGGCATAACGCCGCAAGTCCTGCTCCTAGTCCGATAACGGTAAAGATTGTGGACGGGCCGGTTTTGGGCTGGGATACGATTGCTTTTGTTTTAATAGATATCGTTTTTTGGCAGCTTCCGGCACCGCCTTTCCAGTTGTCCCTCGAGTCGCGGATATAGCCGCTTATCGTGTATGTACCCGGATTGGCGTATGTGTAGGAGAACGTAGAAGATTCAGATTCCTGAATGATGCCGTTGCCGAAGTTGACCTGGTATTTTTTAATATTACCCTTGTTGTCATAACCAGTAACTGATGCTTTTACGGTAGATGGCGCTTCTTTGTTGTCTCCTTCAAGAATAAACAGATCTGAACAATCTGATTTTTGCGATTCGATCGGTAGTGATTTGACGGTTAGTGTCGCTTCGCAGGAAGAACTCGTCCGCCAATTGTCCTGCGGGTCTTTGATATCGACGCGCGCGGTGAACGTCCCGGAATTTTCATATCGATGAGTTATCTCGTTGGATGTTGACTCTTCTTGTTTGCCGTCTCCAAAGTAGAATCGGTACCGGGTAGCGTTGGTAGCGCGCGCGCGAAGCACCACGGTGGCGGGCACGAGTGCATTATTGCCGGAAACAACACTGAATCCATCACAGGTTGCTGTCGGGGTTGGTGTTGGACCGGATTGAATTTGGTAATTTATTTGTTTCGTACAAACTCCTCCGCAATTGTCCGTCGAAACAGAACAATTTTTCCAGTTGTGAGTCCAGGTATAGGTTCCCGAGGCAATCGCATTGCAAGATTTTGTTCCCCAAAATGGTCCCGTACAGGATACCCCGCCGGACCAGGAGTCTGCAATCCAGGTTGATCCTTGCGAACCGCTTACAGAAAACGATACGTTGGAGCCAAGCGGCGCCGGTTGCGGGTTTACGGCCATGGATACTGCGTTGGAGTCACAGGCTGGTATTTGCCCGCCGCAGTCGCCGGAATACCAGACTATATAATCTTGCAAGTCAGCGTCCGAACAAGTCCATCCGCCGCCCGCGCGGCAGTTCTTGTTGAACACGTCTATCTGCACTGTTTTACCACAACCAGGGCTGCCCAGTGATTGTGAAGAGGCAAACGACGTTTCGTTGCTGCGGCAGTCCGTTGTTTTACCATCGCACGTCCACTTGACAACATAGGAAGCGCTACACGCGCCAGTTGATGTATTGCATCCTTTGTTGCAGGTATTGGCTGTTGCCGATGTCGCCGTGCCGCAAAGGTTGGTGTAGATGCCGGATCCGTAGGACATTGCGGCGTCAACGGAGGCGGTGGGAGCAAAAAGTAATAGAAATAGAGCAGCACCAATAACTATGGAAGTCCGAAGGTGTTGGTTCATAGTTTCTCTTTCACACGAGAGAAGTATAGCAGAGTTTATCCGGTAAAGAAAAACATAGAACTCAATAAGCCTTGTCCTGTCTTCGGATGCAGTTACTGCTATGCGAGTTTCATGGGAAGAATGGTAGGCAAGACCGTAGCAGATTGGGGAAATTATGTGTTTGCAAAAATCAATCTCCCAGGCTGCAGGGGACGGTTGGTATGCTAAACAAGTCACGCAGGTCTCAAAACCTACGCCTTCGTCGGTCTCTTGCTTCCACACTTTGCCGCAACGCCTGACTAACTTAAAGATATCTTTGATGCACTGAAAGATGTTGGAGTTGAGGAGCTCTTTGTTGAACACATCAACTTATCCCCATACATCAAAAAACGCTTAGTAGAAAAAATGAAAGGCGTTGCGCCCGAAATCATGAAAAAGTTTTATTCATCACAGTCTGCTGATTATCGCGGAGAACTCAATAAAATTTCCACGATCTCCTTGAACACTATGCTTTCAAGCTAAGAATGAGTGATGTGTTGTACCACCGAGACGTGAAGAAACAAAGATGAGCGCGAAAGGGGGTGCAAAAAGGAATGCCATGGCATTAGTTTTTGCGGCGTTACTGAATCTTACCTTTATGATAGGCCAAAATACGTTCTGTATGGTGCATCATCTTCCAAAGTAGTTGCAACGACGTAGACCACTTCATTGCCGACTCCGTAATACTCACGCAGAAACGTAATCTGCGGTTCGCAGGGATACGGGTAGAGCCAGACGCTTTCCTGCAGCTGATAAAAGCCCAGACTTTTGAGCGTCTCGCGAAACAGATCGCGAAGGTGCCGCTTTTGTTTTGGGACGTCGTAAATGACGAGCCGCCACCGACTGTCCCAAACTTTTGGTTTGTCAATAGTCAGGTTGTCAAGGGAATATTTGACAATTCTCTGTTTTCCATATTTGGCAAGGATGACGATCTTTTCGCCGTCGCGCTCCTCGATTGTAACGAGTTTTTTCTTACGAAGTCTTTTTATGGTTGATCGGAGGTAACGTGAGTTGAATTGTTTCCACGTTTCTCTATCTTGACGACGTTTTTCATCCAAAAACGGTTTTGCAAGCACGATCGCAGTTGGCGAAATCAAGGCGAGAGAAAGGACGGTACCAACTCCCAATAAAGTCAGGATTTTTCGTACCGTCGCATATCTGTTATGAAGTTTTTCGCCCTGGATCTGTTTTTTGAGTATCTGCGCCAGTTGGGCAATTTTCTCGTCAGAGGGGATAGTGCCCGTAAACTCTTGTCGTGACTTTCGTGACCTTTTTGGTATAAGGTTTTTGAGTAATTTCCGCCGTTTCATATGTTAAACCCCACGAGTAAAAAGGGACCCGCAAATTGGGATGCCATGGCATTATTTTGTGCGGGTTCGATAATTTCGTCAAGTGGTTAAGTCAAGTGGTTAAAAGAGATGTACAATAGGGTGTGAAGGCATATGGCTTTGACTACCGGCGATTTTATCAGCGAACTTGACTCGCATGCCAATCCGCAGAAAGCGGCATTTCTAGGCAGATATTTCAAAACCGGCAAAGGCGAGTATGGAGAGGGAGATGTGTTTCTTGGCGTCATTGTGCCGGACGAGCGCAGGATTGCCAAGAAGTTTACCCATCTTGCGCTTGAGGACCTCGAAGAATCATTGCACAGCAAGATACATGAACACCGCCAGACGGCTCTCATAATTTTGGCACTCAAGTTTGTCAAAGCGGCCGACGAGGATCGGCAAAGGATTTACAAGCTCTATCTTCGCAATACCAAATACGTTAACAACTGGGACCTTGTTGACGGATCTGCGCCTGTCATTGTCGGGGGCTATCTCCTTGGCCATCCGAAAGAGAAAAAACTTTTATATAAGTTGGCAAAATCAAAAATCGTCTGGGAGCGGCGGATTGCTATGTTGGCAACCTATGCATTCATCAAAAGAAACGATTTTGCAGATGCGTTTGCCATGACCGAACTTTTGTTCAACGACAAGCATGAGCTCATGCACAAAGCCGTCGGTTGGATGCTGCGGGAAGTAGGCAAGCGCGACGAAAAAGTTCTGGAGGCGTTTCTCGCCAAATATGCCTCCCGTATGCCGCGCACGACCCTGCGTTACGCTACCGAGCGCTTCAAGCCCAAAACGCGCAGTTCGTATTTAGTCAAAAAGTAACTCTATCCTCAGGCCGCCCCAATAGCCTACAATACAAAGGTATGCGGAATTTATCCGGCGAGGAGCGCAAGCTCCTCATTATTCAGTTTTTTAACTTTCTTTCCTTCTCGCTGGTGGGCGTTTTTGTCACGGTCTTTTTCTACGCTAACAGCGACCTTAAAACGACGATTCTCTATAACATCATCAACATGGGACTTTTTACTTTTTTCTACGCGCTGTCCGGTTGAACGTTGAGAAAAATTTCCTCGGGGACTCTTATGAAACTTAGTTTCCTCGTCGCCGCAATTTTCTACTTCTTGCTGTTTTATCTTGGCGAGCGAAGTTTAGCCTATATTTTGCCGCTAGGTATTATCAGTGGATTTTCTGGAGGCATCTACTGGTCGGCGTTTAATCTTAACCAGTACATACTTACCCACTCCGGCCGGCGGGTGGACTACTTCGGCTGGAGCGGGGCGCTTGTGAATTTTGCCAGCGCCTTGGGTCCGGTCGTAGGCGGGTGGCTCATCTCGTTTGTGGCAAGTTTGGCGCTTTCCGTTAAGACTGGATACATAACACTTTTTTTGTTGGCCTGTTGCATCATGATTATTGCTCTTATTGTCATCGGCAAATTGCCGTCGCACGAAATTCCCCGGTTTTCCTACAAACATCTCCTCGAGCACAAACGGAGCCGCCGGTGGAAGCTCGTTCTGACGTGGCAGAGCATATTCGGACTATATGACGTTGCGCTCGTAACTGTGACGGGGATATTGTTATATATTGTCGTCGGCAAAGAGTCGATGCTCGGGTTTCTACTCACGGTTGCGGCACTCATATCAACTGCCGGGAGTCTTATTTCTATCCGGATTCTTAAAAAATTCTCCCGCGCGTTTTGGATTGGAGCCGGAGGAACGGCACTGGCAATCGGTTCGTTTGGGCTGTTTCAAAATCTCACTGGCGTCTGGGTGTTTCTCATCCTGTCAAGCGTTACCGGCTCGTTTTTATTTACTGCCATGTCCGCGGAGTATTTCAATGCTGTAGATGCAGCAGCGGGCAAGTGGCAGAACAAGTATCACATGATTCTGGAGCAGCCGGTTCTTTTTTGCACGATGCGAACCATCAGTTACGTCATCTTGTTTTTCCTCTTGCAACTTGGCGATGAAATCACCATTGCCCGCCTGTGGCTGCTGGTGCTGCCAGTCTTGCCGCTAACTATTGGATTTTTACTTAACAAAAGCGTTAAAGCCTAAGTAGTGCCTGACGAAGTTCTCTTTTAAGAGGGTCAAGGACTAACCCTAGTGCTTCTATGGTAAATGTTCCGAGTAAAAGGCTGTCGCCCTTTTCGCCAAATAGTACGGGAGCGGCTGCCTCGAGTCCGCCGAAACCGTATAGAGCGTCTCCTATTTTTCTTTTGACCCATGTGCCGTCAGCCAGTTCTAAATTTACCTCTCGCTTAGGTTTAATTCCGAGTTTTTTTAGGGCTTGGCTGGGGGCTACGGTAAAAGTTGCTCCAGAGTCCACCAAAAACTTGCCTTCAAAGACCTTTGAAGGGTGAGCAGGATTTTTTATTTTAAGCGGAACAGAAGTCATTCCCATACTGCTACATTTTAGAAAAATACCTCTAGAATTGCAAACCATAAGTCTTTCTTGTTTGCGACCGGCGATTTTCGTATACTCTCTCCATGATTCTTTCTGATCGGGATATTAAGAAGGCACTTTCTGAAGGGCGAATTAAGATTAGACCCAAACCGGATTTTAAGATTCAGCTCGGTTCCTGTTCTGTAGACCTGCGGCTCGGCGACAGCTTCCGCGTGTTTAACCACAGCAGCTTTGCCTACATTGACCCCAATAACCCAAAACCGGTCAAAGACATGATGAAAGAAGTGAAAGTGAAAAAAGGGGAGCAGTTTATTTTACAGCCGGGTGATTTTGTGCTTGCGACGACGATGGAGTCATTTAGACTACCCGACAACTTACTTGCGCGTTTAGAAGGCCGGTCCAGCTTAGGCAGACTTGGCATTGTTGTTCACTCAACAGCCTCTATCTTTGAGCCGGGTTGGAGTGGTGTGGTTGTTATGGAACTTGGCAACCTCGGCCGGATGCCCGTAGCGCTTTACTCCGGCATGCGCGTATGCGCACTCACATTTGAAGAGCTTAGTTCACCCGTTGACGTGCCATATAATAAGAAGAAATCGGCCAAATACATCGGCCAACAAACACCCCTGCCCAGTAAGATTGGAGAAGAGAGGTAATGGACTGGCCTTTGCTTTACAAAAATGTTCTTCAGGTCAAAGATCCCACTAACTCCGTTGGTGTTTCGGTGATGTGGACAGAGCGGCAGGTGGTCGCTAAACTCCTTGACGGAATAAACTACTGCGCGATTGGTAATCTATATTCCTCGGCCGGAATTTCGGCGATGATAAGAAATATCTACGCAAATCCGGTGATCCGTAAAATTATTTTATGGGGCGCTGATCTATCGCGTAGCGGTCAAGCATTACTAGCGCTTATGCAATATGGAGTTGATAAAGATTTCTTTATTATCGGCGATGAGAAAAAAGGGCAGGTTGAAAAAGAAATTGGGAAAGAGGCGATTGATCAATTCCGCAATAACGTGGAGGTTATCAATCTACGTGGTAAATCTCCGGACGAGCTGCGTTCAACAATACAACAATTTAACAATAAAACAATGGGAAAATTTTCTGAACCGAAAATTTTTCCAATATCCCGCCCCAAACCATTTACGTACCCGAGCGAGCAAATTGGATTTCGCATTGCAGGAGAAACTACGGCACAGACGTGGCTCAAGATCCTTAACAATGTTATGCGCTATGGCAGAATTAAGAAGACTCGCTACACCCAGGAAAACGAGCTCAAAGAATTACTAAATGTCATGGCCGTCGTCTATAACGAAAATCCTGAAGAACCATACCTGCCGCACTATTTTCCTTTCAGTAAAAACGAACTTTTGCAATACTACCCACAAGTGCTTTCCGCAAAACAAATTCCCGGTATTGCCTATACGTATGGCCAGCGGTTAAGAAATCACGACGGAGTTGACCAGATTATAAATATTATAAATCTTATAAAAGCTAGGCCTTTTTCCAAGAAAATGGCAGCATTCACCGCCCGCGTAAAAGAAGATTGGGCAGAGGCAAATCGTGGCGATACGCCCTGCCTGACGCAAGTGCTTTGTTCTATCCAAGACAACAAGCTCTTTATGACGACCCATTTCCGCAGTCAGGACATGGTTCACGGATGGCCCAGAAATGTTTTTAGCCTTCGCAAACTGCAAAAATTTATCGCCGATGAAACCGGCTATCCATTGGGAGGCTTTGTGATGGTGACCCACAGCGCGCATATCTATAGCGACGATTACGAATTAGTGGAAAAGATTCTTAAAGATAATTACGAAAAGGAATTAGGGTTTACCAGTCGGCAGATGTTTGTCGAAGACCCGCGCGGAAACGTCGTGATTGAGATTGAAGAGGTGAATGTACCCCGTGTCGGCCGACCCATCAAATATGCCAGACTACCCCAACGAGCTACATCCTACGAGATCGTTGCCAAACTTTACGCGCCCGGAGGCGGATTGCTTCTTAAGGAGTGGCGCGGAAAAACAGCGATGGAGGTATATATCCAAATGGTCAACATCGGTGACTTCATTATCGACCCGTCGCACCTTATCTACATTGGAACCGAGCTCCAGCGGGCAGAATACGCAATCAAAAGCGGAAGGCCGCTTGAATTCTCCCAAGATCCCGCGGCGAATAAATCCTTGTGATTGTGGTTGTCCACCTGGCAGGTGAATTAGCTTGGCACCTAATTTTTATCTATTTCACCGTAACGCTTTTGGCAAGATTGCGCGGCTTGTCTGGGTCGGTGCCGCGACCGATGCCTAGATAGTAGCCCAATAGCTGGCCGACGATGACGTTGGGAATAATGGTTAACGGTCCTACGTCTGGTGTCTTGATGTGTACGTCAAATTCAGGTGACGAAAACGGAGCAATTCCGATTATTTTTCCGCCGCGTGCAGCAAGTTCAGCCGCACTAGATAACAGTTCCATTTTCGTTTCATCGTTAGCTCCTATTGAAAAACACGGCGTCCCTTTTTGGATGAGAGTGATGACCCCGTGTTTTAGCTCTCCTGAAGCAAACGGTTCGGAGTGGATATAGCTTGTCTCCTTTATTTTAAGCGCGAACTCAAGTCCTGCCGGATAGGAAAGATGCTTTCCTATAATATACATGTCTTTCTCATCGATGAGTTGTTTGGCAAGCGCGACAGCTTTACGCTGCAATTTTTTCATCTGCCAGTTCTCGAGCGCCTTGCCCAACGTACTCACCTCTTTGACGGCTTGCGTGTATCTGCCGGCGCACATCCGGCTGACCAAATACATGGTAGAAAGCTGCGAGGTAAATGCTTTGGTGGAAACGACGGCAATCTCCGGTCCGGCACCAACCGGCAGCACCGTGTCTGCCATCCGCTCGAGAGTTGAGCCGCGCGCATTAACAACAGCCACAAGAAACGCCCCTTTTGCTTTTGCGGCGCGGGCGGCAATGAGCGTATCAGCTGTTTCTCCGCTTTGGGAAATGGCAAAGACGATCGTTTCACTATCAACAAACTGTGTGAATGGCATGTACTCGTATGCGCCGTACGATTTTGATTCGATTCCAACCTGCGAGAAAAAATAGGTTGAAGCAAGTGCACAATAGGATGCCGTGCCGCAGGCGATCAAGACGACGCGGGAATTTTTTCGGATGCGGGAGGCAATTTTTTCCATTTCGTTGCGGTTGATGAGCGCTGTTTTTGGCACGGTTTTTACCTGTTCCATGATCTCTTTGAGCATAAAGTGTGGGTAGCCGCCTTTTTGTGCATCCTCCAGCTTCCAATCCAAGTGTTGCAAGGCGAGTTTTTTTTCTTTTCCGGTCTTGATGTCCAAAAGCGTAAGCCCGTCACGGGTCATGACGACGGCCTGTCCATCAGCCAGAAACTGGACTTTTTGGGTGAACTTGAGAAATGGCGTCACGTCGGATGCTAAAAAATATTGTTCTTTACCAAATCCGGCTACCAACGGCGAGCCGTTCCTGCAAGCGACAATGGTGCCGGTTTTAGCGTCTAAAACGCCGATGGCGTTGGATCCGACGAGCAATTTAAAAACATTCAAAACCGCACGACCAACGGGTTCCCGTTTGATACGATCTTCGATAAGGTGGGCAACAACCTCTGTGTCTGTTTCCGATCGGAAGCGATGCTTTTTTTTGAGAAGTTCGCCCTTGAGCTCCTGATAGTTTTCGACGATTCCGTTGTGTATGACGACCAGGCGCCCCGTGCAATCCAAATGGGGGTGCGCATTCTCATCGGTTACACCACCGTGTGTAGCCCACCGCGTGTGGCCGATAGCAATATTACCGGCAGGAAGCGTCGTCATCGCGTCGCCGATTTTCCCCACATGCTTTTCCACTGCTACAGAGCCGTCTTTTTTGGTGACAACCGCAATACCCCAACTGTCGTATCCCCGGTATTCGAGTCGTTTAAGCCCTTCGAGCGTCGTTTGCGCGGCGTGGTGAGTGGAGTCATTAACAATAGCGAATATTCCGCACATATCAAAGGAATGCTCTCTATGCTACGAGACTAAAACAATCATTGTCAAGTTTTGTGTGCTGTGATAGAACAACGAGGGATGAAAAAACATGTCTATCTTTCTGTGATGGGTACGATGGGTAGCGGCAAAACAACAGCCGCACGACTTCTTGCCAAAGGACTTAATTTCCGTCTCTTAGAAGAAAATTTTGGGGAGAATTCTTTCTTGCCGCGGTTCTACCAGGACATGAAACGTTGGGCATTTCATTCTCAAACATTTTTTCTAATGGAGAAAGTCAATCAGATGTTTGAAGCCGCTCGTCTTGAAAATAATATAATTCAAGATACCCCCATACAACAAGACGTTTTTTCATATGCCAAGGCGCAGCACGTTTTGGGAAACATGGATGACGCAGAATGGAGACTATATCAGAAAATATACAAATCACTTGAGCTCTATTTTACCCCGCCGGACCTGATTGTTTACTTGGAGACAACTCTTACAACCATAAGCGACCGTATTGGGAAACGGGGTCGCGGATACGAGAAGAAAATACCGATGGTCTCAATATCGTTACGAGCAAAAAAGCGCAGAAAGAACTCATTGATAAAGTAAAAACAAAATTAAAACTGTAAACTGTAAAATGTAAAATGACTGATCGAAAAGAATTTATCGCCGGACTAACAACAAGAATGCTCGAATATAGCGCAGAAATCATTCATTAGCGCTTAATCAGTTTTCATTATGTTTTTAAGTGTTAAGGTTTTGATTTGGGATTTTGATGGGACGCTCTATAAGCCCATACCGGAGTTGTGGCTTGCTGTGCGGGAGGCTGAGTATCAGACGATAATGAATCATACCGGTTGGCCGCGTGAAAAAACCGTTGAGGAATTTACAAAACTATATAAAGTGCGGTACGTCAGTGCTACAGAAACCGCAGCGGTTTTAAGTGGGGTCACGATTGCCCAAGCGGCGGTTGAGATGGAACAGTATTTTGATCGCCGCAAATATCTCAAACGCGACGAGAAACTCATCGAGCTTTTCCAAAAGCTTAAAAACTTTCGTCATTTTACCCTTGCCAATGGCATGATTGCTCGCCACAAAGAAACACTTGTTATGCTTGGTGTTCCACCGGAAACGTTTGAGGAGATGGTGACGAGTGAAACCGTGAGAGTAACCAAGCCAAGTGAGGCAGGTTTCCGTTACATACTAAGTAAAACCAAGTTGCCGCCGGCCGACCACCTCATGATTGGCGACCGGGAAGCTGTTGACCTAGCCCCGGCCAAAAAGCTCGGTATGAAAACCTGTCTCGTTTGGTCTGATACCAGTTCAGTTATTGCTGACGCCACGTTGCCGACGGTTTACGATGTAGCCAACATATTGTTATGAAACGCGGCAAACTCATTGTTTTTGAAGGAATCAGTGGCACCGGGAAGGAAACCCAAGCGACTCTGTTGAACAAATATTTTAACAAAAGAGGCATTTCTTCTCGCATCGTATATCATCCATCGCCGCAGTTGAAGGAAATTCTTATTGTCTGGCGAAAAAATCGGCACATCGATAACGTTTCCGAAGCATACTTTCTTCTTGCTGATCGTTATAATATGGTAAAACAGATCATTGAGCCTGCTCTTAGTAATGGAGAGTGGGTTATTAGTCTGCGTAACTGGGTGAGTGCCTTGGTTTATCAGGCAAAAACATACGGGGAACGTACGCACTTGGAAAAAGAATTCTTCCGTTTTGAGCCAACGCCGGATTATCTTTTTTATTTTGATATTGACCCTGCCATGGCCTACGCCCGAGCCGTTGACCGCCACCAAAAAACCGGCGAGCCGATGGGCACATTTGAAACACGGGAGCTTCTCTTATTGATGCAGAAACGATATAAAGAAGTATTAACAAAAATTCCTCATGTCACCATTGATGCCTCCGGGAGCATTGACCGCGTCCATTATGAGATAGTAAAATTTTTAAACTGAAATGAAGAAAGGATTTATTATTACATTTGAGGGCGGGGAAGGCGCAGGCAAGTCCATTCAGGTAGAAATTCTCGTCAGCCACTTGCATGAAGAAGGATATTCTGTCGTAGTCACCCGCGAACCCGGCGGCACCCGGATCGGAGAGCAGATCCGCGCCATCACACACAGTCAAGAAAACGTTGATCTTGATCCAGTTACAGAGGCGTATCTTATGGCCGCATCCCGAGCCCAGCATGTGCGGCAAATCATCACCCCGGCACTGGAATCGGGCAAAATGGTTGTGTGTGATCGGTTTGTTGATTCCAGTTTGGCCTATCAGGGTTACGGAAGAAAACTGGGGGTTGATGTGGTGAGCGGACTCAATGCCCTTGCCGTAAACGGCGCAAAGCCGGATTTGACGATTCTTTTGGATATTTCACCCGAGATCGGCGCCAAGCGCCGGGCCAAATCCAGAAAGCCCAGCGACCGGTTGGATCTGCAGCAGCATGACTTTTACCAGCGCGTGCGAGAGGGTTTTTTGGCTCTTGCAAAACGTGACCCAAATCGCTATGTTGTCATAAACGCCGGAAACACCATTGAGGTGGTTGCTGCAAACATTTGGACCGTTGTGCAAGATAAACTGCCAAAAAGCAATGGCTAAAAAGCGCTCGAAATCATCCCGGGGCAAGCTCACCGTCATCGCCGGCCCAATGTTTGCCGGCAAAACCACTAAACTCCTTACTCTTTTTTCCGTCCTTTCCGATCTGGGCTACAGCATTCTGTGTTTTAAAGCAGAAGCCAAGAGCAACGGCGGCATGGGACACACGAAATCTCATGACGAGCGGCCGCTTCCGGTTATTTACATAGGCATGGACCAGCCGGAAAAAATCCTTCAGTATGTGGGAAAAGATGGGATCAAAAAAGTTATTATCGATGCGGTGCACTTTTTCCCAAAAGAAAAGTTTTTGGCAGTGGTAGAGAAACTGCTTACGCAAGTGATTGATGTCTACGTCAACGGACTTATCTACAATTATCGCAAACAAGAATATGGCCCCACCAAAGCCCTTATGGGTTTAGCTGACGAGTGCATCGAGCAATACAGCATCTGCGTTAAATGCGGCGGCAAAGCCGCACACACGGAGCGGGTTGCCGGAGGGACGGAAGTTTCAATCGGTACGACCGGCCGCGAAAAAGCCCAATACATAGCTGTCTGTTTTTCCTGCCACAAAATTTATAAGGGATGATGCAGAAAAAAATATTTTATCTGCCTAACTTACCCGTATGTTTTATTCGATAATGACCATAGGGAAACCAGGCGGTTGCAAAAGTACGGCAAACGCCAAGATTTTATATGAAATGAAAAGGCTCGGCATGGACCCTATCCTTGTAAGTGATCGCTTACTGCTTGAAGAGGCAGTTGTAGAAGACGTACGTAGCTCTGGCGCTATAAGAGGAGACGGAGCGATGGAGGGCTCTCACAGTATTTTGTTTGACGGAGACAAATCCCCTGGAAGAAAAGTTTTCGAGGTTACTGACGGTATCCTTTTAAATCGTGTGCATGATGCCATGGTGCGACTGGCTGGGCATCACGGGGATAGCAGGGGAATGCTTTTTGAGTATGCAACGGGGCCAGACGTAATAAACTTACCAAGAGAAGGACTGTTTCAGAGCGGAAAAAGTTTGCTGGGGCGATTTCAAAAATTTCCAAAACAACCCGATCACAACATTCTTGTTGTTGAAATCGACGCAAGCCTTGAGGAACGCTTACGAAGAAACGGCAGGCGGATTGACGGCATGAGAAAAGAAACATTTCTACGATATTTCCCTGATGGGGGAGAATTACGCGATGAAGGAGATAAACTAAGAGAGTTGGGCATTCAATTTGTCCACATTGATAATGATCATGATGATCTATCACAATTTTTGATTGATATTGAGCGTGTTAACGAAACATATGTGCGCCTGATGCGTGAACGACCCCACGGAACTCATCACGAGAGATATTAATTGCTCATGATTCCGACCACCATTTACCTCCTCCGCCATGCGGCCTACGAAAAAATCCTAAGGCGACCCGATTATGGCTCTTGACACTGGTGTCTGGGCAGTGTACAAAAGTAAAAAGCGCTGAAAGAGACTCTCGGCGTTTTTTGTTTTTTCCAATGACTCGAGAAACGCTTCGTGAAACCCGCCTAAATCACTGGCCGGCAGATATGAAAATTATGGTTGCCAGTCTTACACCGGTGCGACTTGCTGCATTGAAAAGCATCCGCCCGGCACTAGGATTGGAATGCGAGTGCATTGTTACCAAAAGTATGCCGGTTGAACCGGATTTTGAACCAGTCGTTGTAGCCCAACATAAAGCGCTGCATGTTTTGGATAGGCTAACCGCCGACGGCTATACTGATCGGCGCGACGGCAGATATACATTTATCTTTGCTGCAGATTGTGAAAATAGAGGAGAAGATGGAATACTGAAAGGGAAGCCGGACTCTCCTGATAGGATGGCGCTGTTTGTAGATGAATGGGAGAGAGCGGCACGCAGAGAGGCAATGCATTCGGCTCATTCTGGATATGCGCTTTTAGTTTGCCATGCATATCGTGCCGTTATGTATACCCAGACAGATATGGTCTGCCTGTATCCAAAAAGTCAGACCATTGTGAGACAAAGCATGTATCCGGTTGAGGATAGATTCTATGATCATGGTCATATTGCTCATGGATTTCCCACGGAGCGAGCCATTCGTGAAGGCCAACTTGTGGTTACTGATGCAAGCGGCAGGGAGTTAACCGGCATCGATGCAGCGTATCGAGCACAAGGTGCCTCACCCCTCCACATTTTTTCTCTTTTTGCCGCCGCCTACGCCGATTTGGTAAAATAGTAGCATTTGGTGTACCATTGCCTCATGAAAATTCAAAAAACTGACCCTGAGATTGCGTCTCTGATTCGTCAGGAATCCGTGCGTCAAAAAAACGTCCTCGAGATGATTCCGAGTGAAAATTATGCGTCGGCTGCGGTGCGGGAGGCGGTGGGGTCGGTCCTCATGAACAAATATGCCGAGGGGCAGGTGGGCAAGCGCTACTATCAAGGGAATTGGGTCATCGATGAGGTGGAAGGACTGTGCAAGAAGCGGGCGCTTAAGTTATTTAAACTTGATGAAAAAGAATGGGGAGTCAATGTTCAGGCCCTTTCCGGCAGTCCGGCAAATCTGGCAATTTATAATGCCATCCTTGAGCCCGGCGATCGGATTATGTCCATGTATCTTCCCGATGGCGGACACCTCTCGCACGGATGGGAGCTGCCCAATAAAAAAGTAACCATCGTTTCCAAGTTTTGGCAGATCTTTTTTTATAACGTCGATAAAAAAACGCGCGTGTTTGATTACGATGCCCTGGAAGAACTCGCCCAGCACGTAAAACCCAAACTCCTTATCTCCGGCGGCACGGCATATCCGCGGGAAATTAATCATAAACGGATGGGGGAAATCGCTCATGCTGTGGGTGCGCTCTATATGGCCGATGTTGCTCACGAGGCCGGGCTTATTGCAGCTGGGGTCAACGCATCGCCTTTTCCACATGCAGATGTCGCAATGATGACAACACATAAGACCTTGCGGGGACCCCGCGGAGCAATCATTCTTGCGCGGAATAATTTAATTGAAGGGATTAATCAATCTGTTTTCCCCGGCATCCAGGGTGGACCGCATGAGCATACTATTGCCGGCATTGCGGTTGCGCTCAAAGAAGCGATGTCGCCGTCGTTTACGACCTATGCCAAGCAAGTTGTCAAAAATGCCCAAGTCCTTGCAAAAATTCTCCTAAAAGAAGGCCTGGACGTCGTCAGCGGCTCAACCGATAAACACCTCGTTCTTTTAGACTTGAGAAGTATCGGCGCTTCAGCGTGGGTTGTGGGGTGGGCACTGGAGTACGCCAACATTATCGTTAACCGCAATACCGTCCCGTTTGAAACAGGATCTTCCATGTATCCATCAGGCATCCGACTGGGGACACCAGCCATCACCACGCGCGGCATGAAGGAGAATGAGATGGGAAAAATTGGTAAGTGGATGGTGGCTGTCATTGAGGAAGTTGCTAATCGAAAACTCCCAGAAGACAAAGCCAAACGTGTTGCCTTCCTCAAAAACATTCACCACGAGCTTCAACAAAACCAACTGATTCAATCCACTAAGCGCGAGGTTATCGCCCTCAGCTCCCGTTTCCCTGCCCCCCAATGATCTGATGTTAGAAACAGACGGCAAACCAGCTGCTTCACCTGATCAAGTGTCGCGGGAGCGGCCACACGCAGAGGTACTACGAGTAGGTGAGAATATCGAATACGTTCGCGTTCAGCTCGAACAATGTACCAAGCAAGACATTCTCGATATAAGTACCTATATTCACAACGAGCTCGAAAACAGAGTCATGGAACATGAATATGGTCCGGGGAAAAGCGACGACGTAGGGGATATCGCGCGGATCCTTTTCACAAAAGGCGCACTGCTTCTTTTTGCAATTACCAAAACCAAGCCATACGAAGCTGTCGGATACCTGAGTGCGTTGCCGGGCAAGAAATATCATATTCGAAAAGATGAAATAATTTTTGCTGATGGCAATTGCGGGCGTCTGCCAGGCAAGCACACGGATTACATTCACAGCATCGTTCGCCTGCCGCTGCTTCCATCAACTGGGGAATCCTTGAAAAATCAGCAGATAGGTGAAGGACTTCTTAAAACGTATTTCCGACTGCGTTTTGGCAGAGAGACGCGTTTTAACAGCCTGGCCTTTTTTGCGCTTGTTAATCCTCGCGGGAAAGTCCCCATGCTTCAGTTGTTCTATAGAGTTTCTTGGCTGCGTTTCGGAGAATTGGAAGCCGCAGGGAAGGTATCAAAGGGGCTGATTTCAGAAAGACGAGCTATCCCGGCCTTTTATGTCTATATCGACCTTGCCGAGCGTGTAAAGAATGGGCTTGTGATCGATGAGTGAGCATGATATACTTTATGCATTCTGCACACTGGACATGTATCTCTCCCAGAGGAGCGAAGCGACGAAGGGCAAGTTGGGTGAAAGAGAAAAGAGATACATGCAGCAGGCGCTGGGTGTATCAGCGCCTAATTTTATGGAAGAAATAACACTCCAAGCACTACTGGAAGCTGGCTGTCACTTTGGCCACAAGTCCGAGCGGTGGCACCCGAAAGCTAAAGGCTATATCTATACGGAAAAAGAGGGCATCCATATCATAGACCTTGCTACAACCAAGGCTGGACTGGATGCAGCAATCGCGTTTATTAAAAAACTCGTATCTGAAGGGAAGGAAATTCTCTTTGTCGGCACCAAGCGGCAGGCCAAAGGCGTCTTGAAAGATGAGGCGTCGACTGTCGGCGCCCCCTACTTTTCCGAGCGGTGGATAGGCGGCTTTCTTACGAACTGGGATGAAGTCAAAAAGAATATCAAAAAAATCAACCGGCTCACCGAAGAGCTGATAGCAGGAGGATGGAAAAAATTTCCCAAACACGAGCGCACCAAACTCGCCCATTACTTGGAAAACATCAAAATCTACTACGGGGGCGTCCTTAAGCTGATAGAGGTCCCGGCAGCGCTATATATCGTCGATATTAAAAAAGAAGACACCGCCGTCCGCGAGGCTAAGCGTGTGGGCATTCCCGTCGTTGCCATCGCGGACACCAACTCTGATCCGACGGGGATAGACTATGTTATTCCAGCCAATGATGACGCCGTAGGCTCCATTCAGCTAATTACGCATACTCTTGCCCAGGCGTATAAAGAAGGAAAAGCGCTTTTGAACAAGGAGGCGAAAAAACATGCAACTAAATCTTAAGGATATTAAAAAACTTCGGGAGGAAACTCAGGCTGGAGTCTCTGACTGCCGTCAGGCCCTCGAGGATAGCGGCGGCGATTACGAGAAAGCCAAAAAACTTCTTATCGAACGAGGCTTGGAAAAAGCTGCAAAAAAAGAAGGCAAAGAAACGAGCGAAGGTATTATCGACTCCTACGTTCACGCAGGTAAAATCGGCGTTCTTGTTGAGCTTCGATGTGAAACAGACTTTGTCGCGCGAACCGATGAGTTTAAATGCCTCGCTCACGAGACGGCACTTCAAGTGGCCTCCACGAATCCTAAAAACGTTGAAGACCTTCTTAGGGGAGAATATATCCGAGATCCGTCAATCACGATTGCCGATCTCGTTAAGCAAACAGTTGCCAAGCTCGGCGAAAATATCACAATTGCCCGTTTTGACAGAATGATGTTGGGAGAATAAAATATTTTCAGATGATAGACGCCGTTCTTGCTTCCGTCCGCGACCAGATGAAGAAAGCCGTTGAGGTCACGCGGGTAGATTTAGCAACAATTCACTCCGGCCGGGCCACTCCTGCGCTTGTTGAAAATCATATTATTTCTGTATACGGTGGATCGCAGCGATTAAAGTTGATGGAGTTAGCTACTATTACTACTGTGGATGCCCGTACGCTTGTCATTTCTCCGTTTGATCCATCGATTATTGCCGAGATCGAAAGAGGCATCCAAGAGCTCAATGTTGGTTTAACTCCAGTTGTTGATGGAGAAATAATTAGAATTACGATTCCGGCGCTTTCCCAGGAGCGTAGACAAGAGTACATTAAACTCGCCCGTACCAAGATTGAAGGAGGAAGGATTATGATCAGACAAGCCCGCGGGGAAGCTATGCGAAATCTCAAACGCAGCCAAGACAGTGGCGAAGTTAGCGAAGATGAACGAAAACACGGAGAAAAAATGGTTCAGGAGCTGACCGACGAAATGATCGCCGAGATTGACGGCATGGGAGAGCGAAAGGAACAAGAGTTACTACAAATATAAACTATGTTAATCACTGCCCTTGTATTTTTTCTCATCCTCTCTATTCTCGTCTTTGTCCACGAACTGGGGCATTTTTTGACGGCAAAATATTTTGGCGTTGGAGTTGAAGAATTCGGTTTCGGTCTGCCGCCGCGTATTTGGGGGAAGAAACTTAAAGGGACTATTTACTCGATTAACTGGCTGCCGATCGGAGGTTTTGTCAAGCTTGCAGGTGAAGATGAGGAGGAACACAGCCTGAAAAGGCCTCGCCTTGCGAGGCAAGGCGAGGCCTTAAGAAAATTCTTCTGGGCGAAGAGCAAGAAAGAACGCGCGGTCATTCTTACTGCCGGGGTATTGATGAACTTTCTTCTTGCAGTCGGGATCACTGCGTATCTCCTCAACCAAGGAATTCTGGAGCCAGCTGGCCGGGTGCATGTTGAGAAAGTCCAGCCTGACAGTCCAGCCCAAAAAGCCGGGCTTTTACCTAATGATATTATTATGTCTTTTAGTACAGCTAAAGATCTCATTGAGACAACGAAAAAGAACGCAGGTCAGCAAGTGACTCTTAGTATCCTTCGCGACGGCAAAGAAATAACAGTACGCCTTACTCCTCGTGAGTACCCTCCTGCCGGGCAGGGGGCGATGGGAGTAGTGATTTCAGATCTTGAGAAAAAAACGTATCCGTTGAGCGTTGCGCCGTGGAAGGCGTTTGAAATTAACCTTTTGCGCGGTCGGGACATGCTCGTGGGACTTGGATCAACGCTTTGGCGCTTAGTAACCCTCCAACCAATTAGAACGGATGTAGCCGGTCCAATAGGAATTGCCCAGGTTACGGGAGAAGCGGTTAAGTTTGGTTGGAAGGCGGTTTTAGAATTTATGAGTATCCTCTCTCTAAACCTCGCAGTCCTTAACATCTTGCCTTTTCCTGCTCTCGACGGCGGAAGGCTTACGTTCGTTTTTCTGGAAAAACTCATTGGTCGCAGGATCCGGCCGGCCTTCGAGCGCTCCACTCATCAAATCGGCATGATTATACTTTTTATCCTAATCCTCCTCGTTTCGTTCAATGATATTATCCGGTTAACCCGAATTCAATAACTATGCGGTTTTTTCTTGAATCATTTGCAACCGCGTTTCTCATCCTTTTTACGGTCCCGACGGTGGCAATCGTGGTGTCGTGGAACGCGCTCCCCGGCGAACCTTTGTTTACGCTCAAGCTCGGGGTAGAAAAAGCAACGTCGTTTGTCGTTGCGCCCTCCTATGACGCTTCGGTGAAGCTTTCTATCAAGTACACCGAGCGGCGGTTTGCTGAGGCCAAGCAACTGTTGGCTCAACAGCATAGCGTGACCGGTCTTGTCTACCTTAGCAACCAGGTCGCGGAAACCAAAAAAACCATTGAGAAAGCACCGGATGCCGCATCCCAGGCGCAAGTGGCCCACGCATACCTCCAAACTCTGCAAGACGTTTCTGTGGCTCTTGAACAGGAAAAGCGTAGCATCCTGGCCGAGGCCGCTCCAGTGCCGTTGCCGTTGGTAACCGTTACCCCATCGCCAACGACGGCTGTTTCCCCAACTCAGGCGGTCTCCGTAACCACCAGTACCCCGGTGCCCGTGAGCAGGGCGGTGGTGGCGCTGCAGATTGCCCAGACGCAGCAGATAATCGAGGAGACAATAAAAGAACTTGAAGAAAAGAGAAAAGAGTACAAAGAGCTACCACATACGAGAAGGGGTAAAAATAAGGATCAAATGCAGAAAGAGGAAGAATCAGAGGAAGATCGGCTCGATGGCAGATGACAATCCTGACAATCCACCTGTCAGGTGAACTAGCTTGACACCTTTACTTTTGATCAGTAAACTGTCTATATGTCATCTAGCGGACGTGTCATTTTGGCCACGGGAGAGATGTATCACGTCTTCAACAGGGGGGTTGAGCGCCGTCCGATCTTTACCCTTAAATGGGAATACCAGCGTGCTCTTGACACGATTCATTACTATCGTTATTTGGATCTTCCCTTCAGATATTCAAAATATATTATTTTGGAAAAAAAGAGACGTATTCAATTTCTTAAGGCCTTGTTAACAAGCAAGCGCCAGGTTGATATTCTGGCCTATTGTCTCATGCCCAACCATTTTCACTTTTTGCTCAAGCAAACCGCCGATTCCGGAATTTCCCGTTTTATTTCCAAATTTTGTGATAGTTACAGCAAGTATTTCAACACAAAACATGAACGCGTCGGTCCATTATTCCAGGGACCGTTTAAAGCTGTACGGGTAGAATCTGAGGAACAACTTATTCATTTGTCTCGCTATATCCATTTAAATCCTATTTCGTCGTTTTTGATCAAAGAATCAGAACTTGATGCATATCCCTGGTCATCTCTTCATGAATATGTAGCTCCTCTGGAGGATACACTTTCGAATCCATCTTTCATTTTGGAATTGTTCGGATCTCCGAATAAATATAAAGATTTTGTTCATAATCAAATTGATTTTTCACAAAAATTAAATCAAATAAAGCATCTAGTATTTGATGAAAAAGAATAGGTGCCAATGTAGGTCACCCGCCAGGTGAACTGTCGTACCAGTTCTAAGACTCAGGATAACCGTCGACTCCAAGCCGCAGATAGCCGTTTTTGGCAAAAGCTTCATCAAGACCAAAGACCCATTTTGTTTTCCAGCGGTCCGCATGCGCCATGACCAGACAATCTGTGAAGCTTATATTTTTTGAACGCAGATTTTTCCACATATTAATCCCTGTTCGGCGGATTTCATCATCGCTTTCTGTAAGTAAAAATCCGCTTGACGTCAATAGTTTTTCTGCAAAAGCAACTGCGACGGATCTTTGAATTTTTTTCCAGAGCGTATTGACAGTTTCTGAAAATATTTCAGCCGGGATGATTACGCGGGCATCATCGGGGATAAGCGGATGGACTGAGGCAACGAATTTATGCGTTGCGTCGGCCATGTCTACCAGAGCAAACAGGGCACTGCTGTCTGCAATAATAACCAGTGGCGGCCTATTGAGATCACTTTGCATTGCCATAGAGATACTCATTATGACGGGTAGATAGATCTCCTGGACCGTTTACTGCTAATTTAGCCAATTGCGCGAATGCCTGGGCCGGTGTTTGTTTTTTTTGTTTTTTTACCCCGTCAGAGAGGGTTTTTCTGATGATTTGGGCTGCAGGAACGCCCTGACGTTTAGCCATTTGCATTAGCTCAAAATAAAGTGGTTCCGGAAGATATACCTGTGTCCGAATCATATACAGCTACTGTATACCATATATGTCTATCTCTTGTCAAGAGCCGTAATGCTGTCCTATCAGGATAAGCGACTGTGTAGAGGATCCTGATGGCAAAGCAACTTCTTCATTTTTCTATTTCTTCCAGTTTCACTATCAATAATGGTAATATAAGGGAAGCTACATGAAATACTCTCAACTCATGGGGAAGACAGCGCGGCAGAGATTGCCAGGCAGCGACGTAATTAGCCACCAGCTCCTTTTGCGAGGCGGTTTTATCACCCCTGTGGCTGCAGGGATTTACACGTTTTTGCCCCTCGGGTTCCGCGTGCTTGAGAAAATCGACCGGATTATCAAAGAAGAACTCACCAAGCGCGGCGTCCAGCATCTCCTTATGCCGTTTGTCCACCCGGCTGCGCTTTGGGAAGAAACCGGAAGGTTTTCAAAGATGCAAAAGATCCTGGCTGTCTTTGACGCCAATCACGGCGGCAAATATCTTCTTGCGCCAACTCACGAGGAAACGGTTACTGATGTTGCCCGCCATTTCATCGGCAGCTATCGCGACCTTCCGGTCATTCTCAATCAAAACCAGTGGAAGTATCGCGATGAAGTCCGCGTCGTCGGCGGTCTCCTTCGCACGCGCGAGTTTCTCATGCAGGACGCGTATAGTTTTGACCGCGATGAGGCAGGGCTATCTAAAAGTTTTGATCTCATGAGCCAAGCGTATCATGCGATATTTTCGCGCATGGGATTTTCTCCAACTGTTGTTAAGGCTGACAGTGGCGCAATTGGGGGAACGGGTTCAGAAGAATTTATGGTCGAGTCCGAATCCGGCGAGGACAGGATTTTTGTTTGTAAACAGTGTGATTACAAAGCAAACGTTGAAAAAGCTGAATCAGTTTTTCCTCCTTTTGCACAAACAGAAGAACAAAAACCCATGGAAGAGATTCGTGGGGAAGGCATCATTGGTGTTGAAGCCCTGGCCAAATTTCTCAAGATTCCTGTTGCACAAACCACCAAAACACTGCTCTATCAGGCAGACAAGCGTGTGGTCGCCGTCTGTGTGCGCGGTGAATACAACGTCAGTGAAGTCAAGCTCGCAAACTACTTGGGCTGTATTAATCTTTCTCTTGCCTCTGCTGATACAGTCAAAAAAGTCACCGGTGCAGATGTGGGTTATGCCGGTCCCATTGGGCTTGCCAAAGATGTGGAAGTCATATTGGATAAATCAACCGCCGGTCGCGTCAATTTTGAAGCAGGCGCCAATAAAAACCATTACCACAATATCAACGTTAATTTTGGGCGAGATATTAGGGAACCAGCAGAGTTTGTTGACATTCGAGAGGTGAAGGAGGGCGAAGTTTGCGTCAAATGCCACAAGGGAAAATTGGCTGAAAAAAAGGCAATCGAACTCGGACACGTGTTTAAGCTCGGAACGCTTTACTCCGAGGCAATGGGCGCCACTTTCCGAGACAGCGATGGCAAAGAAAAACTCATCGTCATGGGCTGCTACGGTATTGGCATGAGCCGGATTATGGCTGCCGCTGTAGAAGAGCATCATGATGAAAATGGCATCATATGGCCCGCAGGCATTGCTCCCTATATAGTTGAACTTGTTTCCCTTTCGGGAGCCGAAGTTCAGGCGGAGAAAGTCTACAAAGAACTACTCACCGCGGGTGTCGAGGTTCTCTGGGATGACCGCGACGAATCCGCCGGCGTTAAATTCACCGATGCTGACCTTGTGGGTTTGCCATATCGCGTGGTTATCTCCCCAAAAACGGGGGATAAGTTGGAAGTCAAAAAACGGCATGAAAAAGAGGTTGCGCTGGTCGACATAAAAACGTTTCTTCAGCAATGTAGCAATGTAGCAATGTAGCAATGAAAACCATTGTCACCCATATTGGACCGGACGTCGATGCCATCTGTGCAATTTGGCTGGTCAAAACGTTTTGGCCTGGGTGGGAAGAGGCGGCGCTGGCATTTGTTCCGGCAGGAAAAACGCTGGGTGGAGCGCCACCAGATGACAACCCCGATATTCTCCACGTCGATACGGGCATGGGCACATTTGATCACCATCAAACGGACAGAGACACCTGTGCATCAAAGCTTGTCTATGAACAGATAGTTGGCCAAAAAGGTAGCGACGAAGCCCTCGAGCGGCTTACCGCCGTGGTCAATGACATTGATCATTTCCGCGAAGTTTACTACCCCAACGCAACGGCTGATTTTTACGACTTTGGTTTTGAAAGCCAGGTTGATGGGTGGCGTCTTCTCCACGCTCATGACCCGCTAAAAACAGTAGCGCTGGGCATGGATGTGCTTGATGGCATCTATAAAACGTTTCAGAATAAAATTACCGCCGAGAAAGAGATAAAAGAAAAAGGGATTGAATTTGAGACGAAATGGGGCAATGCGCTTGGAGTAGAAACGACCAACGACGAAACCGTTCATCTGGCCCAAAAAATGGGCTATGTCGTGGTTGTGCGAAAAGATCCGGCCAAAGGAGGCGTGCGGATTAAGTCATTGCCGCGGGATGATATCGACTTGACTCCCGTCTATGATAAACTGAGAGACCAAGAGCCAGAGGCCACATGGTTTTTGCATGCTAGCCACCATATGGTATTAAATGGCAGCAGCAAAAATCCCGACTTTCGCCCCTCCAACAAAATACTTGCCGATGTGATAAAATTACTACAATTATAATGGATTGTATATTTTGCAAAATCATAGAAAAACTCGTGCCTTCCTACACGGTCTTTGAAAATGATGAGGCGATGGCTTTTTTGGATATTGCTCCGTCAGCTCCAGGTCATACGGTGGTCGTTCTCAAACGGCACGCAGATAAAGTATTTGATTACACCAAGAAAGAATTAGGAGAAGTGATGCAGGCGGTATCGTTAGTTGCAGTAGGGCTCGAAAAGACATTTTCTACAAACATTCTATCTATTGGCATCAACCACGGTGAACCTTCTGGTGTTAGGCATATGCACGTTCATATCATCCCAAGATATTCGGAAGATCGCGGTGGAGTTATGCAGTCGTTGGTAAAAATTCCAGTCAATGAGACGCTCGTGGACATACAGCAAAGGATTCTCAAAGACATCTAGAAAGCGAGGTGTTTATTTTTTATGGTAGTTGTCAAAGCACAGCCAGGAGACACATCAGATTCATTGATCAGAAAATTTACGCGTAGAGTATTAATAGAAGGAGTTCTGCAGGATCTCAAAAAACGAGAATTTTATCAAAAACCAGCAGAGGTCCGAAAAGAGAAAAAAAGAGAACTTGCTCGGCGACTCCGACACCCGCACCGAAGCTATTGAGATGCCACACATTGATCAATTGCGATCTGATATGACCGCCGCGTTAAAAAGCGCAGATGCCGTGCGTCTTTCTGCGCTGCGCATGTTGCTGTCGGCAATCGGCAATGCTGTCATTGCCAAGTATGGGGCCGGCGGTAGTGAAAAACTGACGGATGCGGATATTGTTGATGTGATCAAAAAGCAAGCCAAAGCACACCGCGAGTCTATCGAGGCTTATCAAAAAGCTGGCCGGCTGGAGTTGGCTGCAAAGGAGAAAGCGGAGCTGGACATATTAGCAGCATATTTGCCAGAAGAAATTTCCGATGATGAGCTCAACGCACTCCTAGCTCCGGTCGTTCTTTCAGGTAAAGATAATTTTGGATTATTAATGAAACAGGCAATGGAGGTTGCCAAAGGAAAAGCAGACGGTGGTCGTGTTGCTGCAGTCCTCAAGCAGATGCTCGCACAATGATTACTGTTCTATTTAAAACTGAGTCCCACTATCCGGTCAATCGCAAAAAAGTCAAACATGCCATCATCGACGCCCTTGCCCCGCAGGTTCATCGCGATGCAGAATTAGGTATCACAATCGTTGGCGACAGGCGGATGAAGCAGCTAAACCGCGACTTTCGCAAAATCGACAAAACCACAAACGTCCTATCTTTTGGTCTTAACGATTCCATCCAAAAGGGCGTGGCTTTTTGTGACACCCCTGATGACGTTTTGCGGTTGGGCGACATCGTCATTTCCTACCCGCAAGCCATTAAAGAAGCGGTGGAGGAAAACAAGTTGGTTGACGATAAAATCATTGAACTTGCTCTTCATGGTCTGGATCACTTGATGGGCAAGCACCACGAGGAGTAAATATGTCGTTTTATAGAAAATATCGGCCGCAGGTTTTTGACGAGATAGACAACACCGCTGTTCGTGAACGTCTTTTGTCCTTGCTCAATAAGGACAAAAAAGAATTGCCGCACGCGTACCTATTTACCGGGCCAAAGGGAGCCGGCAAAACCACTGCAGCTCGTTTGATCGCGAAGCTTTTTAATTGTGTCAAGCCTCTAAAGTCCGGCGCGCCGTGTGGCAAGTGCGATAGCTGTGTAGCAATTGCCGATGGCAGATTTCTTGACGTGTTGGAACTGGACGCTGCAAGCAATCGCGGGATTGACGATATTCGCTCCCTGCGGGACACGATTGCCCTGACTCCCAGCACTGGCAAATACAAAGCCTACATCATTGATGAGGTTCATATGCTCACGATCGAGGCGTTTAACGCTCTGCTTAAAACGCTTGAGGAGCCGCCGGCTCATGCAGTCTTTATTCTAGCCACCACCGATCCGCAGAAGATTCCTGCCACCATCAAGTCCCGCTGCGTCCACTATGTTTTTGGAAGGGCCAAGCCTGATGAACTCGACAGCGCTCTGAAACGGATTGCAACGGAAGAAAAAATAGCAATTGACGAAGGCGGCCTTGAGGTCATTAAAGATCTTTCTGACGGAGCCTTTCGTGACGCGATTAAACTTTTGGAGCAGGTCAGTTTTGAAAAAGGGAAACTCACGAAAGATAAAGTAGAACGGATTCTTGCCGCAAGCGACCAAGCAACAATTTGCGCTTTTTTTAATGTACTCGCAGGAAAAAATTTTAAAGCTGCATTAGATATTGTGTCTCAGGTGGTTGGCGCAGGTGGCGACATCAGATCGTTTATTACCGAATGCCTGATAGAAGCCGAGCAGAGATTAATAGCCAGCGTAAGGGGAAAAGAAAGTGGTTCGATGACGACTAAAGATCTCAAAGAGCTTACTAGGAAGCTCATGCAAGCATATGGTGACCTTCGTATAAGCCCCATTCCCCAGTTACCGCTGGAGTTGGCAATCGTTGAATTTTGTGGGCAACAGGCAATAGGCGAAAAAGAACACGTGAGGGTTGCGCCGGCTGTTGAATCAGCTGGCTTGATTACTTTGGATAAACTTACAGAGCATTGGACGGATATTATCGATGCGATTAAGCCGTACAATCACTCGGTAGCCGGAGTCATGCGTTCTACTAGACCAAAGAGTGTTGACCATGGTATAGTAACGATAGAGGCCTTTTATCCGTTTCACAAAGACAAGCTGGGGGAAACAAAGAACCGCGAAGCAATCGCAGAAACGCTGAAAAAACTGTTCGGAGAGAAAGCGAAGGTGGAGATAGTATTAGGGAAGAAATAATATGATCAATCCTTTTAAAATGCTCGGAGACCTTAACCAGATGCGCCAGCAGGCTGGTGCAATTCAAGCGGCTCTCGAGAAAGAAGAATTTGAGGTCATCGTGGGCCGCGTGCGCGTGGTTATGACCGGCAACCAAAACGTCAAAATCGTCGAAATTGATGGAGCAGCAGACGAAGAGGCCCGCCGGGCAGTCCAAGAGGCTATCAAAAAGTCTCAGCAAGCAGCCGCCGGAAAACTTTCAGAAATCTCCAAGCAAATGAATCTTCCAAAGTAACTTCATGGGGCAGCAAGCTTTTATCCAATTTATAGCTGATTATGGAGTTGGTGACCCTTCTTTTGGGGAAGTAGTTCAAAAACTAAAGCTTCTGGATCCGAATCTGGACGTTTTTTGCACGAGTGTGCCGAAATTCAGTACGCTGGCTACAGGTTTTTGGATGGCCCAGTATGCGAGCATCAACCCGGTTAGCGAAATGCTCATCTACACCAATACCGCTCCCAGGAAAGACGACAAAGAATCCCGCCACGGTAACGAAGGTGAACAGTTGGTGTATGCATATCTTACCAATGGGGTCCGTATCGTCGGGGTCAACGCCGGTTACTGTTTTTCGTTTGCTAAACCCCAGATTAAGCAACTTCATCTGGTCAATGTGGTCAACAGAGGCTCACAATTTCGCTCACGAGATTTTTATCCGGAAGCGGTTGTTGGTATACTCAGGAGTAAGCAAGAGTATATCGGATCAGAAATGGACGCATCGCTTATTCCGGATATACCGGGATATCGTATTGCATGGATAGACGGCTATGGGAATATGAAAACTACCGTCCGTTCATCTTCTTGCAGGTTTGAGCCCGGCCAGCCCCTGACAGTAACGGTTGATGGAATGAAACGGACGGCATTTTTCACCGACGGGTCGTTTGCTATCCGCGAAGGGGGGTTGGCATTCGCGCCTGGATCTTCCGGTGGCGATGATCGATTCATGGAGTTATTTTTACGGGGCCTTTCCGCATGGAAGGAATTCGGCTGCCCGCAGATAGAGACTGAATTTTCTGTTGAAAAATAACGTAATACGTATGATTTCACAACGGATGCTGTCCGTTCCCGCCTCTCCCATCCGCAAGCTCGTGCCGTATGCGGTTGAGGCCAAAAGGCAGGGAGTGACGGTGTATCATCTCAACATTGGCGATCCGGACATTGAAACGCCGGAAGTGATGCTAGACGTTCTTCTAAATTGGAAAGCAAATCCAATCCGTTATGGACAATCTCAGGGAGAAGCGGATTTTCTCAATGCGTTAAAAACGTACTATCACGGCTTAGGATTTTCATTTCTGGATATTACGCATATTCAGGCAACCAGCGGTGGCAGCGAAGCTATCTCACTTGCGATGTTTGCCGTTGCTGGGCTAGGAGATGAGATTCTAGTTTTTGAACCGCTCTATACCAACTATAACACTTATGCCATCGTTAACGGGGTAAACCTCGTTCCCGTCTGCACAAAGGCGGAGAACGGATTTCATCTGCCACCTCTTTCATCAATCGAACAAAAAATAACAAAGAAAACGAGGGCAATACTTTATTGTAGCCCCAACAATCCAACTGGCACGGTGTATTCTAAAAAAGAAGTAGAGACGCTTGTATCGGTTGCCAAAAAACACAACTTGTTTTTGCTTGCCGATGAGGTGTACCGCGAGTATGTTTATGACGGAAAAACTCAAACGTCGCTGTTTTCTTATATGCAGGAAATTCCCGATCAGGCGGTGATCCTTGATAGCATGTCCAAGCGCTATAGTCTTTGCGGAGCCCGTCTGGGTGCCTTGGTATCGCTCAATCGGGATATTATGGCAGGAGTGCTTCGTGTTGCCCAGGGCCGGCTATCGGCCGGATTTATCGACCAGGCCGTTGCCGCAAAACTAACCGAAGTTCCGTCTTCCTACCTAGCAAAGGTGAACAAAGAGTACGAGAAGCGCAGGGACTTTCTCTATGAAGGACTCAAGAGTATTGAGGGAGTTGTGATGCCCAAGCCGGAAGGAGCCTTTTATGCAATAGTCGGGTTTCCGATAGATGATGCGGAAGATTTTTGTAAGTGGTTACTCACTGATTTTCGCCATAACAATGAAACCGTCATGCTTGCGCCAGCGGCAGGTTTTTACGCCACACCCGGTCTCGGCAAAAGCCAAGTCCGCATCGCGTATGTATTAAATGTGCAAAAGCTGACCCGCTGTATCGAACTTCTTAAAAAAGCACTTGCTCAATATTGCCCAAAGGGATAGGATGAAATAATGAAAGATTTTGTGCTTTTTTCCGGCTCGAGCAATCGGCCGTTGGCAGAGGCCGTTGCCAAGGAGCTGGGGACTACGCTGGGCAAGGTAGACCTGACACGATTTGCAGACGGAGAGCTTCGACCGTGGATACAGGAAGACGTGCGGGATAAAACAGTTTTTGTTTTAGAGTCGCTTTCGTATCCCATGGATGAGCACATCATGGAGCTCGTTCTTTTGGGTGACGCCATAAGGAGAAGTGCGCCAAAAAACATGATTGCCGTCATTCCCTACATGGGCTATGCGCGTCAGGATAAGCAGCATCGGGCGGGTGAGCCGGTGTCGTCGCGGGTGATTGCTAAGTTTATCGAGGTAAGCAAATTCAAGGAAGTCGTCAGCGTAGATCTACACAATGATGCTATCGTTGGTTTTTTCCAGATTCCAGTGATCCACTTGAGTGCACTAGAGCTTGTCGCCAGCCAAATCAAAAAACTGAAATTAAATCACGGCGTTGTCGTCTCGCCAGATGTGGGCGGGGTCAAGCGAGCGCGAAACCTTGGCTACCTTCTCGATATGCCCATAGTGGTCATGGAGAAGAAGCGGTACCTGGATCGACGCGATACCACCGAGGCGGTTCAGCTCATTGGCGACGTCAAAGATCGCGACGTAGTCGTCATTGATGACATCATTGCAAGTGGCTCCACCATTGCCGCAGGCGCTCCGGCTCTCAAAGAGGCCGGAGCAAGATCAGTTACGTTCGTTGCCACCCACGGGGTTTTGGCCGGGCCGGCGGTTGAGCGCTTACAAACGCCGAGCATTGACCGCGTATTTCTGACCGACACGATTGCAATACCAAAAGAGAAGCAATTTCCGAAATTAACGATCATTTCCGTGGGTCCTCTTCTGGGACGAGCAATTTCTTCGATGATCGGATAGAATGTTTTCATGTCTCTACTTCCTAAAGCTCTTTGTCGCTTAATTGAATCTTTTGAAAAATTGCCAGGTATCGGACCCAAGACTGCCCAGCGGCTGGCTTTTTATCTTTTACATGTTCCCCAAGAGGAGCTAGACCAGTTTGGTGACAGGCTCAAGATGCTTAAATCTTCAACTGTTCTTTGTTCGTTATGTAAAAACGTTGCTGAAGTTGATCCGTGCGTGATCTGCGGCGATCCGTCGCGCGAACAGTCAACCATCTGTGTCGTCGAGCAGCCGACTGATGTCCTTTCTATAGAGAGGACAGGAAAATATAAAGGGTTGTATCACGTGCTTCATGGAGCCATTGACCCACTAAACAACATCGGGCCGGATGAAATTTATATTGCGGATCTTATTAAGAGAGCACATGGGGACAGCGTGCGGGAAATTATTCTTGCGATGAATCCGAGCATGGAAGGGGAGGCAACGGCGATGTACATCACTAAGCAATTAAGAGTGCAAAGCGCAAAGCGCAAAGTGACAAGGCTGGCGCACGGGTTGCCTGTTGGGGCGGATATTGAGTATGCTGACGAGGTCACGCTTGGTAGAGCGCTGGAAGGGAGGAGGGAGTATTAGATGCCTACCAAAAAGCAAATCGAAGATATATTAAAGCAGATTCCCGATCCGGAGATCGGGGTGTCGCTTTGGGACCTCGGGCTTGTCTACGATATTGGTATTGACAAAAAGACCGGCACGGTCAAAATCACGATGACGCTGACCACGGCGGGCTGTCCACTTTTTGATGTTATCTCCACGCCCATCAAGGAGGGAGTGGGCAAGCTTTCGGAGGTTAAACAAGTTGAAGTGGAACTGACCTTTGATCCGCCGTGGTCGACGGACCGGCTAAGCCAATCAGCCAAGGACCAGCTAGGGATTTTTTAATATGAAAACAGGCATCCCATCGCAAATCATCGGTTCCTTCGAAGACATCGGCAAGGATATTCTCAAGCAGACTGCCCAGGTGCCTAAAGACATTGTGGGAAAAGCCATTGAAAGCCTAGGTAGTTCAAGCAAGCAGCAAGGACAGCCGGTGACGCAGTCTGGGCAAGATGCCTCAAAAACTAAGGAAGGAGCCTTAGGACAGCTCGATGCCGCCAAAGACGAAAAAGCCAAAAAAGCCATTGCCCGCTCAGCCCTCGAGCAACTTGCCGGCAAGCCCAAAGAAAAAGAACCCTCGGTGTGGGAGAAAATTCAGATGGAGGCTGAACAAAAAAAGCAGCAACAACAGCAAAAACAACAAGCGGCTCAACAACAAGCACTCCCCAAAATGCAAGGCAAGCGCCCGCGCGGGGACCTTTATGGTCTCAAAGCAAAGAGAGCCTCTGCCGAAATGAGCCGCAACGTCCGTCAAGACTAAAACCACGGAACCAAGAGGAAAAACAACCTAGTACGGCGGAAGCTAGCCCCGCCGTCCCCCGGAAATTTAGAATTCTGGTAGAATAAATCCATGCTTAAGCTTTACAACACCTTGACCAAAAAAGTTGAAGAATTTGTGCCGATCAAGCCGCAACTGGTGGGACTCTATACCTGCGGCATGACGGTGTATGACTATGCGCACATCGGCCACGGAAGGAAATATGTGGGCGACGACGTGTTGCGCCGAGCGCTCACATATCTTGGCTATAAGGTCAAACACGTACAAAACATTACTGACGTCGGCCACCTCGTCTCTGACGCCGATGAGGGAGAAGACAAATTAGAAAAGGGAGCCCTAAAAACAGGAAAAACCGTTTGGGAGGTAGCAGAGTATTTTACGAAACACTTTTATGATTCGATGGACAAGCTCAACGTGTTGCGGCCGGATATCATCTGCAAAGCCACAGATCATATTCCCGAGCAAATTGCGTTGATCAAAATGCTAGTTGAAAAGAGGTTTGCATATGAGACGCCGGAGGCCGTCTATTTTGACGTGACGAAATTTCCCAACTATGGAGCGTTAAGTGGACAAAATTTTGAGGAGAAAGTAGTGGCAGCCCGAGGAGAGGTCAAAACCGGCGAACACAAAAAACACCCCGCGGATTTTGCCCTCTGGTTCAAGCGCGTTGGTCGATTTGCCAATCACATGATGCATTGGGATAGCCCCTGGGGCGATGGCTTTCCCGGCTGGCACATTGAGTGTTCTGCAATGAGCATGAAGTATTTAGGCCCCACCTTCGACATTCATACCGGCGGCATAGATCACATTCCAGTTCACCATCCCAACGAAATTGCCCAAAGTGAAGCGGCAACGGGTAAACCTTTTGTACGATTTTGGGTGCACCACGCCTTTCTTATGGTCGACGGCAAGAAGATGAGCAAAAGCCTCGGTAATATTTTTACGGTTAATGATGTAGTAGCCAAAGGTTTTGATGCCCTCGCACTAAGGTATTTTTACTTGACCGCTCACTATCGTACCGAGATAAATTTTACATGGGAAGCCTTCACCGCAGCACAAAACGCACTCAACCAACTGCGGTTTTCAATTTCAAATTTCAAATTTCAAATTTCAAATTTGAAGAGAACGTCGTTATCCGAAGAAAAATTGGCAAAAACAGACACGTTTCGGGATAAGTTTAAAGCGGCACTCGAGGACAATCTGAACATGCCCCAAGCCTTAGCTGTTGCGTGGGAAGTGGTGAAGTCCAACATTCCGTCGCAGGATAAATATGACTTACTTGTTGATTTCGATGAAGTACTTGGACTAAATCTCAAATCACAAATCTCAATGACCAAACAAGAAAAAGTACCTAAGGAGATTCAAATACTTGTAGACAAGCGTGAGCAGTTGCGTAGAGAAAATAAATTTGAAGATGCAGACAAAATTCGCAAAGCTATAGAAGAAAAAGGTTTTTTTGTAGAAGACTGCGCGCAGGGTCCCCGAATAGTCAGCGTTCCACGATGATCTGTGTTGCAGTCACCGTTGATGATGATGTCAACATGGTCGCTGGATTGATCGTTATTGTGACCTGAGTACCTGCCGAAAGGGAATTGAGTGAAAATCCCGACGGGGGAGTAACGCTCCAGGTGCCGAGAGTAGTTTCAGATGTACTTGAAACAAAACGTACGTCAGTCAACGAAAATACCCCTTTCGAATTGTCCACAGACCCTACCGTACCCGTCATTTGAAGAGCAGAGGTCGCTCCTGCCTTTGCCCGGATATCAGACGGAGCTTGTTCCTTTGTGCGATTGACTACTGCAGTTGCCGCAATAGCTGAAATGATCAGACCGATAATGACGGCAACATAAATGAGCGTATTGCTTTTTTTCTTCATAAACGTATTGTTCCATTGTTGCGTATCGCTGTCAAGCATGTATACTGACAGTAAGACTAAGGAATATGAATGATGTAGAGTTGCCACAACGTGATGTGTGTCCCAAATGCGCAAGTCCTCTCGGAGATATTATAACCACACCGACCGGTAGGAAACTGATTCGCTGCAGCGCCGGCCGCTGGAATTCCCAGACTCGAAAGAGCGAGGGTTGCGATTACGTCAAATGGCTGGAAACTCCCCCGCAGACGCTCGTTGAGAAATGCCCCAAATGCGGGAACAACCTGGTGCTTGCCGTCACGCGATTTGGCAAAAAGTTGAAAAAATGCAGTACTGGTGGTTGGGATAAAGAAGCAAAAAAAGCTACCGGCTGCGATTATGTCGAGTGGGTGAGTGGTACGACAGTTACACTGGATGAAAAATGTCCGGAGTGCTCTAGTCCAGTAGTTTTGTTTACCACATCGAGAGGCAAGAAAATGAAAAAGTGTTCGACCGCAGGTTGGGATCGAGAAAAACGAATGTCCACCGGCTGCCCGTATGTCCAGTGGCTTAAACCCGGGGAAGAACCGGATCAACCTACTCCACAGGAGGAGTAACTTTCATGAATTTAAAAGTAGGGATCGTTGGTCTACCGAATGCGGGCAAATCTACTCTCTTTAATGCCCTCCTTAAAAGACAGGCGGCAGAGGCGGCAAATTATCCGTTCACAACCATAGAGCCCAACGTCGGCGTCGTGCCAGTTCCCGATAGCAGGTTAGCAACTCTAGCAAAGCTAGTTCATAGTGAAGAAGGAATAACGCCGCCTATAGTGCCTGCCGTGGTTGAATTCGTAGATATCGCGGGACTGGTTAAAGGAGCAAGCGAGGGTCAGGGGTTAGGCAACAAATTTTTAGCCCATATTCGGGAAGTTAATATCATCTGTCACGTGGTCAGATATTTTACTGATGCATCCGTTGTGCATGTGGCAGGAGACGTGGATCCTGTCGGCGACCGGGAGATTATTGAAACAGAGCTGATTCTCTCCGACCTGCAGACACTGGAGAAGCAAAAAACAAAAAGTGAAATGGTGTTAACATTACTCGCTTCACTCAACCGCGGGATACCGGCGCGTGACGTACCCCTTTCCCAAGAGGCAAAACAGGAGGTGCGGTTGCTTCAGCTTCTCACAATGAAACCGACGCTTCCCGTCGCAAACGTTTCAGAAGATAGTCTTCTTGGCGAGGGTTTTCGGATTTGCGCTAAAACGGAAATGGAGCTTGCGTCGCTTTCGGATGCCGATCAAAAGGCGTATTTACTGGCTTTGGGGTTGGAATCATCCGGCCTGGATCGTTTCATTCAGAAAGCCTACGAGACTCTCGGGCTCATTTCGTTTCTGACGCAGGGGTCCAAAGAAGTCCGAGCATGGACAATTGAGAAAGGAACAAAAGCTCCGCAGGCGGCCGGTGTCATCCACACGGACTTTGAAAAGAAATTCATTAAAGCAGAGGCGATCGGTTATGATCAGCTCGTTGCCATCGGAGGGTGGAATAAGGCGAAAGAAACAGGCAGGCTCCGGATGGAAGGAAGAGACTACGAAATGGCAGACGGGGATGTGGTGGAATTTAAAATCGGAACTTGACATTATGATCAATATTAGCTAATATTAGCTAAGTAATATGACACCTCAGATAGTAAACATGTTTGATGCAAAAACTAACCTTTCGCAGCTTGTTGCCCAAGCGCTGGCAGGAAATGATGTAATGATTGCGAAAGACGGTAAACCATTGGTGCGACTCGTTCCTATTGCGACTGAAAAAAAACCCAGGGTTCCGGGCAGGCTCAAGGGGCAAATTTGGATATCAGATGATTTTGACGATGAAGATCCCGAGATAAACAGGATGTTTTATGGATCCGACGATAAGTAATGAAGTATCTACTCGACACTAATGTGTTTATATGGTGGGTAGACGACAATGCTAGATTAAAATCCTCGTGGCGGGAAACGATAAGCAATCCGGAAAATTTTATATTTGTAAGTAGTGTCACCGCATGGGAAATGAGTATTAAGATGAGAAATAATAAACTTAAGCTTCGTAAAAGTTGGGAGGTATGTTTCGGGAATCTCGAATTTGATTCATTACCTATCAGTATGTCCCATGTAAAAAAATTGCATGAGCTTCCGCTTCATCATAAAGACCCTTTTGACCGGATGATTGTGGCGCAGGCACTGATTGAGGGCTGTGCGATTATTACCGCCGATCCTAAGCTACACAAGTACCGCGTGCCGATTTTGGAGTGAAGTCCCTCCCCCAAAAAAAACCTCGCCGACTCAGTTGTGCTTCTTACGAAACAACACATACCTGAATAGGCGAGGGGTTGATCATACGTTCAATACGGCCGGGCGCCGCCTCCTTCTCCTGCCTCGGCGCGTGCGTCATACAATTTCTCGAGTGCGGTTGTCTTTTCGACATCGATGAAGTTCCATGTCCAAAAGATTGCCGCGGCACCACCGAACACAAGAACGGCACCAACGTTGGATGATGTTGCTCCGAACATCATGAGCACTCCACTGATCAGAACGATCCCCTCGATGAGGATCAGAACTGTTTTGGTCACCGCTTTTTTTGGGTCCATTTCGTCTCCTTTTTTCGGGAACTGTGTCATACCTTCAAGTACAGACCACTTAAAAGATCATAACACCTCCACGGTGATGGAATTGGATTTGTGACGCTATTTATGTCAAAGGGCAATGTTGATTACAACAGCATTGTTCAGCTTTCTTGATATAGAACAAAAAAGCTCAATAATGCCGGTACGGGTCACAAGAAAACAAACTTTGTGACCCGTACACGGGTGTTCAGAAAACCGAAAGATATTCAGTTGATGCTATTTGCTGGGTACGCGTGTCGGAGGAACCAATGGTCCTTGTGTGCCAGTTTGAAACGCCTTCGTTGCGTCGCCAGACAAAACGATCTTGTACATCTGCTCACGCGCTTGATCACCACGGTATACATTGCCGCCCAAACGCGCTTCCAGATTGCCGGAAGGGAAACCCATGAGATTCAGAAAGAACGCGCGTGGCATCTCACTGAGCCAAGTATCGTACCGGCGCAACATATCCAAGAGTTTGTCTTGGTTGTTTTGAAATGCCTGGCGGCGACCCTGAATCCAAACAATCAGTTTCTGCGCCATATCCGTGATACCCTTGGTGTCAGGATATGCTTCCGCGATTGCTTTGATGAAAATTTGGGCATTGATTGTTCCGGTAGGATTACCAGCGGCATCCGTATTGTCGTAGCGACCCTTTACGGCGTCAAGTACAAATGGCTGGAGTTGATCGCGGACTGTCGCGTCCTGAACTCCCCATTGTTCATAGTAACCGTTGATGAACGCACTCAGATCGTTCTGATTTGACAGGTACTGCGCATTGAGTGTTCGTTCCTGACGGACGCCATCATTGTATACGCCAACGAACACTGAGGCGATCGTGCATCCAAGCACCCCAATCACCGCTGCCACAACGATGAGGACGATCAGTGTTTTACTCATTCGGATTCTCCTTGTTTACCGATTTAACGGTAATTAACGGTAAAATGATGTGTAGTACCCTTTTCGAGTACCGATTGCCACTGCAAACACAACCCATGTAATACATGAACCGAGGAATGCGCCGATGATGATGATTCCAGGTTTTTGGTCGTCATCGGGGGTAATTTCACCCTTCAGATAACTAAACCCAGTGCCCACATCGGTTGCATCCCGTGCGTTCATCGAAACTCGGACAAACTTGGTGCTTTGATCGGATAGCCCGAACACCAAATCCGCTATTTTTCCGCCACTGTGCAAACCGCGAACCGCAAGCTTTTTTGACCCGTCGGATTTTTCTTTAATGTAGAACTCGCCAGTACTTGACCCGAATAGCGCTTCAGGAGTCAAACTCGTTCCCGGCAGATCGTTTGCGATTTTTGCCAGTAGCAACTCATTCCCTACCGGCATTCCTGAAAACGCACGTGCCCACGAAACAGACTTTCCGTCATCTGTGCCGATGATAACCACAAACGCGTTTTTGGCGATCGTGTCCATTTTATGGGATTTCCGATCAAGCCAATACGCGCGCAACGCGAGGGAGTAGCGGTCTGGATTTTGGGAAACGCTGGGGCTTTGGACGACGACCACTTCCATAGTTCCCTGAAGCGCGTCGCCAAAGTCAGCATTGAGATATGCCAGTGTGTCCTGCCACAGTTTAGCATTCGCCGGATTGTAGCCGACGAACATTACCTTGTCCGCATAGTAAAAATCGTAAATGCCTTTTGCGGGTGAAGGCAGGTGTTTCGACGACTGGTAAAACTCGATATCCTTCGAGAACTGTTTCAGGATAGTATCATCGTTTGCAATGATGAGATTTTCGTATACGTTGATTTTAGTCGCTGGACCAGGTTTTCCCGCGTCAATGCGTGCCTTTGCATCAGCCCAAAATTTGGGAATTCCAACCCCTGCTTGCTGAAGCACGTGCGTTGGAATCGAACTACCGCGCCATGGCACGGGATTATCTGGAAATCCTCCTTTCCGGATCACGAAATCTCCGATTGTGGTTTTGATACTGAAATTCCATTCTTCCGTGCAATACGGGCAATCACGGTAACAGGTATCGTAGCATGTACTGCAGTTCTTACCATTGCTGTCGCAGTTACATTTGTGTGGGTTACATGAGTATGAATCGCACTTATAAGACTGGACGCATGACCCATCTCGTACGCATCTGACCTTATCCCATACTGCGGTCAATTCCCATCCGCCCCAATACTCATTGAAGCTGGTTTTTTGGTTTACTGCCATATTCCAGCCAATCAGTGTTGTAATCGAAGCGAGGATCGGGATTACGACGAGGGAACCAAGAAGTAATTCGCCCCAAGTGATTTCGGCTGCACTTTGAATTGCGTCGCAAAGCAACTTCACGGCGACGCCAACTCCGATACACATGAGTACCGTCCAGATAAAGATATCCAATCTGACCTCCTGTTGCGGAATTGATTTGTGATTACATGACGGTATTTTTGATTCTTCACCTCCATATTGGTTTTTATGGCTGTCATTCAGACCACGATAGATCCATAGTCTCAATGGCAGCCATAGACCAAAGGAGGACACTGAATATCTTTTGTTAATGTGCGAAACGTATCTCTCTCGGGACGACAAAAATACGGGCGCAAAAATGCCCTTTCCCTCAAAGAGACAAGAGTACTAGTATAGCAGTTTCTTAAAAAAAGTCAAACTATAGGGTAAATCCACGGAGGAAGGAGACAACGTTGGCGCCCAGGGTTTTGATGTTGTAGCCGCCTTCCTGAAGGATGATTGTCGGGAGCCCAAGATCGGCAAGATCGTTAGCCAGTGTCTGGTAATAGCTGGTTGAGAGCCGAAACGTCCTGAACGGATCATCTTTATGAGTATCAAAGCCCATTGCAACGATAAGAACCTCAGGATCAAAGGATACGATTGTTCCGATGGCTTGTTGTGCCACCCTGTGGTACGCTTTCTCCCCGGTGCCATGGCCAAGGGGATAGTTGACAATGGTTCCCTTGCCAGGACCTTCTCCTATTTCATCTTCGTACCCGGAGTAAAACGGGTAGCAAAACGATGGATCAGCGTGAATTGAGACATACTGGACGTCTGGCCGTTCCCACGCATACTCCTGGATGCCGTTGCCATGATGGAGATCCGGATCAAAGATCGTAACGCGGCGTACCCCTTGGCCGATGAGATATTCCGCGGCGATCGCGGCGTTATTCATGTAGCAATAGCCACCCATTTTCTCTCGCATCGCGTGGTGGCCGGGTGGTCGGGTCAGGGCGTAGACGACGCCCCGATCGGTCAAAACGTGTTGGGATGCAGCAATAGCGCTTTGTACGGATGATTGTGCAGCCTCAAATGTGGATGCCATAATCGGGGTATAGGTATCGTAGGCAAAGCGGCCGATCGTTCCTTCTATATGCCGGGGCTTTTGATTGTTGGTATAGGGGAATGTAGAAGGGTATATAGCCGGCACTGCGCCGTCACAATCAGAATCAAGCGAAGGACGTCCCCGTATTGTTTTTGAAGCATCGGAGAGGAACGCAAGATACTCCCCGCCGTGCACCTTTTGGATAGCCGTCAGATCCGGCTTTCCCGTAACTTCCAGGCAATCAAACCCGTACTTTTTTAATGCAAGCAATATGCTTTCGGCTCGCTCGACCTGATCTGCGTGCATGACTTCGTCTCCGAGATGAACTTCGACCTGTGGAGTATGTTTGAATGTGGTGTTGCTGAAATAAACGGGGATTTCGGGAGTCATGTTCGTGATACATTTTGTAGCCGACTATCGGTATAGCCGAGGATGTGACTGAGATCATTTGGCGTTTGTCTTCCAGTTAATACGGCGACTTTTTTACTTCCTTCTCCAAAAATTTTCCACTTTGCATTACCGTATAGACCGCAGTGCTGCGCGCCGCCTTCGCCGGTGAGTGCATTCTGGTACGCGCCGGTTTCTAAAATGACTAAATATACCGGATCTGTAGTGTCCGGTATCATGACCATGTCGGGGTATACGCTGCCGCTATCACACGTAATATCTCCCAGTAGTACCGGTTTACATGGCCGATTTGCAGCGTTTACAGCTAATATTTTGAATCGTTTGCCGATAAACCAGACGTCCGGAATGGTAGCTACCAGGCTCGTGTCGGCAATTGCCCACGTGACCGGGCGGCCGGATTCATCGACATGATTTTGTTTATAGTCGACGATTTTCAATACGTCAAACCCAGATTCAGCCGCAAGGAAACTTCCCAACTCAAATTCGATAATAGGCTCGGGAAGCTTGTGTTGGCGTGCTTTCTCTTTGACACCACGTAAAAACCGTCTCATGAGTTGTTCGTGTTGATAAGACTCAGATCTTGGAGGTATACCACCTCCGATATTGAGATATCGAAGTTTAGGGTGTTTAGCACTGAGGGCATAATATTTTTCAGATGCAAACTGTAGCGATTGATCAAACGTGTCTATCGGAATATTTTCTGCTGCTCCCACCATAGCATGTAATCTTGTAAAGCGTAATTGATTATCACTTCTGTCTGCGATATCGGCAGCAGTTTGTATTACTGTCCAGGGCATGCCAAATCGGGAAGGAAGCCGAGCAAGGTCCCTATCGTTGTTTACTTTGCCAAACTTGAGGCGAAGACCGATATCAAACGCACCCTTTTTTACGAGAAGATGGTGGAGTTCATCTAAATCGTAAATTATTGGGGAAATCCGATACCCCTGGTCGCGCATTGATTCAATTTTGGCAAGATAATCTATTTCTCCAGCGGCTTGTATTGTACTTCCTGCTTTAAACTCAATGTCTTGCGACTGGAGATTTTTGACAACTTGCGGTGCGCCAAAATTTTGAGAGGGAAGGAAGAATCCATTGCAAATGATATCCACTGCCTCTTTTTTCAGTACTCCTTGCTTTACCAGGTATTCAATATTAACAAGATCCTGCAAAGACGTAGTTTCCTGCAGCCACCCTGCAGAATACGCAGCTGTTGCTACCTCGAGAGTCATGTTTGCTTTGGATGCGTAATGGTACCTCAGGCCGCCGTTAAAGCCTACTTCGCTGGCAATTCGACGAGTTAAATTAACCCATTCGTTAGCGCGGCGTTTTACTATTCGTGTGTCCACGACTTCAAGTGGCGTCCCAAACTGGATCAAGTCATAGAAGCGAACTCCATCAAGCCACAAAAAACCCTCGCGGTCGTAGCTGAGGTAATCCCAGATGTGGGAACCACGTGACCCTCCTTTCGTTTTCCGTGCTGCTTTGGAACAGCTACTACTATCAAAGTGCAATTATATACGCCAATGCTATTGTATCAAATTTGTTCAAAAATACAATATTATGGGTTATTGTTTTTTAGCAAAAACAAATTGTCTATTTTCGGCTGAAACTTCAATAGTATCGCCTGGTTTATATTCTCCACGGAGCAAAGCAACCGTGAGAGCGTCTCCAATATTCCTATTGATTACTCGCTCCACTTCTCGGGCTCCAAATTCCGGTTTGTATCCAAGCTCAGAAACGAGGATTTTTGCTTCATTGGTCAACTGGACGACTATCTTGCTTTCTTCCGCAAGTCTTAGATTAAAGTCGTGCATCCTAAGATCCACGATTTTTTTTACATTGTCCATGGAGAGGCTTTGAAAGACAATGATTTCATCAAAGCGATTCAAAAATTCAGGCCTGAACGTATCTGTTAGTTCACGTTTGACCAGTTCAATAACTTTTTTCCTTCCAATCTGTGATTCTTGCCGGTAGTACGCGGTTCCTACATTAGATGTAAATATGTGCACGGTATTTCGACAGTTTGTAACTTTGCCTTTGCCGTCAGTAATCCGACCGTCGTCTAGAATCTGCAGCCATGTGTTGAGGACTTCGCTGTGGGCTTTTTCCATTTCATCTGCCATGACGACAGCATATGGCCTCCTTCTTAAGTATTCAGTCAACTGGCCTCCTTCTTCATAACCCACATACCCGGGTGGCGCACCTACTAGCCTGGCGACGGTATGTTTATCATGATATTCGCTCATATTTAACCTAAGCATTGCCTCTGGATCGTCGAATAAGAATGATGCTAATGCTCGCCCCAGTTCTGTTTTTCCCACACCCGTTGGTCCTAAAAAGATAAACGAACCAATCGGCTTTCTCGGATTTTTTAGTCCTACCATTGCTCGACGAACGCCTTTGGACACCGCTTCAATCGCCTCATCTTGACCAACAACTAGTTTCCGAAGTGTATCTTCCATGTGAATATATTTTTCGGGATTTTCAGGTTGTACTACAATTCCTTTAAGATAAAAAAGTGCCAATACAACGTCTTTTTCATCTACTATTCCGTCAGGCTTTACTCTCGGATCAGCTAGATTTTTCATCGTGGACATGCTAATTTTTGTAAGTGTTGCCGCCTGACGGATAAGTGGAATTTCTCCACCTGGCATATAGCGTGCACTTAATTTGGCTGCTGCGTCTATAGCGTCATCGGTAATTTTGATTGTGGTAGTTTTTGTTTTAAATTGAGTTTCTAGCTTTGAGCGATTCGCCCTTAATGCAACAATTGATTCAGTTAACGATGCAGGATCAAGTACAATCGAATATGCGCTTATAAAATCCCGCGTTTCACTTAGTTTTTGCCATTGTTTACTACTGAAACTTGTAATAATTCGTATATCTCTTGCAGCAAGGGAGCTCCGGATTAAAGCAGGAAGAGCGCTTTCGATCTGTCCCAAATATTGGTCTAGTTGAGGGAGATAAAGAATCCCTCCTTTTGCTTGTTTAAGCGCATTAACAATCACCAGATTTGGATTTGAGGCAAGTCGTACATCGTCAATACGAAATACGCCGGAAACATTGAACAGATTTACTTTGTCATCTAAAAGCGATACTGCAAGTTCGTTAATGATCCGTTCTGCGTCGTTTTGGTTGTCAGTAACAAGTACAGTGAGCGCATGTGATTCAATTGCCCCAAATAGTTCAATTAATTGTCGTGATGGGTTTTCACTGACTGCGAATCCGTCTTGTTGAGCTTGACTTGATATATCGATAAGATATCCTGGGGAGGAAATGGTCGAAGGCGATTCTAACTGGTGATTATGGTGGTGTAATGACACTGGTTCAATTGCATCTCTGGTAAGTTGCTCAACCCTAATATTTATTGAACCTTTTTCTTTATATTTCATTTGCTCCGAATATCGCTCTATCAGAAGTGCTGTAATATTTGGAATCTGACCGATTGTTTCAAACGCATCCTTCATTAACGATTTTTTTTCTTAGTATCTTGTAAAATTAGGTCTAATGTATTGACTGGCCTGCTTTGAGATTTTGCGGTTAGACCTGCCATCATTATGGCTTCAAAAGCAGATGTACTCATGAAAATTTTTTGACCATTTATAACGAGTGCAGCCACAGCAGAAACATCTTTATTCTGAAGCATCCTGATGTTCTCTAAATTATCTATGAGTGTATTTTTGTTTTTGTGCGCCATTAAATCTATTACATCAGCCGCAGAACCTTTCTCGTGGAAGCAAGCAGATATAACATCTACATCTGTGATAACTACATCGGGAGAAGGCAATGTGGAGGCTGTTTTTAATAAAACCTCAACAAGCTCACTAGTAGCTGTATATTGATAAATGGGCAGTTGTTCCGATCTTTTTTTTAATTCCATAAATACAGTAGAAGATAAATTTTCATTATCGTTCGTGGTAGGTAAGGTCGTTTGCGTTGCCAGAAAGGTCCTCCGGTGGGTAGGGGAAGCGGCTGCCGTTAAAAAGGTGCGTGCATATAAGATCATCCGCATACTTTTGGAATACCAACCATAGCGCGCTAGGCCCTTCATTAAACATCCAGTCGTAACCGCCAAATTTGGCTACTAAATCAATCGGGTCTGAGAAGCCGATTAGGTTCCATGTGCCGGAAAATTGAGGCTCTTCGCTTGTGTATGCATGCCAGTATCCTCCCAGAACTAAGTCCCGAAGCGTCGGGAACACCGGCGGCCGCCACTTGAGTGTTTCCCAATTTGACATCGCAAGAGCTCCGAGCCTCGTACCCCTTCGGAACACCACGATATTATGATCTTCCCCATAATCGTTGTCAGCAACCAGCATGACGATTCTCGGTTGATACCCCCAGACGTGGAGCGCGGTATAGGCAAATACCGTTCCCTCAAAGCAATGTGCTTTTTTCGTTCTTGCTACCCCAACAAATCCTTGCATTTCGAACCCATCATTATATGTTACATTCGAATCTATATATGCCTGGACGCGCTCCGGCGTAGAAAGATACTTGATAAAATCAAAAAGATCGGGAGGGCAACCCAGCTTTCTTAGATAAGCCTCTGAAGGCTCGCGGATATCAGGCATAGGAAACCATTCGTCCAAATGATTCGATTTGTCTAGTGGGCCTTGGTCAAAGGTCTTTGGAGAGATGGGAGCGTATTCCTTGACGAGAGACATTGCGCTATTATAGCTGGACGTGTGGTGTTGTCAAGCTACTATAGGTTCATTAGATTTTTCTTATTGAGTATAAGAAAAAGTCGTGATATGATCCCATCTATGAATCGGAAGTATGAGCTCATGTTGGTGTTGTCAACCAGCGGTGATTACGAGAGCGAAAAAAAGCGGGAAGAAGTGGTCAAAAAGCTGGTCGGAGAGACTGCCTCAGTTGACTCCTTAACCCTCCTGGGGAAAAAACTGCTTGCCTATACAATCAAAAAACAAACCGAGGCCGTGTATCTTCTTGCCACTCTCTCGGCTGGTCCGTTGATTGTGGGGGATTTGTCCAAGCGGGCAGTGCAAATGGCGGAAATATTGAGATATTTACTTATCAAATCAGATTGAAGAAATATGTCAAGTAGAAGCTTAAATCGGGTGCAACTCATCGGCAACTTAACGCGAGATCCAGAACTGCGTTATACTCCAAACGGCTCGGCGGTTTGCCAAATCGGGCTTGCTACCAACCGTTCATGGACGACGGAATCCGGCGAGCGCAAAGAGGAAACGGAGTTTCACCGCGTGGTTGCCTGGAATAAACTTGCCGAACTCTGCAGCCAGCTTTTGACCAAAGGCCGCAAGGTATATGTCGAAGGTCGTCTCAGGACAACCACCTGGCAAGCTCAAGACGGGAGCAATCGCTATACTACAGAGATCGTCATCGATGACATGATCCTTCTTGACCCGAGACGGCCTGAGGCAGTCGGCGCAGAAGGAGCGGCACCTGATTTAGCTACGACGGCCTCAGATGTGGTGGGAGCCGCAACGACTGTGGCGCAGCCGGCAGTCAAGAAAGGAAAGAAGACCGACAAGCCAGTGGAAGATAAACCAGTTGAGCCTGGTTCAGAAAACGTCAACCCCGACGATATACCCTTTTAACCCCATGAGACGACAACCCATCAAGCGTTTGAGGCCAGTGGCAAAAAATTGCCCATTTTGCAACACAAAGACCGAACCGGATTATAAAGGTGTCGAGACCTTGCGCCGTTTTATCACAGAACGCGGGAAACTCTTAGCCGCCAGCCGGACGGGTATCTGCAGCAAGCATCAGCGAAGCGTCACAACGGCGGTGAAGCGTGCCCGCCTGCTAGCGCTTTTGCCGTTCGTCGTGCGCGCATAGCACCATGAGCCTGCCTTTCTCCAAAATTCGAAACTTCATACTTATCGTTTCATTCCTGATTCTTGCTGGTGGCGTAGGTTACCGGTTAGGTGAACAAAAAGTTAGTGTTTCGGTTTCTCCGGATAAAAAAGTTGTCGTCAATCAATCTCCTCCTGAAAACTTAACCGTTGACTTTGTCCAGTTCTGGGATGTCTGGCAGAAGCTTTTCGGTTATCACATTGATGCAGCTGCATTTGACTCTACGAAGATGGTTGAGGGGGCAATCTCTGGGATGGTTAACGCAGTTGGCGACCCATACACGACCTACTTGCCGCCCAAAGATAATAAGGACTTTAAAAACGATTTGGGTGGAGCTTTCGAGGGTATCGGTGCTCAGCTGGGGATAAAGGAAAACCGCATCATCGTCGTTGCGCCGCTTAGGGCAACGCCGGCGGAAAAAGCCGGACTAAGGGCCGGGGACTGGATATTGAAAGTCAACGGTGAGGAAACCATCGGTTGGACCGTACCGGCTGCAGTAAGCAAAATCCGCGGACCTCAAGGGACAACTGTATCGCTTGAGATAGTCCACGAAGGCCAAACGGAACCACTTTCTCTTTCCATTATCCGAGATACTATCGTTGTTGCGTCTGTTGAATCGTGGGTGAAGCCGATTTCTGAGATAACAGAGATTCGCGAGGCTTCGGAGGCCGCATCGTTAGTTATGAAAAGCGATACGATCGCTTACCTTCGCCTATCGCGTTTCGGCGACCGGACCAGTGAGGACTGGAACAGTGCAGTTGGTGATTTACTTTCCGCTCAGTCGCGCCTCGGAAAAATTAGAGGCATCATTTTAGATCTTCGCAACAACCCGGGTGGCTATTTAGACGGATCTGTTTTTATCGCTAGCGAATTTGTAAAATCTGGAATCGTCGTCACTCAAGTCAACAGCGACGGATCAAAGCAGAACTTTCCCGTTAACCGGCGTGGCAAACTGACTCAGTTTCCGCTTGTGATCTTGGTCAACCGCGGTAGCGCCTCGGCAGCAGAAATTGTCGCAGCTAGCCTTCGGGACTTGCGTCACGCCAAGATCGTAGGCGAAACAACGTTTGGCAAAGGTTCAGTTCAGACACCCTACGATCTGACCGGCGGAGCAGGGCTCCATATCACCACCGGCAAATGGCTTCTTCCTTCCGGTAGCTCTATTACGAAAGTCGGCGTGAAACCGGACTTTGAGGTTCTACGCCTTTCTACAGGAGAGACAGATGATCCACAGCTTGCAAAGGCAGTAGAATTGTTACTACAATAAACATAATGAACGCACAAAAAATCATCATCGGAATTGCTGCCGCGGTGCTTATTGCCGGCGGGGTTGCTTCCTCGGGAAAGTTCGGCTGGACGTTTCCCAAAGTCAGTCGGCAACTGCCGCCGTCTTTTACTGGCAATGGGAGCACGGTGAAAGTCGTCAACGAAGAATCCGTCGTCATCGACGTGGTCGATAAAATTTCGCCTGCGGTTGTTACCGTCGGCATTACTCAGACGCGGCGGCTGAGTGATATTTTTGAAATCAATCCATTTGATCCGTTTAGTCCGTTTCAACGCAGGCCGGGAAAAACACAGAAAATAGAGCAGGACATCGGTAGCGGATTTATCGTAGAAAGCGACGGTTTGGTCGTCACCAACAAACACGTGGTGGGAGCAGCGGATAGCAAATATAAAGTGATCACCAAGGATGATAAAAGCTATGATGTAACAAAAATTTACCGTGACCCGGCCAACGATCTGGCTATACTTAAAATTGAGGCCGGTGGACTGCCGACAGTTACGCTGGGCGACTCAACCAAGATTAAGGTTGGCCAACTGGCTATAGCCATCGGCACCGCCTTGGGTGAATTTCGTCATACAGTAACCACAGGGGTCATCTCGGGTGTTGGTCGGGGAATTGAAGCAGGCAGTCCATTCGAGAGCTATGTGGAACGCCTCGACAACGTCATTCAAACCGATGCGGCGATTAACCCCGGTAACTCCGGCGGGCCGCTCCTTAACTCTAAAGGCGAGGTGGTGGGTATTAATACTGCAATAGCTGGAGCGGGCGAAAATATCGGTTTTGCCATCCCCATCAATGTGGTCAAAGATGCTCTCGCTAACTTCAAACAGACAGGCCAGTTTAACCGTCCGTTCCTCGGTGTTCAGTACCGCATGATCACTCGCCAGCTTTCCGTACTAAATGAAATTCCCGAGGGAGCTTACATCGTAGAGGTTGTTGACAATAGTCCTGCAGAAAAAGCGGGAGTTCAGGCCGAAGACATCATCACCAAATTTGACGACCAAAAATTAACCAGCGATAACGACCTGGCTCGCGCAATCAGCAAGAAAAAAGTGGGGGACAGTGTAACCTTCTCCGTCTGGCGCGACAGCAAAGAACTGGCGATTAAGGTGACGCTGGGGAATCAGGGGGAGTAATAAATATGGCAGAAGATCAGGGAAGAGATTATATTGGTGATCAGATAGGTTGGTCCTTGCGGCGGTTATTGCCTCCTGAGCCACAAATTTATCAGGTCGATAAATTTATCATGACTCATATCCCTAGAAACTTGGCAAGGGCTGTGGTTTTAATAAGAGAAAAGTTGAATTTATTGCCAGACAGAGGAGATGCTTACAAAGCATATTTTGAGTTTTGTGGATTATTGGGAACTAGTTATGTTGATAATTTTGGTTTACAAAGAGGAATCAACACTCTAACAATGAATGTGCTTGGTCAATTGGTTACTTGTCAGGCGACATCGTACAAGATGGGAGAGCGAGAAATTAAAAACGATTGGGGAAAACAAGTTAGCTGGGCTTTAGGTGTTGAGGAGAAAAAAATTGACTGGACGACAGATGATTTAAAAGAGGCAGCCACAATTTTGCAATTTCAAAAATCTATGGAGGAGTTCTATGCACAATTGCAGCCTAAACTCATAAAAAGAGGAATCCCAATTGTGACAGCCCTGGTTGATCCGGCGGTTGGTGACACGCGCGCCGCTTGACAAAACAGTTTCTTCAGTGTACACTTTGTACACTATGATAACGCTTTCGGCAACCGATGCCAGGAACAAATTTTTTGAGCTGATGGATCGTTGTTACTACAACAACGAAAGATTTCTCGTCACAAAAAATGGCCGGCCTGCTGCGATATTGGAGCGCTACGACGGAAAAGGCACGAAGAAACATGGCACCAAGGAATAAGGGGTAATAATTACTATTTCCCCCCTCTTACTCTAAGAGGGGGTCAGGGGGAGTTATGAAGTGGAACCAAAAAGCGCCTCAGTAACTTTTTGCATTTTTCCGTCGACAATGTCTTCCAAATTGTGCCACGATTTATTAATACGGTGATCGGTGACACGATTTTGCGGGAAGTTGTACGTTCTGATTTTTTCCGCTCGCATACCCCTTCCGATGATACTTCGACTGTCGCTTAGCATTTGCGCACTTCGCATCGCCTCTTGTTCCCAGAGTTTGGCTCGTAGCATGGAAAGGGCCATTTGACGATTCTGGTATTGGTCGCGCTCGGTCTGGGCGGAAACGACGATACCCGTGGGTTTGTGCCGGATGCGCACCGCCGAGCTTACTTTATTTACATTCTGCCCGCCTTTGCCTCCGCTTCGAAAAAAGTCCCACTCAATGTCGTCCGGCCGGACGACAACTTCGCTTTCGGCAATTTCCGGCAGAACCGCGACTGTTGCCGTTGACGTGTGGATCCTCCCATGGCGCTCGGTTGTTGGAATTCGTTGCACGCGGTGGGTGCCGGCCTCGTACTGAAGCTTGGTGAATGCCTGCGGCCCGCGGATTCTAATGACCATGTCGTCGAGCTCTTCTACTTTCCAACCAAGAAGATTAGCGTAGCGCGTGTACAGACGCATGAGATCCCGTGCCCAAATTTTGGCCTCCTCGCCGCCAGGGCCGGGACGAAACTCGAGAATAGCGACATCGGAATTCATGGAGATCTACTGCAACCCCATCAGCATTTCCTTGAGGCTTTTAGGGGCGCGGGCTCTTGCTTCTTCACGTTCTTTCTTTTTCTTCTTTTTGTCAGATAAGACACTGGCCATTTGCGCACCGACCTGCTGCTTTTTCTGGAAGCGCTCGACTCTTCCCATGGTATCGACAAACTTCATCTCTCCGGTAAAAAACGGGTGGCAGTTGGAACAGATTTCCACCTTGATCGTATCCGTCGTTGCCCCGACGGTAAACGTATTGCCGCATGTACAGCTGACGGTCGCATTCGGATACCACTGGGGGTGAATAGTCTGCTTCATTTCTTTATTTTAACATGTTTCTTTCTTAAGTAGAAGCTACGAAGGTTTGAAGATTTTTTGGAGGACTTCGGAGCGGTTGGGTGGTGGAATTGTTTGCTTTTTCTTTGACTGCCTGGGCGGCGGTTTGTGGGTAGCAGAAAGTTTACGTATCGGGTGGTAGTGGAGGCGGCCTTCGGCTATGCCAATGCCAGAGAAAATAAGCAGCGACCCCAGGAGGAAGAAGCCAGTGATCGGCTCGCTCAACAATAGTACGGAAAGCACTGCACCGGCTAACGGGTCGATATACGTAAACATTGCAGTATCTGTCGCGCTTACCTTTGAAAGCCCCCAGGCATTAAGCGAATACGCTGCTGCGGAGGAGAAAATCGCTCCCCATAATATTCCGAATATCCCCGGCAAACTCAGAGAGGAATAAAGCAGAGGGCTAGTGAGATAGTCGCGGATTGCAAGCGGGAGAAAGCTTGCAGCAGCAATCACAAACGCCCAGAAAGTGAGCATGAGCGGCGAGTACTGTTTAAACAAATCCCGTCCGATGACTAACGCTGCAACCCAGGCAAGGGTTGCCAGAAGTATAAAGAGGTTGCCGGCAACAGAGCTGTCCAGACCAGTATGGAGAAGAGGCTGAAAGATAATAAGTACGATACCGAAAAGGCCAAGAAGCGCGCCAAAAAATTTCTTTAGAGAGAAAGACTCACGGAGAAAAATCATGGCAAAAAACAGCGTGAGCACCGGAGTGCTGGATACGATTATTCCGGCGTTTATTGCTAGGGTCGTCTGCAGCCCGAGGAAAAAGAACAGTATGTTCAGGGTGATTCCGAAGAGTGCGTATGCAACGAGGAGGAATACGTCTTTTTTTTGGTGGACGGTGAAGAAAATTTTGGAGCGAAGAATGACGAGAAGTATAAACGCACCGAGGCAAAAGCGAAGAAATGCAAGAGTAAACAGTGGGACGCTTTGGAGAGCAAGCTTGAAGATGGGACTACCCGCACCCCAGATTACGTTGGCTACAATAAGGGCCGCGAATGCTTTTTGGACAGGAGAAAATTTCATTACTATTTTAATTTTGTAATGACTGCTTCAAGTGGCAACTCCTCTTGCGTTTGTGCCTTCATATTTTTAAGCTTAACCACGTTTCTAACTGCTTCATCAGGCCCCTGGATGACAACATAAGGGATACCCTTTTTATCCGCATATTTGAGTTGCTTATCTAGTTTGTCCGGTGTTGTATAGAGGTCGACCGATAAACAGTTGTCCCGCAACTCTCTGGCTAATTTTTGTGACTCGGCAAGGAGGCCTTCGGAAAAAACTGTTACTAGTATCTCGCCGCTCGTTGTTAATTGTGGAAGCAGGCCGAGCAGTTCCGCGGCCTCGAGCGTCCGGTCAAACCCAACAGCAAAACCAGTGCCACCGATGTCGCAACCGGCGAGTTTTTCAACCAGCCCATCATATCGTTCGCCCCCAAGGACCGAAAGTCCGCCGGTTTCCGGTATTTCTATTTCCCAAATTGGGCCCATTGAATAAGAAAAAGATCGAGCAATTGTGGGATCAAACACATACCAGTCATCAGAGAAACCGTAATTCTTTAGATACTTGAGAATGAAATCGATTTCCTCGTTGGGTTTTAAGTTTTTGACAAGCGAGAGATATTCTTTTGCTTTTTCAATTTTGATATTGCGCTTTTCCATTTCGGCTAGCACTCCGTCTTGCCCAATTTTTTTAATCTTATCGATAGCAACAAGTGCTTCGTATGGAATATTCTGAAATAAATTTCTCGAATTGATGCGGACGATTGCCTGTTTGAAACCAAGTTGACGATAGATGTCTAGCGAAAGAGCAATTGTTTCTGCGTCAGCGTCTCGCGTTTTGACTCCGAAAATATCCGCATCAACCTGTGTGAATTCACGATATCTTCCTTTTTGCGGCTTCTCGGCTCGGAAGGCAGGTTGGATTTGGTAGCGCTTGAAGGGGAAGGTGAGTTCGTTTTGATATCGGGCGACGACACGGCATGTTGGAACGGTTTGATCGTATCTCAACGCTACGTCGCGGTCGCCCGGGTCTTTAAATTTGAAAAATAGTTTCTCGTCTTCACCGATGGCGCCGGCAAATATTTCAAGAGGCTCGAGCGTCGGCGTCTCAAGCGGTTCAAACCCCCACGCTTCACAGATGGCAGCCAATTTATCCCGCAGCCACTTGCGTTTGGCTGCATCTTCCGGCAAAAAATCTCGAAAACCCTTGAGTGTTTGTATGTTCATAAGATTGTCAGCAGTTTTGGTGATTTTGAAAGTATTTCAACACCATCTTTTTTCAAGAGTACCAAATCTTCGATGCGGATGCCATATCTGCCTTCGACGTAGATTGCCGGCTCGATCGTGACGACCATACTCGGTAAAAGCTTGACTTCTTTTTTATACGAAAGTCGCGGCTGTTCGTGAATAGCTAGACCCACGCCGTGGCCGAGGGAGTGGCAGTAGGGAGGGAAACCTGCTTTTCGGATAAACTCCCGTGATCGTTTATCAGGGTTATGGTGTATATTTTCCAATGCAACTGATTGCGCTTCCGAAACAGTCGTGTATGCTCGTTTCCATTCGTCGGTTGGCTTACCCGTAAAAACGACTCGCGTCATGTCGCTGCAATATCCATTTACGCACGCACCAAAATCCAAAAGCGCGATGTCTTGGTTTTTCAAGGACTCTCCTTGCAGCTTCGCAAGGAGAGTCCTTGCAGAGTAATGCGGCTGACTTGTGTGGGTTCCGAATGCCACGATGGGAGAGAAAGCTATCTCCGCTGCGCGTTTGCGAAAAAACGATTCGATCTCCCAGGCAATCTCCGACTCGGTGATGCCTGGCTTGATTTTCCCAAGAATAAAATCGAAACATTCGTCCGTGATTTTTGCCGCCAGCCGTATATTTTCAATTTCATCTTCGCGTTTAATCATTCGCAGTTCCTCAACGCGCCCCCTCGTCGGCGCGAGTTTCACTCCTTTTAGTTCGCGCTTCAGTTTTTCGTACTCCGCTACCGTCAGATCGTTCTCCTCATATCCCAGACGAATGCCTTTTAAGGTCTCACCTTGCGGTTTGGCAAGGTGAGACCTTTTCAGAACTTCAGCAAGACCCACGGCAAACGGGTTTTCCCTCGAAATTTCAATTATTTGTAAAGGTTTTTTGCTTTTCAGCAATTTAACAATGTAACAATTTAACAATCCGATTGCCTTTGTTTGTTCTAAATAAAGCTTATTGGTAAACAAAAAGGCTTCATCTCGTGCAACCATCACATACGCTTCCCTTTCCTCCGGCGCCGCACCAACAAAGTTCGTCAGGTAACGGATATTTGTTAGGTTGGTGATGAGCAGGGCATCAGAGTCATGAAATAAATTTATTATGTTTTTGTCATTCATATTAGTCATCTGGGGATGTCATCCAGCCAATTAGTGTAGATTACTATACCATTACGCGCATCACAAAAGCCAGAATATTGTCCCTGCACATTTCTTGAGGAATATTTTTTGGTTCAGATTGAAGTTGACAAGCTATTGATAGCTGGCCAACCGACTGTTGTTTTGGGATCAGCGGTTAAAAGCAAATCTTGGAGGAAAGTAGCCGGTAATACGGCTTTGTTCGGGTAGCGAAATATTAGATTTAGTAATTTTTATAACTCCGGCAGGGTGTTTCATATTACCTTGTTGTAGCCGAGGGGGTTGATTCCTCGAGTTTTGGAGGAGCTTCTCCGATCGGGTTACCCAGGTTGAGGATGCGGATAGCGCTAATGCGATTGTCTTTTTTGGGAACCGGAGTGCCGACGACGTGGATGGTTTCGCCTTCGACCATTTTGGAAAACCCTGACTTTGCAAACTTATGGGTTTTGTCCCAGCGGGTAACTTTGGTGGTCGTTTCGATATCGACTATATATATTTGTCCTGTTCTGGTGGCGAGCATTAAGGAGAAATCTTTCGGGTCGATGGAGCTAACTGTGCCGGAAAGGCGAAGTGGTGAGGCTGACTCGATAAGAATAAAGGAAGCTTTGAGCAGTTCAAGCGTGGTGTCATACTCGCCGTAGACGGTTACAAGTTCCCCCTTTGCAACATCTTCCATAGTTAGATTGACTCGCTTCTTTTGAAGGTACCGGGCTACTGTGACATCGTCAGGGATATCTATTTTGATGTCCTTTGTTTTTGTTTCTATAACGAACGTGGCCACCGTTTTACTTTTAACCAGGCCAAAAAACGCACGATTTTCACTCGTACGAAGTTGGGCAACTTTTGTTGCCAGCCTTTCTTTGAGATCGTCGAGATTGCTTGATTTGGTAGAAACGTTAGTTGCCGCCATTGCGTTTGAAGCGACGATGATAAAACTTATCACGATGGTAAAAATTTTGTTCATACGACTTATGGAATATAAAAGACGACGACTGATTTGGCATCCTGGTCGTTGGCGGTGTAGCTTGTGACTGTCACATCGTTTTTCCCTTCAGACAATGTAATGTTTCCTGCATACTTTCCACTGGCATCAGTTATTATGACATCTTCGTCTGCGGGTCCCTGCAGGAGGACGATTGATCGTATCGGAGCCGTCCCGGAAACCAGAAGCTCAGGCGCGGCAACAACAGATTCAGGAGTAGGACTTACAATGGTCAGGGCAACTGCTTCTTGTGTAGGCGTTGGTGTTGCGACTGGCTTAGATTTTTTCGGAAGACTAATGGTGGGAATTGAAATCCTCGGCAATGCGCTCACGATCTTTGGGCCTGCAACGATTACACCGGTAATAAGTAGTCCTATTCCCAGGCCGATGAGTGTAGCTAAAAGTGCGTCTTTACTCATAAGTAGTACGAACGGCAGGGGTTGCCATAGCATAGATGAATCTGTTATAACTTGCAAGTACTATGGAAATTGTTTACTTTGGTCATTCTTCATTTAAGATTCGCGGTAAGAATGTGACTGTTATTACAGACCCTTATTCCAACGACATTGGTCTCAAGTTTCCGAAGCATATCACGGCCGATATTGTCACTATCAGCCATGAACATGAAGACCACAATGTGGCAGCTGCGATCGAAGGCACACCCAAAATTATCCGGGGCCCTGGCGAATATGAGATCGCAGGTGTAAGTATCATTGGTATTGGCGTCTTTCACGATAGTGAAAAAGGATCTAAGCGTGGCCGAAATACGATCTTTCGCATGGAAATAGATGGAATCAATATTGTTCATTTGGGAGACTTGGGTCACACGCTTTCAGCCCAAGAAGTGGAAAGTTTGGACGGCGTGGACATTTTACTCGTGCCAGTTGGAGGTTTTTATACCATTGATGTTGATAGGGCTGCAAGCATTATTCACGAGTTGGAGCCTTCTATAGTCATTCCTATGCATTATGGTCGGCCGGATCTAGATCAAGCAGTATTTGGATCATTAGCACCCTTGCCTGCATTTCTCAAAGAAATGGGCAAAGAAGACATCGTTGCACAACCAAAATTGTCCACCTTGAAGGACAAACTGCCTGAAGAGCTGCAGGTTGTAGTTCTTGAATAAAATCACAATCCTCAAATCACAATGACCAACTTTGTAAGAGGATTCTTATTGGGATTTGAGATTTGGATATTGAGATTTTTGCGAAGCAATTATGGCTGATCACAGAGCTGTGCCGCACGATACAGTCGCCGAGCAATCGGTTTTGGGTGCCGTTCTTATAGATAAAGACGCCATGGTCGATGTAGTGGAATTTCTGCGTCCGCATCATTTTTATATGGACGCCAATGCCGCTATTTTTGGTGCAATGATGGAACTGTACGAAGGGCATGAACCCATTGACGTGCTTACGGTTACCGCACAGCTCAAGAAAAACGGGGGACTCAAAGAGGTCGGCGGCACTTCGTATATCCATGATCTCCTCAACGTGGTCCCCACAAGTGCCCATGCTGAACAGTATGGACGTATCATCATGGAGCACGCCATCAAGCGAAGTTTGATCGTGGCTGCGGCAAAAATTTCTGAGATGGCCTTAAATGAAGAAGGTAGCGCTAGAGAAATAGTAGATCGAGCTGAGCAAGAAATTTTTGCGCTGTCGCAAGTAGCGACCCGGCGTGACTTTATTCCAATCAAAGATGCACTGGCTGCTTCTTTCGACCGGCTCGACGAGCTCCATAAGCGGGCCGGCGGTTTACGAGGGGTAGCAACAGGATTTGTTGATCTGGATGGCAAACTCGCTGGCATGCAAGATGCCAATCTACTGATTCTTGCTGCGCGCCCCGGAACAGGGAAAACAGCCATGGTCATTAATATCGCCCAGTATGTTGCCGTCCACGACAAAATTCCCGTCGGGATTTTCTCTCTCGAGATGAGCAAGGAAGAGCTCGTCGACCGTCTACTCGTAGGTCAGGCAGATATTGACGCCTGGCGACTGAAGACCGGCAAACTTTCCGATGACGACTTCACTAGGCTTTCTCAGGCTATGGGAGAGCTTGCCGAAGCTCCCATGTTTATCGATGATACGCCTGGAATCAATATTATTGAAATGCGCACAAAAGCGCGTCGTCTGCAGGTTGAGCACGGCGTCAAGCTCATAATCGTTGACTACCTCCAGCTGGTTGACTCCGGCCGGCGTTTTGACAATCGAGTTCAAGAGGTTTCGATTATTTCTCAAGGCTTGAAAAATCTTGCCCGGGAATTACGTGTTCCGGTTCTGGCATGCTCGCAGCTATCACGGGCTGTTGAGGCGCGCGGATCAAAGATTCCGGAGCTTTCAGACCTTCGGGAGTCCGGCTCCATCGAACAGGATGCCGATGTCGTGATGTTTCTCTACCGCGAGGATCAGGATATGACTGCTTGGGGAGAGCACATACCTACGAAACTGCGGATTTCCAAGCACCGCAACGGCCCGCTAGCTGAAATCGATCTTATGTTTCGCGGCGACCGAATCCGCTTCTACTCCGTCGAGAAAAAGCGCGCCGAGCAGACCCTTCAGGCGTAAAGCTGGTAGCTGGAGTCGTTTTCTTGATCAGCGCAGCCGAGTGGATTTGGATTTGGTGCTGTGGTATGCTTTGGTTTTAGTTTGCGCCGCGGTGCTGAAATTGGTATACAGGTGAGTCTCAAAAACTCATGGGCTGAAAAGTTCGTGTCGGTTCGACTCCGACCCGCGGCACAAAGTTTTTGGCTCGTATGATCTGAGTTTCGTGGTACAGAAAGGGACACCATGATTTTTCATACAAAATCTATTGAAGTAACAAAGGCCGAGGCTGATTTGGTTGCAGTGTTTTTGGGGATAGGGAAGAAGGAAAAAGAGATCGTGTGGTCACTGGAGGCAAAAAAAATTGATGCTGCGCTTGGGGGAATGCTCACGGAGGTGGCGACGACGGAGGATTTTGAGGCAAAGCAGGCAAATACGCTTCTTATTCACTCTCACGGAAAGATTCAGGCGAAACGAGTGCTTCTGGTTGGGCTTGGGAAACCGGCTGAGATGACTATGTTTGATCTTCAAACGATTGCAGCAACGATCGGAAGGTCTGCAAAAAAGGTAGCATCCAAGCGAGTCGCTGTTGCCGTTTCTGATGAATTGGTGAGTCAGTTTACCGCGGCCTCCGCTGCTCAAGGACTCGTTGAGGGAATGACGCTGGGCACGTACGTATTTAATAAGCACAAAAGCGCTGAAGTTCAGAAGAAAGAGAAAGTTATTGATGAGGTTCACCTCCTCGTTACACCGAGTCGGCTTGATGCAACTCAGTCAGGGATTTCACGCGGGGAAGTCGTCAGTGAGGCAGTTGTTTTTGCAAGAGACCTGGTTAATGAGCCTCCGTCTCTGACTACTCCCAGTTACCTTGGGGGTGTAGCTAAATCTCTTGCTAAGGGCGATGCGCGGATATCCTGTGAGGTTTTAGGCAAAAAAGAGATGCGAGCCCTTGGTATGGGTGCGCTTCTGGGTATCGCCCGCGGTAGCGACGAAGAGCCCCGATTTATTAAGCTCGTCTACGACGGCGGCGGGAGAAAAACGGTTGCCCTCGTGGGCAAAGGTATTACCTTTGATACTGGTGGTCTATCTTTAAAAGATGCCAAAAATATGGAGACGATGAAGCTGGATATGGCCGGGTCCGCAGCCATTCTTGGAATATTTTCCGCTCTCCCAGCACTGAAACTAACATGCCGGGTGGTGGGACTGATTTCGTCGACAGAAAATATGCCTGGATCAAAAGCGGTCAAGCCGGGCGACATTGTCCGCGCTATGAACGGAAAGACGATTGAAGTGCTTAATACCGATGCCGAAGGACGTGTGGTTCTTGCCGATGCGCTCTCCTTTGCAGTAGCGAAAATAAAACCAGATATCATCGTTGACATAGCGACTTTGACCGGCGCCTGTGTAGTTGCTTTGGGCGACGATTATGCAGGTCTTTTTGCCAACTCCGACGATCTTGCTGAAAAAATTGAAGAAGCAGGGAAAATTAGTGGGGAACGATTATGGAGACTTCCATTGGTAAAGGAATACCATGAGCTCCTCAAAAGTACGATTGCCGATATTCAGAATATTGGGGGCGGTCGATCTGCGGGCGCTATTACCGGAGCGCTCTTTTTGCAGGATTTTGTACCAGAGGGAACGCCCTGGGCGCATCTTGATGTCGCCGGACCAGCGTTTGTGGAAAAGGACACATCGCTTAATCCGCGCGGTGGCACAGGATATGGAGTGAGACTTCTTCTCTACTATCTTTCGAAAATCATTTCAGCAAAATAAGAAAAAAGAGTACGGTGGCAATTTGCGTGAGGAGGCCGAGGTGAAATGGTGCTTTGGCATGAAATAGATTGGGTATTTTATAAATAGTATAGCAACATTTTTCGAACCATGCGGCATTTTTCTTCGGTTCATGTTTTTTTTGATGGGCGTAGAGGATGTACCATGGCGTCTCGATCCAATCCGGAACCAGCGATGCTGCAAGCGCTACGAACAGTGTCTGCAGTGAGGCATTTCCTGAAAAGAGAAAATATGCTAGGGTTATGGCTATGAACGTATCAACGATGGCGGCAATCCCTGTGATTGCCTTTGATCTATCACGCCAGTTAGTACCGATGTCCCAATGCGGGATGCTGTCCATCATATAATGAGATATAAACGCTAATGTTCCAGCCGTGGCCGGATCGGTAAATTTGGTTGCAATTGCGGCTGCCACGAGCGCATGGGCCGTTGCGGTCATAAGAAAATTGTAGAATATGAGCCTCCAAGAATCAAGTAAAGTTTCTGTGACCTACGTTTTATCTATTCCGGCGTTTCGTAGCCTCTGGATTGGACAGACTTTAAGCAACCTCGCCGTTACGACAACTATGTTTGTGCTGGCGCTTCGAATCTATCAGATGACTGGGTCAAGTACTGCGGTATCCGCGTTGTACCTGACGTTTGGCGTGCCGGCGTTATTGTTTGCACTTTCTGCAGGCGCAATCGTTGACCATTTTGATAAACGGACAATTCTTATTGCGGCCCATATTTTGCGTGCGGTTCTTGCTGTACTGTTCCTTTTCGCTTTTGGCAATGTTGCTCTTGTTTATGCTGTTGCATTTCTTTATGCGCTTATTACCCAGTTTTCGACTCCGTCAGAAGCACCCACGATCCCGCGGTTGGTTGGGAAAAAGGATTTGGTGACGGCAAATAGCATTTTTTCTTTTACGTTTTATAGCGCCTTGGCCATCGGTTCGTTGTTGGCCGGTCCTACGTTGCGATTTTTTGGCTCGTCCGGCGTTTTCCTTTTTCTATGCATGATGTTTTTTGCCGCGGCGGCGGCTGTCTGGCAAATTCCCAAGGAGGAGGGGAAGCGATCGGTTGCCTCGGTTTTGGGCAGATATTCGATTCTCAATTTGATGACCAAAGTGCTTCAGTCGATGGAGAAAGGACTAGAATACGTCAAAACAAAAGGCAAACTCCTAGATGCATTACTTCTCCTTATGGGTACGCAGGTAACGCTTGCCATATTGGCTACTTTGGGTCCTGCATTTGCGGATCGACTGCTCGAAGTAGACGTTCATGATGCATCCGTATTTCTTGTTGGACCGGCAGTATTAGGTATTATCGTTGGAGCCTTTTGGGTTGGCAGTACAGGTTATAAACTTGGGACGAAAAAACTTATTCGACGGGGTGTTATCGGTGCTGGTATGATACTACTGATCATTGCAATGACGGCTCGGTTTAAGCATATGGCGATTTTTTCCGACGGTGGCGGCAGTTTCCTGTTTTTTGCGCTGATTCTTGGGTTATTTTTCAGTCTCGGATTTGCCAATAGCCTCTTAGATGTTCCTGCAAACGCAACCCTGCAGAACGAATCAGAAGGGGACATGCGTGGTCATGTCTACGGACTACTGACCGCCGTGGTTGGCGGCATTGGTATGCTACCGGTTCTAGTGGGGGGGGTTTTGGCTGACGTCGTTGGCGTGGGAAAAGTGATTTTTCTGTTAGGTCTGGTTCTGGTCGGTTACGGCCTCTGGCGGGTACGGTATAATAAAGAATAACTATGTTGCCAATTTTATTCTCAATCGGCCCGCTGAACCTATATAGTCTGAGTTTTTTTCTGGTGTTGAGCTGGTTAGTCTTTTCCCTTGTATTTTGGAAAGCGCTGCGAAAAGAGGCAGTAGAAGAAGAGCGGATCTTTGACCTGATGTTTTGGGGAACTTTGGTTGCGTTGTTGGTTGCTCGTGTCGGATTTATTCTCATACACCCAGAGCTATTTTCCGGCTCTGTTCTGAAAATGTTTGCGCCTTGGGTGGTGCCTGGGCTTTCGCTCTACCCGGGGTTGGTAGTGGGCGTGTTGACCATGGCGGTGTTGGGAAAACATAACGGGTTGCGTCTGGCCATGATTGCAGATGCTCTTGCATTCGCCTTGCCTGGATCAATAGCCATTGGCAGCATTGGTGCGTTCTTGGGTGGTACCGTTGTGGGAGTTGAGACATCGCTGCCTTGGGCAGTCAGAGTCGCCGGTTACCAGGGCCTGCGTCATCCAGTTGGAGTCTATGAGGCAATATTCTTGCTGCTACTGCTCTTTGTTATCGGATTTTTTGAAATTCGTGCCAAGAGTCGCGACTGGCCATTGGGACTATTGGGTATTTGCTTTTTCGTCATCTTTTCCGCAAGTAATTTTCTTCTTGAGTTTTTTGTTGAACATCGATTATACTGGGGACTAAGTGCCAATCAGTGGATGTTGATTATCATTTTTAGTCAGGCAATTGGGGCTTTATACGTTCGTGGAGGTGGAAAGGAAGTAGTGAAAAAAATATATGATACGATACGATCCCAAGTTACTTGATAGCGTGCGTAAGGCACTTGAAGAGGAAAGAACTAATGTGGCTGCTCGGCTTGACTCCCTTTCGGCTCAAGATCCCTTTTCAGATCCTGATCGCTTGACTGATAACGCGGCATCTGACGCAGAAGCCCTTGAAGAAAGTAATCACGACCGAGTCTCGGCCCAAACTGACGAACTTAGGTCTCAAATTGCCGCCATTGATGACGCGCTCACGAGGATCAGAAACGGTACTTATGGCTTTTGTGTTGTATGCGAAAAGATGATTGATACCGATCGGCTAGCAGCGGTTCCCACAGCAACCCTGTGCCTGGATGACGAAAAAAAGAAGAAGATGTGAAGATCGCCATTCTTTATGAAGACCAGAGCCTAATAGTTATCAATAAACCTGCGGGAATAGTTGTTAATCGAGCGGAATCAGTAAAGGAACTAACTATTCAAGATTGGTCAGAGAACGAATTGAAAATTGCGTTGGATCGGGGGGGGATCGTGCACCGGATTGACAAAGAAACATCGGGTATACTTCTTATCGCAAAAAATCCTGAGGCATTTGCCGGACTTCAGCGGCAATTTAAGGAAAGAGCTGTCAAAAAGACCTACCTGGCTATCGTCCACGGAAAACTCGTTCCCGCGCAAGGAGAAATTCGAGCTCCGGTTGGCAGGCTCCCGTGGAGTCGGCAACGCTTCGGTATTGTCCCTGGAGGAAAAGAAGCGGTGACGAAATACCTCGTTTTGCAAGGTCTCACCTTGCGAGGCAAGGTGAGACCTTATGAAATTTCCCTCGTTGAGCTTTATCCTGAGACTGGCCGCACGCACCAGATACGCGTACACATGAAGTATATCAACCATCCCATCGTTGGCGACTTCCTCTATGCCGGCAGAAAAACCAGTCGCGATGATCGCAGCTGGGTGGCTCGCGTGATGTTGCATGCATGGAAAATTTCTTTTACCGATCCGGTAACAGGTAAGCCGCTTGCATTAGAGGCAGCTATACCTCAAGATATGGATAGCATCATTCATGCAGTTGGCTAATTTATCCCTCACCACCACGCTTTTTTTTGTTTTCATCTCCGCCCTGGGGGGCGGTATATTGGCCCGGAAAGTGAAGCTGCCAGCAGTCGTGGGATACATTGGCGTTGGCTTAGTCCTCGGTAATATTTTTCCGGGGATTACGAATCGACCACTTCTTGAACTGATTGCCGATGTTGGGGTCACTCTTCTCCTGTTTACTCTGGGAGTCGAGTTCACTTTCCATCGACTGCGGCATGTACTCTCGACGATTTGGCTAGCTGCAGTTGTACAGATTCTTGTTAGTATCGTAGTTTTTTTGGTAGCTGTTTCGTTCATGGGTTTTTCTTTTGTCGTTGCACTTTTTATTGCTGCAGCAGTTTCGCTTTCATCGACTGCCGTTGTTGTCAAAATTTTATCGGAACGAGGAGAAATGGACACACTGCCAGCAACGGTTTCTTCTGCATGGCTCATTGTTCAGGATATCGCAGTTGTTCCAATGATGATTATTCTGCCGGCCATTGCTGCTGTTGCCTCCGGAACGCAGGCATCTTTTATTGATGTAGGCTCGGCGCTTATGGTCAGTGTTGCCAAATCAGTGATTTACCTGAGCTTTGTGTTTCTCCTGGGTCGCTCGATTATTCCTAGAGTGCTCAATTATATTACAAGCCTTCGAAGCGGAGAGCTTCTGCTTATTAGCGTCGTTGGACTGGTGTTTATTGGGGCTGTAGCGAGTCTGGCCGTTGGCTTGCCGGCGCCATTGGGAGCCTTTATAGCAGGACTTTTGGTTGCCGAGACAACCCAAAACCACGCAATTTTTGCCGAAGTCAGGCCACTGCGAGACGTTTTTGCCGTTATTTTTTTCGTTGCCCTCGGTTTCGTCATCCCTATCTCTGTCGTTACACTAAAATTGCCCACGCTTCTTTTTCTGATCGTTCTTGTTATTTTCGTCAAAGCCTGTATCGTTCTGGGACTCATGAGATTTCTTGGCTATCATCGCAAAACCGCCTTTCTCGTGGCGCTGTCGCTAACACAAATGTCAGAATTCGGATTTGTAATTGCTCAAGAGGGGAGGAAGATTGGAGTTTTTACGCCCGATCAAGAAGTTCTTCTTATCACACTAACCATTTTAACCATAGCCATTACCAGTCCGTTGATAGCACGCGGTCAGAGAATCTACTATTGGCTGACGAGCGCCTTCGGATCACGCTGGCCCAAGGTTTTTCCGGTCAAAGTGAAGGAGACGGTCGGCAGGGAAGATTACCCAATTGAGGGCCACATCGTAATCTGCGGCTACGGCAGGGTAGGGAAATACATCGGTCGCGCGCTAGAGATGGCGGGCATCCCCCTTTTGGTCGTTGATTACAACCACCACACAGTCAAAGATCTTCAGAGCCGCGGTATCCATGCCGTGTTTGGCGATCCGGCGGAAAAAGAAGTGCTTGACTACGCTCAAGTAGATCTAGCCCGCGCCATCATCATTGCCATTCCAGACCGCCATACACAAGAGATGATTATAAGCAACGCTCAAACATTAAATCGGCGCATCAACATCATTTGCAGGACGCATTTTGAAGAAGACCAAAGGATCTTAAAGTCTCTTGGTGTCGATTCGGTAATCCAGCCGGAATTTGAAGCAGCCATATCTATCGTTGAGCGTCTACTTAGCAAGTTTGGCCAGTCGGAAGAAGACATAGCCGGTAAAGTAAGCCGCCTCAAAATCGAGCACGGGTTGGGGTAAAACGTAACACTTGACAAAAAAGTATTACGTTAGTAAAAAGAATAGTTTTAATTGATACGAAGACTCGAGCCACGACAGCTTATCGCGAAGGGAAAAAAGTGAGCATCACTTCCTGTCTCTCTCTGCCTTGTCAATTCAAAGAGACTTTGGTAGGCTATATGTATGGGGCAGTTTGGGGCATATTACAAGGGAGATAAAAAGAAGCTCAAAAAAAGCCAGTTGGAGAAAAAGGCCGTCAAACAAATGGGCGTAAGCGCTTCATGGTCTCTGCCGAAGGTTGAGATTATTAAAAAAGGGAAGAAAGAATGGTAAAGAGCCAGAGGCGATATAATCGGTTGGGCCTTCTATATGCGTCTTTTGCGATATTGCTTGTGTTTCTCCTTAAGCATTTGTTTCCAAGTTCTCCCTTTCGTACTACGGTTCTTCTGGTCGGCAACCCGATGCTGGTTGCCTCGTGGGATGGGAGGAAAAAACATGTTACCGTCATTGAACTTCCTTCGGCTATCACGATTAGCGGAATGAGGCGTGTAGGCGAGTATTCGTTGGAGTCGCTTTGGAAGTTGGGGGAGCTGGATACCAAGAATAAAGCGCTTTTGGCTGATAGCCTCGGAGAAACACTAGGCGTCGTCATTCCCTGGTACCACGGGCCCAAAATCGGTGAGCTGCCCGATCAACCGGTGGCAGAAACCTCCATAAGAAAGATGTTTTCTATTGGAAATGCATTGGCGTTGGTTATGGGTAGATATAGAAGTAACCTCCCACTCCAAACTTTTTTGCCGTTGGCGTTGGCAACCCAAGGACTTCGGACCGAGGCATTTGAAAAGCTCGATGTCGGGAAAACCAGTGCGATAGTTCAAAAAGAACTTGCAGACGGTACGACGCTTGGACTTCTTGATATGGATCGGCTTGATGTTGTTTTGGGAACACGCCTAGAGGAGGAGGATGTGCGCGTCGAATCGCTTCGGGTGATGGTTTACAATACGACGACTATGCCAACACTGGGAAGACGTATGGAGCGCCGAATCAGTCGAGCGGGGGCGCTAGTGGTCGGCATCGGTAACGATAGTCCAACCGTTGGGCGCTGTATCATACTGGGTAGAAGAGAAGCTCTTAATAGTAAGACCGTGCGATATATTGCACATTTTTATTCCTGTAGTGTCAAAGAAGGAGAGACGAGTCGATCAGATATCGAAGTTCGCGTTGGAGAAGAATTTGAGAAGCGATTTTAAGGACCTTCTTCTTCACTATCTGCGGTAGGCTTGATGGGATCTTCTTCATCGACTTCTTCCTCACCAGTAAATGTAACAGACGGTTTACTTTCTTCACGTATATCACTAGTAGTAAGAGGCACGTAGCTAGCTGTCGTTGTTGAAATAAATGACGGTTGATTTGCATATCGTTTTCCGCGACTGGTTTCTCGAAGCATGATGGTGAGTAAGTTTTTACCAATTGCTTTGATTACAGCCTGGTACGTATTGCCAGCAGCTAAAAGCTTAAGAAGTTTAAAAGCAATGTCGTCAGGAAGGGCAGCTACATAGGTTGTATCACTGGTACGTAGTTCGACTGTATGTCTGCGGGCCTTCAATAGTACTTGTTGGCCCGGGGAAAGCGACATAAGTATTTGTGTAGGAGCCAAATGGACACAGGAGACGATTTTTGTTTTGCCAGGATCTTCTAAAAAATCATTAGGGGATGCAGGGGGAAAGGATTTTTTTATTGATTTGTGTTTTACTTGCTCAAGTAGTTTAGAGTTTTTGATCGCTATGCCATTATATTGATCCAGTTTAAGAACTTTTCGAAATATTCTTTTGGCTGATGTGACATCGCCATACTGTAAGTAAGCGTAAGCGAGACGGTTAAGCGTATCGATATCAGACTTTTTACCTTTGAGGATTGCAAGATTGATCTGTATTGCTTCTTTCCAGTGGCCAGCAAGCGCTTCATCTATGGCTTGATCTAAAAGCGGTGGGTCGATGGTCATGGACGAAAGTGTACTGTGTATAATTGAGAAAAGTCAATATCAATGCTAGTATATAAAATTGAGGCAATGCGGTATTCGATCATTGATGCTTTCCAAAAACAACTCAAACGGAGGAAACGGCCTCTTGCGCTAACTAAGCGGCAAGAATTTGTGTGCGCTACGTTCGTGCTTACCAGTGGTCTGGTACTTACTCAGTTAGTATCTATAGACCTTCGATATCCGTTGGTCGGAGTACTATCACTACTAGCCTTTTGTGCCTCTGCGTTCGTGTTGCGGGAGGACTTGCATGGGGTTGAGTGGGTGACTTTGTTGATGCTTCCGACGCTTTTTACTGCCGCTGTTTCGCTTTTTTACTTTCTTCTTCCCGTTCGTTGGGCTACACGGCTTCCGGTTGCACTTGTTTACTGTATTGGTATGTATGCGCTCCTTTTGACGGAAAATATTTATAACGTGGCAGCGCAGCGGGGTATTGGCCTGCTTCGAGCTGCACACTCTATTGGTTTCCTCATTACATTAGTGACGGATTTTCTCCTGATACTTACGATATTCTCGTTTCGATGGCCGATTATTGGTACGACAATTCTTCTTGCAGCAGTCCATGGCGGATTATTGTTTCAGTCTCTTTGGGCTTATGAACTTGGTGACCGTGTAACAAAAAGAGTAGGGGAGATTGTCATAGTATTCTTTATCATTACCTTTGAACTTGCATTTACTTTAGGATTTTGGCCAATGAAACCGGTTTTAACTGCACTTCTTTTGACTACTACTTTTTATAGTTTTGCAGGCATAGCACAGCATTACCTTGTTGAAAAACTTTATAAAAAAACAATGATTGAATTTTTATCGGTTTTTTTTATAGTGTTTCTTCTAGCTATCATAACGTCGCGATGGCGCGGATAGGCATAGGGGAGAGAGAGGATATAGTTTGATATTGTTGATAAATAACTATAGGGTAACTTTGGTTCATAGAGATAATTTATTTCACAACTTTGGAGTTTCTTTTTCACAGTCCTTAACCCGCCCCCTGAGTACACAATGTGAACGACAAACACACGTTTGAATTGTTGTTACAAGCTAAATAGCGTTAGCATTGACAAAGAACAGAGTAGATTATCAGCCTCAAAAACAGTCATATGGAGCATATAGACAATCTAAATAAATACCAAAACCATTGCTTATAGAGTGCTATGGTTAAACACTTTAGCCTCGAAATAATGCATTTGGCCCATAAATACGCTCTAAATCTAAACTGCTATAGGAAACCCGAAAGAGGTTTTGATGCGACGTCGAGCATGGACGATATTCTATACCGTCAGTCCGCAGCTCAGAGTGATCTATCTGTCACCGTTTTTTGCGCATCAAGGCTCTTTTGCTCCCCGCGGTCTTTGGTGGGTATAAAAGCCCGTTAGGTTGTTAGTTGAATATGTCGTACAATAGTACTTTTGCGACGTACATGAGTACCATCGCAAAAGTCTGCGTCCGTTTTGCAGCGTCTCGGAAGTCGTCGCAAAACGGACTTTAAATACTTTTTTACTTTTCTTACTCCTTATCTCCCATTGATACATATCATCTTATGACGAATCAGTCATTCTAGGTCACTACAGAGGCTCAAAAATGAGGCTCATTTTAGGGGACCGACTAGGTACTTGATTGCTGAGAAATGAATCATCTGTATTGGTTATTGATCCTTAATCCACAAAAAAACTTGACTTTTTTTGATAATGTCGCACAATTAGGTAGTCTATGAATCTTTCTCAGCTTCTCAAAGAATTTTTGGAATATCTTGAAATTGAGCGAAATGTCAGCCAGCTGACGATTCGCAATTATAAACACTATTTAAGGCGGTTTTTGGCTTTCTTAGGCTCCAAATCCACTCCCCTGTCACAAATTACGGCCGAATCAGTTCGTCAGTATCGCCTGTTCCTTTCCCGCTTTGCGGACGAAAAAGGCCTACCGCTTAAGCGGGTCACACAAAATTATCACCTTATCGCACTTCGATCGTTGCTCAAATATCTTATTCGCCGCGGCATTCCCGGTGTGCTTTCGCCGGAGATGGTCGAACTTGGTAAAGCAGAAGGCCACAGCATCAAGTTTTTGGAACGGGAAGCCGTCGAGCGGCTCCTGGGGATGCCGGAGATTTCCAAAATCGAAGGGATGCGCGACAAGGCAATCCTTGAGGTGTTGTTTTCAACGGGCCTGCGCGTATCAGAGTTGGTCGGGCTCAACCGTGATCAGATTAATTTAGAGCGCAAAGAATTTGGTGTCATCGGAAAAGGCCGCCGGAGCCGCGTAGTATTTTTGTCCGACGCTGCCGCCGGCTGGATCCAGCAATACATAGCTAGGCGCGAAGACGCTGCAAAACCATTGTTTATCCGCTATAGTGGAAAACGTGCTGATCCTGCTGATAAAGCAGGAGAAATGCTGAGACTAACAAGTCGAAGCATCCAGCGGATGGTAGAGAAGTATGTGCTTGCCGCTCGGCTGCCGATAAAAATTACTCCCCACGGGCTGCGTCATAGTTTTGCGACAGACTTATTAAGTCACGGGGCCGATCTTCGAGCGATCCAGGAAATGTTGGGCCACAAAAATGTTGCTACCACGCAAATTTACACCCACATCACCAATCCCCAACTGAAAGAAATCCACGAAAAATACCACCGTAAATGAAAATTGCCATTGTGTACTCTTTACCAACCCGTCGGGCCATTGCGAGCCCTTTTGTGGCAACCGATGAAGATACCAAAGTTTCGGCCCTCGCCATCGAAAAGGAACTCATCTCCAAGGGCGCCGATGTCACGTTGGTACCAATTTCAGAAGATTCCATAAGTGACGTTGCTACAATTCGTGCCGACTGCCTCTTTAATCTGATTGAGTGGTCGGGGTTGGATACGGCGTTGGCAATTAAGGCCTTTGGTGCATTGGAAAAACTTGCCATCCCCATGACCGGGTCGTCGGCAGCGACATTTGCGCTAGTTGCCAATAAAGTGCATATGAAAAAAATGCTCCGCGATGCCGGATTGTTGACACCGAGATGGCAATTGTTTGAAGGCGGTACAGAGCCCATTGATCCTGCTCTTAGGTTTCCGGTCATTGTTAAACCAATCTATGAGCATTGTAGCATCGGGTTAACCTACGAGTCGATTGCAGAAAGTTCCTACGAATTATTGCCGATTGTGACAGCGCAACTCGTCCAGCATAACCAACCGGTGTTTGCTGAGGAATTTATCATCGGCCGCGAGTTTCAGACGACTGTTCTGGAACGGCGAGGTGGCCAGGTAGTATTGCCGCCGGCGGAGATTATCTTTGAGGAAAAAAGAACGCGCGCATTTCTCACCTATGCCAGTCGCTGGATAGAAGATCATCCTGAGTACGAAACCTCGAGTGTTGAGTTGGCCAGGTTGTCACCGGAACTTGAGCAAGCTTTAGCGAAGATAAGCAATAAAGCGTTTACCGTGCTGGGTTTTGCCGATTATAGCAGGCTCGACATTCGAACGCGCGGCGATGACGTTTTTCTTCTTGAGGCCAATCCCAACCCGGGGCTAGAAGATAATGAAGACTACGGTATGAGTGTTTCATTCCACGCCGCTGGCATGACGTTTGCTGATTTTCTTTGGGAGATTGTCACTTCATGCCTGCGACGTAGCAGACGCCGGTAGTGTATACTTTCTATGATTCCGTATCTAGCCGATACGCCGAGAAATTTCGAAACCAAAAATCTCCTTAGTTTGGCAGAAATACTCTGGCTGTCGTGATGTGGAACTTCGGCAAATTTTCTGGGTTTTTGGCAATGACCATCAGTAGTTGATTTTGCCATCTCTTCACGAGTCGAAATCTGCGTCCACGTTTATGGAGTTTTTTTCGTTTGAGATCAAAGTCCATCCATCGATAGCGAAATTCCATCCACCGGTAGGACTTTTTTCTACCGCTTGCTGAATCCAAAAGTACTATGCGGCTATTTCTGCCTGAATACGACGATACTGCGGCCCAATGACCAGAGTCTGGATGCGGCTTATCCCACTCGTCAAGATCGTATAGGTATGATACCAACACTGCGCGCGGCTTGGTGCGTGGATAGCGAAGTGCGCTTTGCAAGTGATTGAGTGTGGCATATTCGATGACGAGGACGGCAAAACCGAGTTTGTTGATGGCGTCAACTAGATGCCGCGTGCTGGTACCGTTTCGCGTGGTTTTGCACAAATCAATGAGCGATGCAAGCGATTTTCTTTTTCCCAAAATTGCCAACGCCATTTTGAGAGCTGCTGGTCCGCAGGTGGTGTCATCTGGCTGTAATAGAGGGGTGACATGTGACCGTCCCATTGATCCATTCTACTAGTAGTGGCAATGCGTAACAAGTCCTATAGTATCTACACGGAGAGGTAAAATTCTGGACTTCACAAAACGCTCGTGACAGCAAACGGAATGGGGCCAGCAATTTTGGTATAGGCAAAAAGGGCAAGAAAGAAAAACGTGATGAGGATGGCGGTTTGCTTCATGAAGTGGGTTGTTCAAGTTTGTTTATTTTTTCCTCAAGAAGTTCGACGCGCTCCTCCAGCTCTCCAATTTTTTCATATTTACCCATCTGTAATGTAAATTCTTCTTGCATGTTTTGAAGCTCACCCATAACTTTATCAAGTTTCTGAAGAATATCATCTGATAGGTCACTCATACTGTTGAAGGTTGTTGTGTGGGGTAAGTCATCTTCTTTGCGAATTCTTTTTCAAGTTTCCATTCCTGTATAAGTTGTTTTAGTTGCTTTACTAACTCAATTGTTTTATCTATTCGTTCGATCATTCGTACGGAGGGATTTTTTGAAGCATTAATCGCTTTCATACTATGAGTATAACATGTGACTCGTATGCCGCGTCAAGAAGTTTTTTGGCTTGCCACGACAAGATTTTTCATTAGGCAGGCGACGTTGACTGGACCGACACCGCCTGGGGTTGGCGTGTAAAAACTGGCTACATCTGCGACCGCCTCTTCATCATAGTCGCCGTGCAATTTCCCCTCAGCATCTCGCCAGATGCCCACGCTGACAAGAAAGGCATCTTTTTTTATGTTATCGCGTCGCACAATATTTGGTTTCCCGACACAGCTGATGACGACATCACCGGTTTTGATTATGTCATCCGGATTTTTTGTTTGCGAGTGAACGACGGAAACCTGACATCCTCGTTTAGTGAGTGCATCTGTTATTGGACCCCCCGCAGTCTCTCCCCTGCCGACGACGACAACGGATTTTGTTCTCATCCATTCACTAAAAGATATTTTTTGGTCATTGGGATTTGGGATTTGGGATTTGCAGTTTTTGAGTATCTCAAAAACTGCTGTTGCCACCGGGACGACAAACGGCGAATTCGGCACAAATCCATCAACGTCTTTCAATATATTAATATATTGATATATTGAGTGGAGTGTCTCTGGTAATGGTCGCTGGACAATGATGCCGTGGATTGAAGAATCATTGTTACATTGTTCAATTGTTTCATTGATGATGTGAGCATCGGCTGTCTCCGGAAATTGTTTGAGTTCAAGGGTGGCTCCGATTTTTTCGGCAGCTTTCTGCTTTTGCTTAATGTACGACAGCGATGCGGGGTTTTCCCCCACCAAAGTCACCGCCAGCGTCGGCGCGACCCCGTGCTCTTTGAGCTTTGTCACCTGCTCAGCCAGGTCGACGAGCATCTTTTCCGCAATCGCTTTCCCATCGATTTTCATTTTTTTCGTTTGAGAACTCGCATTCCATGCAACAATTTTGAAAAAGGACCAATGGTTTTCCCCGAATTAACTTCTTTTAGTGCTTGTCGCAGTCGTTTTCCAAGAGGAGAAACCTTCGGCTTTACATTGCTAATCGTTTTTCCATCAATTTTCATCATTGGATTATACGAATGGACTGACTATTAAACCCAGGAGAATGAACATTATGCCACCATACTGATTTCGAGCAAGCCGTTCTTTGAAAAAAATAAAAGCGAGAAGTAATGTTACGATAGGATAGGTGCTTGTTGTCGCGGCAATGATACTTGCAGAGTTGATCGTTGCATTGAATGCCCATGTTACGCCTCCTATTGCAAGTGCTTCAAAAAAAGAAATTGCGAGCAATCCCGTGAGGTAACCAGATGAAGACGAGAGAGAGAGAGAGAGAGAGGCTTTCTTTCCTAAGTAGTAGAGCATACAGGAAAAAGGTGGTTACGGCTACCATACGCATTATTATTGTCAAGATAACCCACCCTCCGCGACTAGTAAATTGATCCCAGAGGGGCCAAAAGAAGCCAAATATTAGAAGAACAAAAAATGCTTCAGGAACTCCTTTTACTAAATCGTTCAACTTGAGTCCCTTTTTCAACTCTTTTAAGTCTATTGCCGTAAGTACCACTCCTATTGTAATTAAAACAATGGCTATCAATTTTAAAAAAGAAAAAGGTTCACGGAAAAAAAGAAAGGAATTAATTGCAGCAAGTGCCGCAAACGCTGAAGTGATTGGACTAACGACACTTATTTTTCCAACTTCAAACGCCCGATAAAGAGCGAGGTAACCGGCTGCCCAGAAAAAACCAAATAATACTAGGGTAATAATTACTTGGATGTTCAATACTGGCATTGATGGGTCTTGAAATAAAAAGAGCAAAAGGAAAATAACGCTGATAAGTTGAGAGTAAAATACGCTCTTGAGAATTCCTATGCGATCGATGGTCTTTTTTGCGAAGAAATCGGCTGAACCATAACCAATCATCCCCGCCACTCCTCCTAGAATAGCCATGATGCTCTGGTGCATGTATTCGATTGTATGTAATCAGGCGATGAAAAACAATTATGCTTAGTACCCCTTAGCCTGAAGCCAGGTGGCGGCGAGGATGCCGATTGCGATTGCGCTGCCGCCGAGGAGGAGCGTGCGAAGTCCGTTTCGCAGGATATTAATTTTGAAGACGATTGCACCAACGACACCCAATAGGAAGAGTGCAGCTAGAGTACTGCCGATAGAAAGCGGGAGTGCCTGCTGTGGGGCAAGGAACAAATAAGGAGAAAGCGGTATAAGGCCAAAGAAGAGATAGGAGAAAAACATAATGGCACTGTCGAGGAGGTCGTTGGTGATCGGCACTTCGCGGTGTTTGACATACTCTTCTGCTGACTGCTCTGAGATGAGGCTCCCAACTGCCATGGAAAAGGCTTCAACCAGGAGAAGGACGACGCCGGTGATAATAATCTGCGGCTTCTCGACACCGCCGACAGTTACCCCGGAGAGGAGGCCAACGGTTGAGACGAGGCTGTCTTCGACACCGAATACAAAAGTCCGGATGTAATTTACAGCCGCAGCCCTTCGTTTACTCATGCCTTCATTGTAGCGTGGTTTTTGCCGGCGAGTAAAGGACCCCGCGCGTCGTTCCTAGTTTATGGATCAGACCTGCTTTGATCAGCTGTTGGATATCGTAATGCAGCGTACTGTTTCGCACGGCACGGAAGCGGCGGGCGAGAAAATCAAAGGACACCACCTGGTGATCGCGGACAACATTCAGAATCTCCTCGCGGCGTGGTAGCAAATTGGATGTTTTGGTCGAGTCAGCCTGTTTGATCTCCTCAAAAGACGTTTTGGTTTGCGTAAGAAGTGCCGTTAAAAAAAATTCGACGAAGCCGGTAACATCGGTTCGATCCGGCGCTAGCGCGTCGTAGTAGTCTTGTCGATGGGAATCCAAATACTCTTCAAACGGCACAACGCCGGTAAAGCCGTATCCCCCTTTATTGAGAAGAAAAAGCGAGATCAGTCGTCCTACTCTTCCGTTGCCGTCACGGAAGGGGTGAATTTTCTCAAACCAGATATGGGCAACCGCCGCAGCCACCACCGCGTGATGACGACTAGTATTACAGTAGTGAAGCAAAGGAACAAGCAATTTCTTGATGTTCCATGGCGCGGGGGTGAGGTAGACGGCCACACCGGCTTGGTTGAATATTGCTCCCTCGTCAGTGCGTAAACGTCCAGCGTCCACTGCAAGAAGCGAAAGGGTCATCTTGTGCAAACGGAGGAGAAACGGAAGCGTAAGATCGGTTTGCTTGGTCTCTACTACCGCGGTTATGGCGTGGGCGATGTTGGACACCTCACGCTTGCTTTGATCGTTTGGACTTAACAAGTCAGATGATGAAAGTTCTCCTTCTGTAAGCGGATTTCCCTCGATACGGGCAGAAAACAGTGCGCTTTTGAGGATCGATTTTCGGGCAAGATAAGCAATCGTTTGTGGCGCAATCGGCAATAGTTTAAACGCTTCTTTCAGGATATCGAGCTCGTGGACGAGCCGTTTAATCGTTTCTGTTTCTCGGAATCTTGGAGGAAATTTCATCTTGTAAGATATTAGAAGATATTAGAAGATATTAGAAGATATTGCAAGCCTCCACCGTGCAGCCGGATGTAAAATCTTTGGGGTAAAAATAGAGAAGCACCCATTTCCCTTTGTAATCAGCGAGCCTATGAATTTTCCCATCCTGATCCGGTGCAGAAAAATTTGGTGTCGCCATCCCTTGTGTACACTTCATTCGCTTTTCCTTTCTTGAAAAATTGTCATTTTTTGGTCGTTGTCGAATGTTACGGAGAATCGTTTGAAAATGCCTTCCTTGCCGAGCAAAAAAGGAGTTGTGTCGTGCTCGGTAAATGAACAGTGCACCAAAAAGGTTTTTTGGCAGAAGGTTATGGGAATTGTCCCCTCCCAAATCGAAACGAGGTTGGCACCGATACCTTGCATCAAGCTTCTTCTAAGCGAGGGGCGTTTTATCCCCAACAACGTCATCATATAGTTTGGCAATGTGAGCGTGTCCGCTCCGGTATCCATGATGAATGAGTAGGCACGAAGTCCACGGATGGTGTGAAATTGCACGGGAACGATCGGGTACGGAATCTTGCGGTCGTCAACGAAGCCGTACTGATAAGGAAAGCGAAAAGGCATGCGTGACTTTTGGCGGTGGGATGTACATCACCACTTTGTCTGCGTCCTGGATTTGTTTTATCTCGATGGCTTGGTAAAGCTTTTTTATTGTATCAGCAAATAGTGCCACCCGGCCGGTGTCTGGAGACACGAGCGCATACCCACCATCTTTGTATTTCTTTTGCAGATTTTGAAGTAGGGTTTGTGTCATATGAGCTTACTATACCGAGGCCCCACGCCTAAGTCAAATCATATCCGTCTTGATCCTGTCCCGAAAACTCCGGCGCCTTCATTCCAGCAGTCAGCTTCATCTAGCCATTATAATACCATCATTTAAAATGATTGTCGATTAATTTCAGACCTAGTAGTGAAAAGCGGCCGCTTGCTACTACTAGGTTCCACGGATTTCCCTCTTGATCCGGTGCTGAAATATTTGAAGCAGTTTTGGCCCGGAATACTTATTCATCTGTCTCTTCATCATATCTTTCTTGGAGCCTTGAGACTAATTTATCTATAACACGTCTGCTTCCAGAAATGATAAATCTCCTATCGTCACCATAGCGTGTTTTTACGCCTTTGATTTCCGTTACTCCAGCATTCATAAAACCCCCTTTGGAGTTTGGTATATTTCTGAATTGATCTGAGGTCGCTCTTCGCTCCCAACGGGGCCTGTAAATTGAACCACCAGCATATAAAAAAACTGCTTCGTCAGGATCACATAATATTTGCGTATCACTTATTATCTTATAACACCGGAATTCTAATGCTTGAGGCATAATTACTTTGTTAAGCAGGTTGTAGCTTCTATTGTATCACTTTTGTTGGTGAAGCGCATGAGGATGACGCCGCTGGTACTCCGTCGAAATGACATCATGATTTTTTCTTTTCCAAATACACTGCTATTTGTTGTGCAAAAATAACTAGGTCATCGATATCGTGATGTACGATACGGAAAATCGTCTTCGGATCGAGTGTGGCATATTGATGCACTAGACGGTTGCGGAATTTGGCAATCTCCTCCATTTTCTTTGCCACGTTGCGGGTGACGATGCGATGTTGGGCTAAGATAGGACCCAGTTCGCGGTACATCGTTGGTGCTCCTAAGCCTTCTTCAGCAATGATGTGGTTGGCGATGTCCAATACTGTCTGGCAGGCTTTCTCGATGTGGCGTTCGGCTAAGATCTCCGTATCAGAACGCGGTACAAACGCAGCTTCCGGTTTGCCCCGAAGTTTTTTGACATCAGTAATGTACTCTTCCAATAGTTGGAGTTTCAGTTTAATTCCCTCAGTGTCCACTGGCATAGTGCCCCTCCTTGATACGTTGCTCCATGGCAGAGAATTGGGAAGTGAGAAACGGTTGAAAGTCTTGATAGCGAGAGAGAACCTGGGCTTCGATTAGCGCTTTTGTCTTTAACGACCTACAGTAGAGAACTTTCCCTTGGATCATGCGAAATGCCAAAGCCGGTGGTGTATCGATGGTCAACAGTTGGACGTCCACTTGGTCGGTATGGAAAATACGCATCATTTCACCGATGATGTCAAGGTGAAAGTCTCCGGTTGCATCGGAGGGCTTGGCGAGCATGACGGCAATGTCAATATCGCTGAGTGTGTTGGCTGTTCCCCGGCCGTGCGAGCCGTAGAGATAAACCGCAACTACCTGCGGATAGCCGGCGAGGATGGTCTGTATGGCGCTACGCACGCTGGGCGAAATTGGATTTTGCATACATTCGTATTCTAGCAAATGACAGAGAAGAAGAAAATGACAGATCGTTTTAAACCTTGAAGTTAACCGCGGCCGCTTGTTACTGCTAGGCCAAGCGGTAATCATGGTGAAAATGATTGGACTGATAATCTATTCCCGCCAATCTTGGGGGTCTTTTTTTTCTATTTCTTGGTATCCTGCGATATTGGGTGGGTCCGGGATAATACCTAGTTTTTGCATTCTTTGAAAAATTCTACTTTTTAACGCTCCCAAAAAACCGATATCATCGGGACTATTTGGCAGAAGATTTTCTTCTATGCTTTTATCAACGGCTGCCAATAGTTTTTGGATATGTCCAAAGTATTGCCTTACATAATTTTCCCCCCCTTCTTGGAATAGTTTATCTCTTTCCGCTTGCTGATCGGGAGTTATGGATTCAGGGATAGTGGGCATGCTAAGATTTACTTTGTTAGGCAGGTCGCTGCGGCGATGGTGTCGGATTTATTGGTGAAGCGCATGAGGATCACGCCGCTGGTGGCGCGGCCGAGGCGGGGGACGCTACTAATGGGGAGTTTGACGATCTGGCCTTTGGTGGAGGTTAAAATAACGCTTTCACAGTCAGCAGGCACGAGCTGCGAGACGACGATTTTACCGGTTTTATCTTTGACTACCGCCACCTTGACGCCCTGGCCGCCGCGGTGCTGTTTTGGGAAATCGGAAACCGCGGTTTTTTTCCCTATCCCCTTCTCCATGATAGTGAGAAAATCTGCTTTTTTGGTTTCGCTATTTATTACTTCCATGCCCACCAGATGATCGTCTTTGCCAAGCAAAATCCCGCGCACTCCCATCGTGTCACGGGCAGTAGGGCGGACTTCACTTTCAGAAAATTTAATTGATTTTCCGTCGTGAGAAACGAGAAGTATGTTGTCGTTTCCGCTTGTCAGGTTTGCCCAGGTGAGCTCGTCGTCTGCCTCGAGTTTAATTGCCACTAAACCGCTCCTTCGTATATTTTCATATTCGGAAAGCTTGGTCTTTTTAACGGTCCCTTTTTTTGTGGCCATAATGATGAAAGAAACACCCTGCTCCTTTTGCTCGCTGCGCTTTAGCGAGTATGAGAGAACCGAGGTCACTTTTTCTCCTGACTCGATATTGATGAGGTTGACGACAGCTTGTCCTTTACTCTGGCGGCTGCCTTCGGGGATATCCCACGCGCGGACCTGGTAGACCTTTCCTTTATCCGTAAAGAAGAGCATATTGTCATGCGTTTGGGCTGAGATAATCCGGTCGATGGCATCTTCTTCTTTAGCTGTCATGCCGATGACGCCTTTGCCTCCGCGTTCCTGGGTTTTAAACGTGGCGCGTGCCATTCGCTTGATATAACCAGTCTCGCTCATCGTGACGATGACGTCTTCATTGGCGATGAGCTGTTCCTCGGAAAACTCTCCCACTTTTGACTTGAATACTCGCGTTCGGCGGCTATCTCCGTAGCGCTCTTTGAGTTTGACCAGCTCGTCGCGGACGACTTTTAATATTTTTTCCGGGTGAGCCAGAAGATCTGTGAGGTAGGCGATTGTTTCGCGGATCATTGCGAGTTCGTCTTCGATTTTTTGCCGCTCGAGGGCAGCGAGCCTCCTTAGTTGCATGTCCAAGATGGCGGTGGCTTGGAGGTCGCTTAGTTTAAATCGCGCCATCAGTTTTGTTTTGGCCTCGTCTGCGTTGGCGCTTTTTTTGATCAACGAGATAACTTCATCGATGTGGTCGACGGCGATCTTTAACCCTTCCAAAATATGCTCGCGGGCCCGGGCCTCTTTCAGTTCAAACTCACTACGTCTGCGGATCACGGCGTGGCGGTGCTTGATGTACTCTTCCAGAATTTGTTTTAGCGAAAGAGTCTGCGGGGTGCCGTCGACGAGGGCGACCATATTGACGGGGAAACTCGTCTGGAGTGCCGTATGCTGAAATAGATTATTGAGGACCTGTTTAGGCCTGGCATCGCGCTTAAGTTCGACGTAAACTCTAATCCCCTTACGATCAGACTCGTCGCGCAGATCACTGATGCCGTCGAGTTTTTTATCTTTCACAAGATCTGCGATCTTTGCCACAAGCAACGCTTTGTTGACTTGATAAGGCAGTTCGCTCACGATGATTGCTGATTTTCCTTGGCCTATATCCTCAATTTCGGCTTTGCCGCGCATGATGATCTTTCCCCGGCCTGTCCCGTAGGCGTTTTTAATTTCGGAAATGTCGTAGATGGCGCCTGCCGTCGGGAAATCCGGGCCCTGAACGTAATCCATAAGTTCGTCAAGAGAAACGTCGAAAGAAAAATTGCTGTCAGTAATTTTTGTTTTTCCGATCAGAAACACCAACGCGTCGACGACTTCGCCAAGGTTATGCGGCGGGATCTTTGTTGCCATGCCGACGGCAATTCCTTCGCTTCCCATGAGAAGCAAATTGGGAAGTTTGGCAGGAAGGTATGTAGGCTCGTCGAGTGTTGCATCAAAATTGGGGATGAAGTTGACTGTTTCTTTTTCAATATCAAGCATCATCTCAGCGGCAATTGCCGAGAGCCTCGTCTCGGTATAGCGCATGGCAGCTGGCGGGTCGCCGTCGATAGAGCCAAAATTTCCCTGGCCGTCGATAAGGGGGTAGCGCATGGAAAAGTTTTGAGCCAGCCGGACGAGCGCTTCGTAGACGGGCGCGTCTCCGTGGGGGTGATATTTCCCCAAAACTTCTCCGACCACCTTGGCGCTTTTGGTGTATTTGCTCGTGTGCGCAAGGCCCATCTGATGCATGGCAAATAGGATCCTCCGGTGTACCGGCTTGAGTCCGTCTTTGACGTCAGGCAGAGCCCGCGCCACGATGACGCTCATTGCATAGTCGAGGTACGACTTTTGCATCTCGGCAACAATCTCGGATGGTTGAATTTTTCCGATGTTCATTCCGATTGCTTTATCGCAAGAAGCCTGCGATGAGGAGGGCGACGATGTTGGCGACTTTAATCATGGGGTTAATGGCTGGGCCGGCGGTGTCTTTGTACGGGTCTCCTACCGTGTCGCCGGTGACGGCGCAGGCGTGCGCCGTCGATCCTTTCCCTCCAAAGTGCCCCTCTTCAATATACTTTTTAGCGTTGTCCCACGCGGCTCCTCCGGTGGTCATGGAAATTGCCACGAAGAGCCCGGTGACGATGGTGCCGACTAAAAATCCGCCGAGGGCTGCCGGGCCCAGGGCAAATCCGACAGCTATTGGGCCAACGACAGGAGTCAGAGCGGGTGCCATCATTTCGCGCAGCGCGGCGCGGGTGACTATATCTACGGCTTTTCCATATTCCGGCGTGGCTTTTCCGGTCATAATTCCTTTAATTGTCTTAAACTGGCGACGGACCTCGATCACCACTGCTTGTGCGGCGCGGCCGACTGCTTCCATTGCCATAGCCCCGAACATGTAAGGCATTGCTGCACCAATGAGAAGACCCATGATGACATACGGGTCATCGAGATTAAAACTCACAAATGCGCCGCTTGTACCTAGTTCTTGTGTATAGCTAGCGAATAGGACGAGAGCTGCCAAACCGGCTGAGGCGATGGCGTATCCTTTAGTGACTGCCTTGGTGGTATTGCCCACGGCATCAAGGCTATCTGTGACGTCGCGGACTTTTTGGGGCTGGTTGGTCATCTCTGCAATTCCTCCGGCGTTATCGGTGATGGGGCCGAAGGCGTCTATGGCTATCACAATTCCAGCCAGGGCCAGCATTGCCATGGTGGCAACAGCAATGCCGTAGAGGCCAGCCAAAAGATACGCGATAAAGGTGGCCGCAACAATGAGGAGTACCGGCGCAAACGTCGACTTCATCGAAACAGCCAGTCCCGCGATGATATTGGTGCCGTGGCCGGTATTGGCCGCCTGGGCAATCGTCTGCACAGATTCATATTTTTTGGACGTATAGTATTCGGTGATCACTACCATACCGATTGTTACGGCAAGGCCGACCAACGTTGATAGGTAAACATTGAGCGTTGTCAGATCAGGTGCGTCAGCGATGAGCGCTTTAGTAACTACGTAAAAAAGGCCTGCCGAAACAATCGAGGCGGCAATCAAACCTTTGTAAAGCGCTGCCATAATGCCCTTGCCTTTTCCCAAGCGCACAAAAAACGTTCCGACGATGCTTGCTACAACGCCAGCTGCACCCAAAACCAACGGATAGATAAGAGCATTACTTGAGTCGGGAAGTGTAAGTTGTCCCAGTAAAATTGTGGCTACGGCCGTTACGATATAGGTTTCAAATAGATCCGCAGCCATGCCTGCGTCATCGCCGACGTTATCGCCCACCAAGTCCGCGATCACTCCGGGGTTTCTGGGGTCATCCTCTGGAATTCCTTTTTCAATTTTGCCCACCATATCCGTTCCCACGTCCGCTCCTTTGGTGTAGATGCCGCCGCCGAGCCTGGCAAAAACTGAGATAAGCGAACCACCGAAACCGAGGGCGATGAGCGGCTTGATGTCGAGCACTCCTGCCTGGCTGACAAAAAAGTAAGTGCCGGTTACGGCAAGAAGCGCCAGGCCGGCAACCATGAGCCCCGTGACTGCTCCGCCGGAAAATGCAGCGGAAAGGGCTTCTTTGAGTCCGGATTTAGCCGCCTGAGCAGTCCGGATGTTTGCCCGAACCGCGACATTCATGCCGATAAAGCCGGCAACAGCAGAACAGACTGCCCCCACGAGAAAGCCGATCGCTGACATTTGTCCGAGTCCAAAATATAGTCCAGCGGCGATGAGGATTGCTAACACGCCGATCGTCATGTACTGCCTCTTGAGAAACGCCTGCGCGCCTTCTGCTATGGCGTCGGAGATTTTGTTCATGTCAGGGGTGCCCTTGGGGAGATGGATGATTTTGTAAGCAAGATATAGTCCGTAGACGACGGCAGCTACCCCACCGAGAAGAGAAAGTTGTAAGTATAAGTTCATAACAACAATTATAACGTTTATAAGTGCTAAACGTCTAGATGGATTATGCTCCCTTGACTAGTACGGAAATCATAATTGTCAATACTCCAACAATCGTGAGAATTAAACCTGCAAACCCTAATAAATTACCAGATAGTGTTTGGTCTCGATAGGGAAATGGTTGCATCAGTAGTAAACCAAGTAAAACCATAAACAGAGCCATCTTCCTTGGTTTCGTTAAAAACGTTATTGGAGTTGTGAATCGGCTCTTCATACATCTAAGGTAGCCAATTTTGTCCTCCCAATCTTACCACTCGCCTTACCTACTATTCGTAGCGCGGCTCGTGGAGCGATTTTGGGCGGACTTCGCTCGCCAAATAATTATACATCTAAGGTGGCGAGCTTCGCATGTGTTTGAATAAAGCGTTTGCGGGGCGGGACTTCGTCGCCCATGAGCATACTAAATGCTGCGTCTGCTGCTGCTGCATCGGCGATGTCTACCCGTCGCATAACGCGGTTAGTCGGGTTCATCGTAGTTTCCCATAATTGTTCCGGGTTCATTTCTCCCAGGCCTTTGTACCTTTGTATATTTGGTTGCCCCTTAATTTCAGTTTTATGGGATAGAAGTACACGATCCTTCTCTTCATCGGAGTATGCGTAGTAGACGCTTTTCCCGATGGTTATTTTATATAGCGGCGGCTGGGCGACGTAGAGGTGGCCGTTTTGGACGACGTACGGAAGATGCCGGTAGAAAAATGTTAACAAAAGCGTCATAATGTGTTCGCCGTCGACGTCGGCGTCCGTCATAATTACGATCCGGTGATAGCGAAGCTTGGCGGTGTTGAGGCTGTCGGCAATCCCCATGCCGAGAGCAATGACGAGGGCTTTGAGTTCTTCAAACTCGATAATTTTGTCCAGGCGGGCGCGCTCGGTGTTGAGGATTTTACCTCGGAGCGGCAGGATCGCCTGATATTTTCTATCTCTACCCATTTTCGCGCTACCACCGGCGGAATCACCTTCCACCAGAAATAGTTCAGAGATAGACGGGTCTTTTTCCTGGCAGTCGGCTAGCTTGCCAGGCAGCGTTGCGCCTTCGAGGGCGCCCTTCCTTATTATGGCGTCCTTGGCAGCTTTGGCAGCGAGTCTGGCTTTGGCAGCCAGAAAGATTTTTTCTAGAATGCGTCGGGCATCAGAGGGATTTTCTTCAAAATAGGTATCGAGACCCTCTTTGACTGCCGTTTGGACAAAGGGCTGGACTTCGGCGTTGCCTAATTTTCCTTTGGTTTGGCCTTCAAACTGAAGTACCGTCGAAGGCATTTTAACGTATACGACGGCGGTCAAGCCTTCTAGCGTATCGTCTCCGATGATGCTGTCGCTGTTGCCGTTTTTGCCGTTGCCGACGAGCTTTTTGGCGTAGTCGTTTATTGCGCGGGTGAGGGCCATGCGAAAACCGGTTAAGTGCGTGCCGCCTTCCGGAGTTGGGATTACGTTGACAAAAGATTCAACAGTCTGGGAGATTGTGTCATTGTACTGAATGCAAATTTCTGCCTCTACGTCCCCACTTGATTTTTTGATGGTAATCGGTTCATGCAATGTGGTCTTATTGCGGTTGAGTGATTTAACCAGCGACGTGATGCCGCCTTCAAAATAAAAGTTTTCGGATTCTCCGCTTCGCTCGTCGGTGAGGTGAAACGCAAGGCCGGCAATGAGGTAGGCTCGATCCCTAACCTGTTTTTTGACGGTTTCAAATGACAGGGCGATCCCCTCTTTGAAAATTTCTCTATCAGGAAAAAATTTAACCGTGGTGCCGCTACTAGTGGATTTACCGGTAAGCTTGACCTGGGTAGTTGGCTTTCCGCGCTTGTACTCCTGCGTCCAGATTTTTCCCTCGCGCTTGACTTCTACCTTCATCCACTCGCAGAGTGCGTTGACAACGGAGGCTCCTACGCCGTGAAGCCCACCAGACACTTTGTAAGCTTTTCCTTCAAACTTGCCTCCGGCGTGGAGCTTGGTCATGACCAGCTCAAGGGCGGAGACGTTGTACTTGGGTACTTTGTCAACCGGAATGCCTCGTCCGTCATCGACGACAGTGATGGAGTCGTCTTTGTGGATTGTGACCCAGGCGTTTTTGGCAAAGCCAGCGAGTGCTTCGTCAATGCTGTTGTCAATAATCTCGTTGAGGCAGTGATGCACCCCGGCCAAAGAGGTGGTCCCGACATACATGGCCGGGCGCTTTCTGACGGGATCCAGTCCCTCCAAGACGACAATCTCTTTACCGGTGTAAGTACTTTTGTTTGAAGTTTTTTTGGTTGCCACCCTAATATTTTACCCTATTGTCATGCCCTTGTCCAGAGATTTTGGAAGGAAAATGTTGTCTAGAACGAGCTTATAGTTGACGTTGGCGGTTAGCTCCTGACGAGCAAGAAGAAGGGAACGAAGAAACTTAGTAGCTTCGCAGCTTAGTAGCTTAGGAGAAGAGCCAGGTTTTGCTAGTAGGCCGGCGCGTGTTGCGGTTAGGGCAAGGTCGACCCATGCGGCGGCCTCATCGCGGTTTGTGGCGACCTCATCCAAAAGCTTCATGCGTTGTCCAACGGGAGAGACAAGGATTTGTTCTATTGTTTTAAAACATTGCAACAATTTCTCTTTCGATAATTCTTCACTGGGTTCGACACGGACCAGATGACAGCGGGAAATAATTGTGGGCAAGAATACATCGGCGGTTTGGGATTCAAGAACGACCCTTGCCCGCGGGGGAGGCTCTTCAAGTGTTTTTAGCAACGCATTTTGGGCCTCGATGGTTAACGATTCTGCTTGACGAATAATTCCGACGGAAAATGGAGAACCGATCGGTTTAAGGAGTAGCGTTTTCCGGAGCTCCCGGACAACGTCAATACCTATGCTGGTTTCCTCGGGGGCAACCTGGGTAACGTCGAATTTTCCTACGCCCCAGTCTTTAAGCTTACCAACTATCCACTCGTTTCTTTTTTCAATAGTTCCACCAGTGATAAGAAAACTATACATCGTACTTGCATTATACCCGAGGCGTGGATGATAATGCTTGTATGACGGCAACTGCCCAAGATTTCCTTGATGCATTTGTGTCCTCCGGTCGCATCAGCAGAACGGATGCAGCAGCAATTGCGACAGAAGTGCTTAGCACTGGTGAGCCGATTGAAAAATTGCTACTCAGAAAACGGTTCGCAAAAGAAGAGGATCTCGTAAAAGTACGAGCAACATTGCTCAATATTCCCTTTGTTAAGCTTTCGTCTTTAGCAGTTACTCCGAATTTCGTCAACATTGTCCCCGAGCCAGTTGCGAGACGGTATGGTCTAGTCCCTTTTAAGATGGACGAAAAAACAAAAGAACTCTCTGTTGCCATGTCAGATCCATTGGATTATCAGGTGATTGAGTTTCTAGAGAAAAAATCTGGCTTACACGTTGTTCCGTATATGGCTATGGGCGATGATATCATGGCAAAGATTGAGGATCTCTATACACAGAATTTAGGAGAAGATGTTAAGGCAGCGCTTCAAGAAACAACTCCGTCTGCTATAAAAACCTATGAAGCAGGAAAGCTAGGCGAAGTTATTCGAGAAGCTCCCATTGCCCAAATCGTTTCCGCACTCCTTGAGCAGGCGATCAGGTTACGGGCTTCTGATATACACATCGAGCCGATGGATGGTGACACGCGAGTACGGTACCGTATAGACGGAATATTGCAAGAACGTTTGTCGCTTCCGCATTCACTGCACGAGGCGGTTATTTCACGTACAAAAATCCTTTCAGATATGAAAATCGACGAGAAGCGGATACCTCAGGATGGAAGATTTAATTTTAAAATGGGTGATACCGAGGTGGATCTTCGTGTTTCGACTCTTCCCACTTCACATGGGGAAAAGATTGTTATGCGGCTTCTTAAAAAATCCGGCGGCGTACCACCGTTGCCAGAATTAGGGCTTCGAGGACTTGCGGTTAAAAACTTAGAAGCAAGCATTCTGCGACCTCATGGCATCATTCTTGTTACCGGACCAACCGGGTCTGGGAAAACCACGACCCTTTATGCGGTTCTTTCTCGGCTCAATAATACGCGCGTCAACATCGTGACATTAGAGGACCCAATTGAGTATGAGATCGCCGGTATCAATCAAGTACAGGTCAATCCTCAGGCAGGATTAACATTCGCCAATGGTCTGCGCGCTTTTTTACGTCAGGACCCTAACGTAATTTTGGTTGGTGAGATCCGCGATAATGAAACCACGGACCTAGCTATTCAGGCTGCGCTTACCGGACATTTGGTATTTTCTACCTTGCATACAAACAATGCCGCCGGAGCAGTGCCAAGACTCCTCGATCTCGGTGCGGAGCCTTTTTTGGTAGCATCAGCACTGAATGCCGTCATGGCTCAGCGAATTGTTAGGAGAATCTGTCCCGCGTGTAAAGAAGAATACGAACCAGAGGAGTCTGTCAGAGAAGATATAAAAAGTGTGTTGGGTCCATTTTTACCGGAGGAACCCCTTCGGTTATATCGAGGTCATGGGTCTGTCAACAACCTCCCCTGCCAGACCTGCGGAGGGAGCATGTATTTGGGACGAATTGGCGTATTTGAATTATTTCCAGTGTCGGATGCCATAGCCAAGCTTGTGTTGTCCCGCGCACCAATGAGTGACATAGAAAGGCAAGCAGTTGTCGAAAACATGATTACCATGAAACAGGATGGTTACCTAAAGGCCTTAGAAGGCATCACGACTCTTGAAGAAGTACTACGAGTAGCTCAGGATTAACAATATGGATATTCAACAATTATTTTCTGAGGCATCTCGACTTGAGGCATCTGACCTTCATTTGCTGGTTGGTTTTCCGCCTATGCTTCGGGTTCATGGTAAGCTTAGTCCGATCGCGAGTATCCAGCCGCTCGTATCTGCCGATACGGAAAGACTTATTCTGTCAACGCTTAACGACGAACAAAAAGAGCTTTATGCAACGAACCGAGAGATCGACTATTCTATTGCATCTGCCTCCGGTCGATTCCGTGCAAACGTGTACTACCAAAAAGGTACAATGGCGGCTACTTTTCGACTAGTTCCAGCTGTCATAAAAACCATTGATGGACTTGGATTGCCATCCATTTGTCACGAGTTTGTAAAATTGCGTCAAGGCCTGGTTCTGGTTACTGGTCCAACTGGCCACGGAAAGTCGACGACACTTGCCTCCATGATTAACACGATCAATGAAACAACAGCGCTTCATATCGTGACCATTGAGGATCCCATAGAGTATATTTATCCCAAGGGACTCTCAATCATATCCCAGCGTGAGATGCACGGAGATACCTACTCATGGAACGTGGCCCTTCGCTCTGTGCTCAGGGAAGATCCGGATGTTGTGCTCGTTGGCGAGATGCGAGATTTTGAGACCATTGCTGCGGCCATTACGGTTGCCGAGACGGGCCACTTAGTATTTGCTACCCTTCATACTAACTCTGCAGCTCAAACTATAGATCGTATCGTTGACGTGTTTCCGGAAAACCAGCAACCCCAGATACGACTTCAACTTTCGTCTGTTTTGGAGGGAATATTTTCTCAACGATTGGTTCCCGCGACTAGTGGCGGTCGGTTGGCAGTTGCTGAAGTTTTGACCGCTTCTTCAGCAGTCAGAACAACAATACGTGAGGGCAAAACGCACCTAATCGATAACATCATCCAGACTTCAGCAGAACTCGGAATGCAGACGTTGGAAACGGCCCTTGCTGGTTGCATCAAAGCAGGAAAAATTACGATAGAGGTGGCAAAATCATTTGCGATACGGCCCGAAGAGCTTATGAGGCTCTTGGAATAAACATGCCTCTTTTTAGCTACCACGCTTCTGATGCTGATCAAAAACCGGTAACCGGGACCGTTGAGGCACCAACGCTGCCTCTAGCAGTGAAGGTCTTGCGTAATCGGCAATACTTCATTATTGATATAAAAGAAAGAACCCTTGGAGTACTGAGTCTTTTATTTTTACGTTTTCGGAAAGTAAGTGCTAGCGATATAACGAATTTTACACGTCAATTAGCTACGATGGTGGTTGCAGGACTTTCTTTGCCTGATGCGCTCACTATCCTGCGAACGCAGGCGACCAATCCAGTGTTAACCAAGGCGCTCACTGATGTAGAAAACCAGATCTTAAGCGGAGGAAACCTCGCTGCCTCTCTCAGCAAACACCCGACCATTTTTTCGACTGTTTACCGATCGTTGGTAAAGGCTGGAGAAACATCTGGCACCTTGGATCAAGTCTTGCTTAGATTAGCTGAAACGCTTGAAACAGAACGTGAATTTGCAAGCAAAGTAAAAGGCGCGCTTATTTACCCAGCGATCGTCATTGTTGGCATGATTGTGGTCGTTTTTGTTATGATGACAGTCGTAATACCCAAGCTTACAGAGCTTTATAAAGATTTTGGTATTGCCCTCCCTCTGACAACGCAACTCCTTATCAATATTTCAAACTTATTTGTACTCTATTGGTGGTTGGCTCTTGTTTTTATTGTAGTTGGCGCTGCCGTATTTAAAAAATGGAGTAAGACAACGGTGGGAGAATTTATTGTTGACTCGGTTAAGTTGCGGATACCGATTATGGGAGACTTACAGAAAAAAATTATTCTCGTTGAGTTTACGAGGACTCTCGCCATGCTCATCGGATCTGGCATCCATATACTTAATGGGCTTTCAATACTTCGCGATTCATTAGGAAACGTGTTATTTCGGCGGGCCATCGATGACATTAGTAAGCGGATAGAGAAAGGTTTTTCACTCGGTGAAACGTTTGCACAACATCCTATTTTTCCCCCCATCGTCCCGCAGATGATGAAGGTCGGTGAAGAAACTGGAAAGCTAGACGACACTCTTTTCAAGCTCTCAAAATATTTTCAAACTGAATCAGAACATTTGGTGCGGGGACTGACGACTGCCATTGAACCAATCATTATGGTCGTTCTTGGCTTGGGCGTTGGTTTTATCGTCATTTCCATCGTCACCCCAATTTACAGTCTTACTACTCAGTTGAAATAACTTGGGGCTTGACAAGAGTTTGTATGGATGATAAACCTGATAAAGAATGAGAAATTTGAAACTTAAAGGTTTTACACTCATTGAACTGCTAATCGTTATTGCGCTTTTAGGATCGCTTGCGATCGGGCTATTGGCTACCGTTGATCCGTTTGAACAGCTAAAAAAAGGTAGAGATTCTTCTATCCGAAACACCACGGCTGCATTTTACAATGCGAACCTTCGCTATTACGCGACAAAAGGAGTTTTTCCTTGGGGAACTGGGAGCGCATTTGTCGGAAAGCCGGTCAGCAGCATGGGATCGGATGTTACAGAACTCATCAACGTCGGAGAGCTGAAAAATCGGTTCATGGAATTGGCCCAAACAAGCAATTTAGCAAAGATATTAACAACCTCGACAGGACCGGAACATATGGCAGTCTGTTTTAGGCCGGAATCAAAGTCTTTCCAGGAAGATCCAGTCAATATTTTCGCATCGGACGGTCAATCGTCAACTAACACATGTAAGTCCCAAACCTCTGGTACTAGTGGCAGTGACTGTTACTACTGCATCCAATAACTTCGTGATAGCCATCTGTGTGGCGTTGGTAAGTTTTGCAGTATATCTATTTTTTCAAGCTCAAGGGATTTATGGCGGAGACAGCGGTGACCTCGTGACGGCGGCGGTAACGTTTGGCGTGCCTCACCCGCCGGGGTATCCGCTCTATACATTCCTCGGTTGGCTCGCCAGTCACCTACCGCTAGGAACTCCCGCTTGGCGAGTAGGCTTATTATCATCACTACCTCATGCACTGACCCTTGGGGCTGTTTTTTTTCTCGTCCATCAAATTTGTAGGCGATATGCCGCAGCGTTTTTTGCTGTTTGGCTCCTTGCAACGAACTATTTATTTTTCCTCTACAGCATAACACAAGAGGTTTTTGCGCTGTTTGATCTATTCGTGATTATTATTACGTACTTAATTTATCGTTTGATTTTAACCAGCAACGGTCGATATGCCTATGCTCTTAGTTTTATGATTGGACTTTCGCTTACGCATCATCATGTGATTTTATTTTTATTTCCCGCAATCGGCTACGTTATCTGGGGATTTCTTAGAAAGAGATTTAGTATGAGGTTGGTAGTTTTGTTTTTGGCTGGGTTCCTACCATATTTCTATGTTCCTCTTGCAGCTGGTGGTAATTCCATCATCAATTGGGATCGGGCGGTTGATGTCCCCAGCTTAATACGCTTGGTGACGAGGGCTGATTACGGGACATTTCTATCCAATAGCTACTACGGTGCGGGCATAGCTGAGCGACTCCTTGGGGTTAAAGCGTATCTGCAGTTTTCCGTCATGGACCTTGGTGCTTTTGGGATTGCCCTCGTTTTTGCTGGGTTTTACTACCTATTAGCCAGAAAAAGGATGCTATTCTGGTATTTTTTTCTAGGTCTGCTATTTCTCGGGCCGGTATTTTATTTTTATGCGAGCTTCCCACTTATTAATCGGTTTACGCTGGGCACGTACGAACGGTTTTTACTCCCTTCGTATGTACTTTTTGCTCTTGTTATTGGTTTTGGGTTAGTCCAAATCGTCGAGTGGTCGGTATTTTTAGTTTCATCTTCTAAGCTTCGCGTGATACTTAGGCGCGGGATAGTTTGTATCATATATATGTATCCTTTTTTTTTCGCTTTGCAAACAATACCAAAATTTATAGGATTTTCCGCTGATCAAACCGCCCAAATCATGGGAAAGGATATATTAAATCCGTTACCCGTCGGCAGCATCCTGCTTCTTCGCAGTGATACGCCTCTTTTTCCGACCCTATATGTGCGGTATGGCCTCCGCTACCGTCCGGATGTCTATGTTATTCATGCATCAAGGCTTGAGGCAGTTGATTTTCAAACAAGTCTACCCAAGATTTTCCCAGACCTTATCTATCCCACCCAAAAGCCGCGTACGTCCTATACAGATGCGTTCATTAGATCCAACCGTGTCAGTCGAGCGATATTTACCAACATTACATTTCCACTGGATGACGGATGGCATTGGGTGCCATTCGGCTTGGCATACCAGGCAGTTCCTACTGCGAAATTGCCAAACATCGCAACGTTTCTTTCTGATAACGATCGCATATGGGAGTTGCTTCATAACCCATCGTCAGGTATATTGAGTCGTTATAACCACCTCATCCTTTCAGACGTTCGCGACTTTTATGCGCAGTCGCGGATTATGTACGGCAATGTTGTTCTCCGCGCAGGTTTACTCGAACAAGCAAAACGTCAATTTGAGCAAGCAATTGCCCTTGGTGGAGACGGTACGCTGCCTATGGCATATAAAGCACACGGATTAGCTTCGCTTTTTTTGAATCAGTGTACAGAGGCTATGATGTCTTTTCGCCAAGCAAAAACACTAGATCAAGACTTAGTCAAGGATATTTTGTATTATGAAGCGATAACCGCTCGTGATTGCGCCAAGAACGTCGAGTCCGCTAATGACCTTTTTTTAGAGTACCAACGAGAGAAAAAACAACAGGATATCCCATTAGCGTTACCACAATAGTCAGAGAAGCGATGGAGATATAAACTCCGTACAATAAACTTTTGGGTCTGTAGGTAAATGAAAGTTTGTGATCGCCTGCTGGCACTATAACGCCTCGATAGTTGATATTGACTGGGTATATGTCTGTCTGTTGGTTATCAACAGTTGCAAACCAGCCTGGATAAAACGTGTCGGACACAACCAAAAGAGACGCTGTAGGGTTGTCACGTACGGTCAGCGATAAGGATTCCCCATCGTCACGTTCGACTCTAACGACCACATTGGAATTGTGCTCTCTTATGGCGAGTTTATTTTCAACAATTGCTTGGTTGCAGGGAATAAATTTGCTGTCTCGAAATATTTTATACGCTTCTGTTATCGTTTTTGCAATGTGGAGATTTGTTGTTATGTATGCGCGAGGACACTGATTGGGAATGGCATAGCTTGTAACCGCATGATGCAAGTCTGAACGTGATGTTTGCAGAATAAGTTTATCTTGAGTGAGAGGCAAGCTAGTGATGATGCGATTGATACCCATGACTTGCAATAGCTTGATGCCGTTTGCGCTTATCGTTGCCGCATTGGTATCGATTGTGAGTTCTTGTGCAAGGAGGCTATTTATGAGTTCTAAACGCCTCAGTGGACGACCTGGATAGACGTCATGACTTGGTATATTCCAAATTGCGTTGCTGTTGGGTGCTAGCGTGTTGCGAAGGAAGTAATACGGTTCATTTTTTTGCCAACCTTCGCTTTGAAAGATAGCGTTATAACTCACAGGTGAGCCGATTGTGATGATTTTACTTGTATTAGTCAATGATGAAACAATCGGTGGGGTAGCTAGCCAATCACTTGCCGCTACTATTGCATGGTAAGACTGCCAAAGGGATATGATCTGGGAGAAGTGTATCAATAATATAATCACAAGAACACCACGAAGACGTGTCGATGCGTGTGTCCATAATTTGTGAAGTCCAATGCTTGCAAGCATAACCAAGGCGATAACTACCATCCAGAGAAATCTAGATGGCACTCTAAACATGTTGAGAGGTGGGATGGAATACAAAAAGTATAGCGGGGAATGTTTTCCAAGCATGAGGAGGACACCAGTGACAATGACGACAAACAGCCAATGGGTAAGGGACTGCAAGCTCGTGGCTTTATCCTTATTCCATACGCGTGAAATGAAGATAAAAAAAAGTGGTACCAGGCCAATATAACCAGTATTTTCCCAGAAAATGCTTCCATCAAATTCGTTAAAGAGGGGATAAGTTCCGTCCCTGGGGTTGCCGAGGGCAAATGGTGAAAGAAAAGTGATGAGGTGTTTGATGGGGTAGGAAAAATAGAGCGCGATTTCTGGAGCAAACCCCTCAAACGCTGTGGTTTGTTTGAAGAATTCCCAGGAAGGGAAAAGTTGTATAGACCCAATGCCAATACCAAGCCCTAGAGAAAGCATACAGGCGATAATCCGTATTGTTCTATCCGCAATGTTTCGAAGCTGCCAGATAAAATAAAATAAAGTAAAAGACAAGCCGATGACAGTTGACTGTGGAAATCCTACGAGTATTTCTTGGCCAATGATAAATGCTAAAAATCCGACACTACCAAGTGTGGGTTTCTGTATGATTCGTTGAATGCCGACAAAAAACCATGGGATGAGAGAAAGTGTCGGGATGATCATAAGATGCGGTATTTGAGTTATGAATATGCCGGAAAACATATAGGTAACTCCTCCGAATACCGCAGGAAGCGTATAAATACCAAGGAGTCGAAGCCATACGTACATGCCCAAACCACCAATAATGAAACTGAAAACGATTAGTATATTTATTGCGGGAACTAGTGGAAGGAGAGAAAATAAGAAGATTGTGGGAAGGTATAGCGCGCCAACGAGCCCATCGGCGAACAACGGATACCCGTCGCCCAGCGTCGGTTCCCAGAGTGGAAGTTTTCGCTGATGGAGCGCTTGGGCCAGAATTGATTTTGCAGCAATACTTGAGTGCCAGGCGTCGCTTCTGCCGAAATCCGGGGTAACGATCAGCTTGGGTTCCGGATAAAATAGCGGATAAAAGAAGGCAATAACCAGAAGAAAAATAACGGCAATGGCTATAAAGCCTGGAAGACGTTTGCCCATATTCCATAGTATACTAGAGTGGTGGAGGTTTATCTTTTTCTCTTTGGCATTTGTGTTGGCTCGTTTGTCAACGTGCTCATTGATCGTCTACCTCAAGGCATGGATATCTTTGGTGGCCGATCGGTCTGCGACTATTGTAAAAAGACGCTCCGATGGTTTGAACTTATCCCGATTGCATCATTTTTAATTCAACTCGGGCTATGCCGCAGATGCCGTAAACCCCTTTCATGGCAATATCCAATAGTAGAATTTTCTGTTGGAATAGGCTTTGTTGTTTTATCTGACAACATTGCGACACTGCTCATTTTTCTTTCGCTAGTTATTATTTTTGTGTCGGATCTCAAATATGAAATTATTCCCGATAGTATGATTGGTGTTGGATTGGTAGGAACGATCTTATATGGTCACACATCTTGGCTTGCTGCGGGTGCTGCTGCAGGATTTTTTTTCTTTCTTTGGTTGATCACCCGAGGCCGTGGAATGGGCTTTGGAGACGTAAAGCTCGTATTTCTCCTTGGACTCATTCTTGGATTTCCCGCAATAGGTTTTGCTCTTTACGTTGCATTCTTGACCGGTGCATGTGTTGGGCTCATACTGATACTGTTAGGCAGAAGAAAATTAAAGAGCCATATACCGTTTGGACCGTTTTTAATTATTGGGACTAGCGTTGCTTTGTTATATGGTAGTCAGATGATGGTCTGGTGGAACAAATTACAATGAAAAAGGGTTTTAGTCTCATCGAGCTACTTGTCGTCATAGGGATTATTGCAAGCATTGTCGGTTTTGCAGCAGTCTCTTATAGCACGGTAAACCGTAAGGCTAGGGATACAAAACGGAAAGGCGACATGGAGCAAATAAGAAGCGCATTGGAGATTTATCGAACTGATATTGGATATTACCCTAATCTTGGTGGTGGTTCCTATGTTGATGCGAGTGGTCTTTCAACTTCATTGGTTCCGTCATATATACCCGCAATCCCTGGTGACCCTCAGTTGGGGCAAGCATATCGATACAAGGCAACCAACAGATCGGGAAATAGCTACTACGGGTATTGCTTAAGCGCTAAATTAGAAGGAGCAGATGCTTCTGGTTCGTGTACCCCGGACACTGCTATTTCACATAATTTTGGGGCAAAAAATCCATGAATGGGTATACCATCATTGAACTTATTATTGCAATAGCGGTGGCTCTTCTAATTTCTGTAGGCATTATTTCCCGATATCAAACATTTGATAACCGTCAAGCTGTCAAGCAGTCTGCTATATCTCTCAAAAACAACCTTCGCCTCGCGCAGACGAGTGCTATATCCGGTAAGCGACCGCAGACCGGCTGTAGTCGATTTGCTGGCGTTACGATTTCTTTTGCAGTATCTTCTTACACGACTCAGTCTCTGTGCGCTGAGGGCCTTGTCGGTGATGTTGATACGGTCACACTCACTAGTGGTGTTTCGTTTAGTCCATTACCGAGCACTTTCACCTTTCAATCCTTGACCGGCACCATCGGCATTGCGTCTCCTCTGTCAGTGACTCTAACTGGAAAAAATTCGTCGTATCGTATACAAATTGACCCTTCTGGTAGAGTCGAGGAGATTGGGTTCTTATGAGATGCAACCAAAGTGGTCAGACAATTGTGGAAATCATTATGACCATTGCTGTCGTGGCTCTGATGATTACTGGTTTGGTGGTAGGATCTACATCTATGATAAAAGCTGCACGAATTGCGAAAGCGAAAAGCGTATCGGTTCAACTTGCAAGAGAAGGAGTGGAGCTGTCTCGAAAGGTGCGTGATGCCGGCTGGTCAACGTTTGTTGCCTTTGGTAGCACAGGAGGCACGATATGGTGTTTAGATGGCGCTGGAGTCTGGACACAACCCGTTGGAAACTGCAATAGCAACATAGACGGAGTATTTGGTCGGACGGTTACGTTTACTTGGAACGATCCAAAAATGACTGTAGTCGTTGGAATTACCTGGCAAGAGTCGGGACAGACTTTTCGTACCGATGTTACGAGTATTCTAACTCAGTGGAGGTAAGATGAAACATCAACTACGTGGAGGATTTACTCTGCTTGAGATGGCAATAGTAGCTGGCCTTGTCGCAATGATAGGTTCAATGATAGTACAGACGCTTTTTACCGCGACCAAAACACAGGGGAAGCGGGATATCATCTCCGAAGTAAAACAGAATGGTGATTTTGCCCTTTCCATCATTGAGCGGATGATCCGAGCAGCAGCAGGAGTTACGTCTCCTTGTACCGGTACAAGCGCCAAGTCTATTACGATACAAGATAAAGATCTCGGCGTCACTACCTTTGATGCTTTGACTGTTGGCTCCGTCATCAGAATAGCATCGGTATCAGCCTTTGGAACGACATATTTGACGACGCCATCGGTTACCGTTAGCAGTCCCCTATCCTCGGTATTCACCTGTTCGACAGTTGGAGGAATACCTCGATCGGTGAAAGTTTTCTTTACGCTTTCACAGCCGGTTTCTGGCGTTGCTGCGGATCAAGCTGCATCAGCGGCGTTTCAAAGCACCATTATATTGAGAAATTGATATGGGAAGGACTTGCCAGGGTCTATCCCCTTGCTTACAATGGATTCATATGGAAACTCAACGCGGTCAAGTGCTGCTTATTACCCTATTAGTTTTATCTGTTGCAGCAACGGTCGTCCTTTCTGCAATCAGCCGGTCAACTATAGATATTTCCGTTAGCACTCAGATTGCCGATTCGGCGAAAGCATTTTCTGCTGCAGAGGCGGGGATAGAAGAAGTTCTTAAGACAGGAATTGTACCAACACAGCCGGTCGTGTTAGCACCGGGGACAACGTATAACGTAATAAAAACTGACATCGGTGGAGGAACTGGCATCTATACACTCCCTAAAAAAACATCCCGTGGGTCGGTAGAGACGGTTTGGCTAGTAGCGCACAACGCTGACGGGACGATTCGCGAAATTCCTACCTATACAGCTCCAGTACTTGATATATGCTGGAGCGCGGAGACGGTAATACCTGCAATGATTATTTCGGTCATCTATAAAACACCAACAGCCTCTTACCGTGTTGCCAAGATAGCAGTGGATCCGTCACTGGCACGACGCTCTACGAATTATTTTTCAAGTCCTACGTCAGCCAGTGGCGGATGCGGAGTCAATACAGGTACAACCTACCGACAGACCGTGACATTTGCATCGTTTTCACCTGCAATTAATCCATCATCAGATATCCTACTCATGATACGGATTCAACCAGTTTACTCCGATACAAAAATAGCGCTCCTTGCTGTCGGAGCATTACCGAGCCAAGGTACTCGAATAACTTCAAGCGGTGAAACCACAAGCGGACTATCTCGCAAGGTCGTTGTGTATCAACAGTTCCGTAGTCCACCGGTAAACTTTGACGCAGTTGTTTTTACAACAGGAGCAATCACTCACTGATGGATTATCTTCACTATGAAATCGTTACTCGGACTTGATATCGGATCTCACAGCATTAAACTGGTTGAACTTGCTGTTGATAGAAATGGTGTAACTCTACTGGCTGCCGGTATTGCAGCCACTCCATCTAAGGCATTAACGTCAACAGTAGTTGCCGATACAGAGGCGTTGTCCGTCGTCATTTCGAAATTAGCAAAAGACTTAAACGTTACAACACGCTTCGTCAATGCAGCCCTTCCCGAGTCGCAAGTATTTACCAGAATAATCTCTGTCCCCCAGCTTTCTGATCGAGAGCTCGCCTCCGCCATGCAGTGGGAGGCAGAGCAATATATACCCTTACCTCTGGATCAGGTTTCAGTAGATTATTCGATATTACGACAATCTACAGAAACAGGAAAAAATACTATGGATGTACTTCTCGTTGCGAGCCCGAAATCCCTTGTCGAGAAATATATCGCTATGCTTACCCTAGCCAACTTAAATCCAGTAGCACTTGAAACAGAGATTATAGCTTCTTGTCGAGCATTGGTTCATATGGCTCCGACGAGTCGCCACGTGATGGTTATCTCAATTGGTGCTAAGACTACAGATATTGCTATTTTACGAGACGGCAAACTGTCATTTATACGATCGATGTCAAGTGGTGGTGAAGCGATCTCCCGATTACTTGCACAAAGCTTAGGCTTTGAACTGTCACAGGCTGAGGCGTATAAACGTGCCTACGGCGTGGAACCAGATAAGCTTGAAGGAAAAATTTTAGCTTCGATAAAGCCGATACTGGATACGATTATTAGCGAAATACAGCATGCTATAACATTTTACACTGAAAAATATCCAGACAATCGGATCGACACGATTTTTTTATCTGGTGGGACTGCGAGGCTTCCAGGGCTAGTGGTGTATCTTGCTCAATCACTTACAATTGAAGTGCAGTTGGCTGATCCTTTTGCCGATATACGAAAACACCAGAATTTTAATGCCCTTGAGGCGGAAAGTAGCCAGTATACGGTTGCTGTTGGCTTGGCTCTTCGGAATGAAACCTAAATCATATGAAGGACATACCCGAGCAGGCAATTGGTATTAATCTCATAACGAGAACAACAAAATCGTCCGACATCGTAGGTTTTGGTAGTAGAAAATTGCGGCTGGCCGTGAGCATTCTTTCTCTGGCGACGGTAGCACTCGCGGCATTTTTTGGAATCGGATTTTTGATCTTAACATCGCGTGTGACAAGCCTTAAATATCAACATGCACAATCGTTAAACACAGAGGCCTCGTACGCTCAAGTTGCAACATTGCTTTCTTTGGTAAAATACCGGATAAAAATAATTCATGATTTGAATGCTGCTCGGATGACTTGGAGCAGACTATTGCCGACTATTTCATCAGCTGGCTCACCTGCGATTCGTTCGGTGAGTGCGTCGGAAAATCGGAACATATCATTCCAGCTAAAAGCCCAATCGCTAGACGAAGCGAGAATCATTATAGACGATTTTAAGGTAGCGTTACTAGCTATTGGAGCCCGATCTGTTGTGCTTGAATCTCTGCTTATGGCACCAGACGGTTCGGTAATATTTTCCGTTTCTTTTCGTCTATAGCAACGTATTATGAATAGAGAAATACGACGGTATCAACACCTAATTATATCATTTTTTATTGGCATAATTGCCTGTATTGGGATCGTTGTCGGTGTCGTGCCGTTAATACGTCGTACGGTTGAGAGCGTTGAGGATATTCGAGTTTTGTCTGAAGATATTAAAAATATTCAATCTCGTATTTATATTTATGAACAGTATGACCAGTCACAACTTTTAGACCATGCCAAGCTCGTTTTGTCTGCACTTCCTGAGGATAAGTCGATTGCATCAATTTTTTTAGCTATTGATCGGCTCGTTGTTACAAGCGGAGCGACGCTTTTGGACACATCACTTGCTAACGCCGGAAGCTTGGCCACAGAGTCTGCGCAACTTCGTCTGGATTTCGAAAAGAAAACCGGCATTCACATTGTACCGTTGTCTGTTTCGATTGTTGGGCCAAGTCAATCGATTGAGTCGTTTATCAACAGTGTAGAATCATCTAGAAGACTTATGATGGTGAGAGATTTTGATATGTCCCAAATGAAAGATGGAAATATTAGTCTACGTGCAGCCATTGACGTATTCTATAAACCATTTGATGGACGATTGGCAAAAACGACATCTACGACCGCTGGGTTGACTGAAAGCGAAGAAAATACGCTCGTAAAAATTTCGCGCATGGAATTTGTTTCAGATATTCAAAACAGGCAAGAACAACTGTCGACCGGTATAAAAGGACGCGACGACCCATTTGTCCCTTAGTGTGTTTTTAGACGTTGGCTGGACTGATTAAGCCGCCATTCGGCGATTTTTTTATGGTCGCCTGAGAGAAGAATGTCAGGTGCTTTCATGCCTTTGTATTTCTTAGGTCGAGTATATTGAGGAAATTCCAAAGTACCTTGTTTTGTAAACGATTCCGTTTGTGTTGCCTCCTCTTTGAGTACGCCTGGGAGCAGTCTTACTACGCTGTCGACAATAACCATCGCCGCAATCTCTCCGCCGGTTAAAACGTAGTCGCCGATTGAGATCGACTCATCCGCAAGCTCCCGGACGCGCCCATCAATTCCTTCATAGTGACCGCAGATAAGAACAATATGGTCTAACTTAGCGTATTCCCGCGCTTTTTTCTGCGTGTAGACCTTTCCCCTCGGATCCAAGAGAATGGTTTTGCATTTTGCACTTTGCATTTTGCATTTTGCATTTTCTAGTGCCCTATCTATAATGTCGACCCGCATAATCATGCCCACTCCTCCCCCATATGGGTGATCATCGACGCTTTTGTATTTATCCGTTGAAAAGTCGCGGATATTTACGAAATCAATTGTTGCTATACTTTTTTTTTTGGCGCGCTTGACGATTGAGTGATCAAACGGTCCGCCAAACATTTCCGGAAAAAGAGTGAGGATGGTGAACTTCATTGGCTTTTGGCCTCTTCAGCAAGCTCTACATCAGCGTATATTCCTTTTTTGGTTGCCATGAGCTTGACCAGGTCTCGGACGGCGCGAATGATGCGACCACCTTTGCCGATAATCTTGCCCATGTCCTGTGAATTGGCATGAATGATTAAAACTGACCCCTGTTCATGTTGCTCCTCATCAACAGTGACGTCATCGGGGTGATCAACGATTTGCGTAAGAATGGACAGGAGCATGTCTTTCATTATTTTAGGAGTTTCTTGACCGCTGGAGTCAATTGCGCGCCGACGGAGAGCCAATAATCTACTCGCTCGCGTTTGACAACCACCCGGGGAGGCGTTACGAGCGGGTTATAATAGCCGAGCTGCTCTATAGTGCGGCCATTCCTGCGTTTGCCTTCCTCAATTGCAATCACTCGATAAGTGCGCGCATTTCGTTTGCCGGTGACAGAGAGCCTTATCTTTACCATGTGCCTATTGTATAGCTATTTCCTTCTATTCTCAAGGGCGTTTTTGGCTGCTGCCTGCTGGGCTTCCTGCTTTGATTTCCCTATGCCTTTACCTAATATCTCGTTTCCCATAAGCGCTTCGATCCAGAACGTTTTGGCATGGTCTGGTCCATCGCTTTTGACGACCCGATAAGTGGGCGAGATTTTGGTTTGTTCTTGAATAATCTCTTGGAGTAGGCTTTTGTAGTCGATGTACGTCTTGTTTTTGATTATAGCAGCAGCCAATGGGAAGAGAAAAGTAGCTAGTAACGTTCGGGCAGAATCAATGCCGGAGTCAAGGTAGATAGCGCCAAGAAGCGCTTCGAATGTATCGGCAAGAAGTGACGGGTTCTTACGTCCGCCGGAATCTTCCTCCCCCCGTGAGAGAAACAATATATCGCCCAACTCAAGCCGGGTTGCAATGTCCGCCAGGCTTATCGTCTTAACCAGGCTTGAGCGGATGTTAGTGAGCGTTCCTTCCGGATAATTGGGATACGTTTTATACAAATAATCAGACGTAAGAAACGACAGTACCGAGTCACCCAAAAACTCCAGTCTCTCGTTGCTTTCCTTTATTGAACGCTCTTCGTTGAGATATGAGCGATGAACAAAAGCGGATGCGATCAGTATTTTATCTTTAAATTTGATGCCGATGGTTTCTTGCAGCTCATCGATACTCATATTGTTTTTAGTATCGTACCCAGCACGCCGTTAACAAATTTCGGGCTGTTATCATTCCCGAACTCTTTGGCTAGTTCTATCGCCTCATCAATTATAACTTTTGGAGGTTCCTTTTTTTCAATTAAAAGTTCGTAGATGGCTAGCCGCAGTATAGCTAGATCAATTTTTGCGATTTTATCGACAGGCCATTCCGGTGCCGCTGACTGAATTTTTTCATCAAGCATAGGTGTCTGGGTTAAAATGTTTTCGACTTCTTGTCCCGACACTCCGCCGCGGAAACTATTGGAAAAAAGCGCTTGTATGATATGAACTCTGCGTTGGTGTCGAGGATCAAAAGAGGTTTTCATGAAAATTTGTCATGGCATGATACACGACACTTATTTTTTCTTTGTTTTTTTCTCTTTTTTTACTACGACTGCCCTTCCGCCATAATAGCCGCAGGCTGAACAAATTCTGTGAGGCAATTTTTGAGCTTGGCAATGGGAACACCTGACTACACCGGTCAAAGATAGTTTGATTGCTGCTCTTCGCTTGCCGCTTCGTCTAGTTGAGTGTCTGCGTTTAGGTAAAGGAGCCATGTTTTAATTTAAAATTTAAAATTCAGTCAGAAATGACTCCGTCTATTATATCCTCTGAAGCTTTACTCCTCAAGAGTGGAAAATTGACCAGGTCTGGGTCCCCTTTTGTGAGAAGATTCACTGCTTGCCGCGTGTCCTCGATAAGTTTTAAATCGGAAAACTGTGCGACTTTAAGGCTGGTAAATCCATGTTGCTGCCTGCCGAACAGTTGACCGGGTCCGCGGATGGTCAGGTCGATTTCAGCCAAACTCGGTCCGCTAAAGACGGTTTCCATGGATTTTAAACGTTGGATCGTTGCCTCGTCGTCTTGTTCAGTGAAAACAAGACAATAGCTTTCCTTTGTTCCTCGACCAACACGGCCGCGCAGTTGATGAAGCCCCGCCAAACCGAATCGTTCGGAGCCCTCGATCATCATGATTGTTGCGTTTGGCACGTCAATGCCTACCTCAACAACTGGGGTTGAAACGAGTATCGCATAGCTGCCTGTGCGAAAGCGATCGAGAGCTCTCGTTTTTTCTGCGGGTTTCATCCGGCCGTGTAAGAGTCCGACTGAAAATTCGGAAAATATTTTAGTCAGCCGCGCATACTCTTTCTTGACTGATTTGACCATATTCAACGTTTCTGATTCCTCAATGAGTGGGCAAATAATAAACGCTTGTCCGCCGGTTTGACGGAGCTGCTGTTTGATCCAAAGATAGGCCTTGTCCCGTTTGGTTGTTGGTACAACCCAAGTTTTGATTTTTTTGCGGCCTAAAGGCATTTGGTCGAGGATCGAAAGATCTATGTTGCCAAACAGCGTCCTTGCCATCGTGCGAGGAATGGGAGTGGCAGTCATGGTTAAAAAATGCGGAGTCAAGCTGCCAACGGCTTTGCGTAATAACTTTGATCGCTGAAGAACGCCAAAACGGTGCTGCTCGTCGATGACGACAAGACCGAGTTTGTTAAATCGTATTGATTCAGACAGAAGCGCGTGTGTGCCAATGATAACGTCCGAATTTTGCGATTTCCTAGATCCCGTCCTTATGCCGACCGTCATTCCAAGTGGAGTGAGTAGTTTAGATATTGTTTCATAGTGCTGCATCGCAAGGATCTCGGTTGGTGCCATGAGGGCTGACTGCAGACCGTTTTTGTACGCAATGTACATCGCAATTGTTGCAACCACTGTTTTTCCGCTTCCCACGTCGCCGACCAGCAGTCGATTCATAGGTGTGTGTTTTGCTAAATCACTGACTATATCGCTTGTAGCAGTTTTCTGGTCATCGGTAAGAGGAAATGGAAGGTCCCGGATAAACTCTTCTACTTTGGCGGCAGGGATATTCATCGGATATGCTTTTTTGTCTGTTTCCCAATCGCGACGGCGTATGTAACTGGTCAGATGGAGGAGAAACGCTTCTTCAAACGCCAAGCGATGCCGGGCAGCTTTGGCTAGTTCTAAAGTTTGCGGAAAGTGAACCGTTTTAAGTGCAGTTTGGATATCGGGCAGTCGGTAGTGATCTCTTGTGGACTGCGGAAGTATCTCCTCTACTTGATTAAGAACATTATCCAAAAGGTATGCAATCCTCCCCCGTAGCCATTTTGAAGTGATTCCTTCGGTTTCAGAATAAACCGGAACAATTCTTCCGGTATGTAAAGAGCTTTGGGCCACTTCCCAAACCGGGGAATTTATAACTATCTTACTTCCGAACCAATCAACTTTGCCGGACAATGTAATGATGGTCCCTACAGGCAAAAGTTTCGCAAGATATGTTTGATTAAACCATACAACTTCGATTGTGCCGGTTTGGTCCGTTACTTTTGCTTCCTGAATCTTTTTGCCTGTTTTGGTAAATGCGTTATGAAATTTTGTGATCGTGCCGGAAATTGTGACAATTTCTCCCGGTTGCACGGCCGCAATCTGTGATACCAGAGAAAAATCATTGTAGCGGAAGGGGATGTGATAGAGAAGATCCTTAACGGTTTTTATTTCGAGTTTTTCCAATAACTTCGCCATCCGCGGCCCCACACGCGAGATGTACTGGGCGGGAGAAGAAAGCGTCATAACCCTCCAGCGAGGAACGGGACGAAAGAAGAGGCAACCAAGGCCACCGATGCAATGATGACCATCACTTTCCAAAACCGCTGGTGCTTTCTAAAGAAATTCACAGTACTATTTTTAAAAACTTTTTCTTTCCTACCTTGATTATATCACCATTAGATAAAGTGATAAGCGATAAGTGAGAAGCGATAGGTGAAGAATTTTTTTCAACTGATTTTTGCTGCAGTAATCGCTTTGCTTCGGATTTACTCGGTGCAAGTTTCGTTGCGACAAGAAGCTCCACCGGGTCCCAGTCAGTTTGTTTAGTTTCATATATTAATATATGAGGGCCTGGAGGTTTACCCTGCTGGAAGACGCGTTCAAACTCCGCTTGAGCCGATTCTGCCTCTTTTTTACTGTGGAGCTCGGATACTAACCGGTAAGCGAGTAGTTTTTTGATTCTCATCGGATTTTCTCCCGACTGTAATTGTTTTTGAAATTCCTCAATTTCCTCCATTGTCGCGCAAGTCGCAAGAGTAAAATAGTTGACGATAAGTTCATCTTTGAGTGACATCACTTTCCCAAACATGTCGTTCGGTTCATCAGTAAGCCAGATCGCGTTGCCCCAGGTTTTGCTCATCTTTCTGCCGTCCGTCCCTTCTAGGAAACCGTTGGAAACAATAAAAGATTCCTTGTTGCGCAAATCTTTTTGCAGGACGCGGCCCGCCTGCATATTAAACGTCTGGTCTGTGCCGCCCAGTTGAATATCGGTGTCCATAAAGTAGCTGTCGTATCCTTGCATAACTGGATAGAGAAGCTCGTGAAGCCCAACCTTCGTTCCTTCTGTCAGCCTTTTTTTGATGAGTTCTCTGCCCACAAAATCGCCTGCTGAAAAATGCTGGCAAAGTTTGACAATATCCGCAAACTTCAATTCTCTTAGCCATTGACTGTTGAAACGCACTTTCACTTTGGAAAAATCCAATACCTTTGCTGCCTGTTTTTTGTAGGTTTGAAAATTTTCCTGTATCTGTTGGCTCGTTAAAATCGGCCGTTCAGCGTCTTTGTCTGACGTATCACCGATGAGTGCTGTGAAATCTCCAATCAAGAATGTTACATTGTGCCCTAATTGAGCAAAAGCGTTAAGTTTACGTAGGGGTACTGCATGCCCAATATGAATTTGAGTGGCAGTCGGATCAATGCCCAAATACACATTGAGCTTTTTTCCGCTCGCAAGAAGTTCCCGAAGCTTCTCCTTGCTTGGAATGATATTTTCAACTCCCCTGGTTAATAGTTCCTCAATTGCATCCATAGATTTCCTTTCAATATAGCATACACTACATAACCGGAAAAACATTGGTCTTGTCGATCCTAGGAAGATCAGGCCGTAATTTACCATCAGAGCCAGCTGCGATTATTTCCTCTATCTCTAGCGTTATTGGCGGATCATCAAAGGATGCTTGTATCGCTTCTTGTGCAGCCTCGATTGCTTGTTTTTCGGCTTCTGGGGTCGGCATAAGTATCACCTCCTCAAATCATCAATGGATTCGTTTCCGCGAGCTAGCACGTTCGCGCTAATCCCAATACTACGCTTACCTCTGTCATTCTTGTCTCCACCCCAGTAGAACGCTCGCCGTTCGCGAGGCCTACGTCCTCGCCTCACGGAGTCGCGTCTACGGGGTTTATGGTTGGTAAATTCTCCCGCCAAAGAGATGGGATCATTAACCAACACATAAAAAAATCCCGCTTGCGCGGGATTGGTTTGGTTAAATTTCTAAATTTTATACAAGACAAACCGCTCCCGCTTTTGCGAGATTTACGATTAAGATATACGTAAAATTTCTCGTCTGGTTGGTCATACTGAAAAGATTATTCCACAAATTGGCAATAAATGCAAGGGTTAGATAGAATGGAGAGGTGGGAAAGAAAAAAAGAACAGCGGTTTTTATCGACGCAGCAAATCTCGAACAATCTGCTAAGGCACAACACTGGCGCGTAGACTATCGGAAACTGTCTCGCTGGCTGGCACAGAGTTATCAGGTAACCTATACTGGCTTTTTTTCTGCGAGATTTGCAACACCATCCCACGATGCGTTTTTGACCGTGTTAAAAAAGACTGGTTACACCCTTATTACGAAAGCACTGAAGCAGATTCGGAGCAAAGCAGATCCTGCTCACACACGAAAAGCCGACTTTGACGTAGAAATAACAGTAGAAGCAATGAAACGGGTAGATTCTTATAATGAAATCGTACTTTTTTCCGGCGATAGTGACTTTGCTTACCTGCTTGGGGAACTGCGGAAAAGAGGCAAAAAAGTTGTTGTTGTTTCTACGAAACATCACGTATCTAGGGAGCTCGTTGCCGTAGCAGATAGCTATATCGATTTGCGAAAAATTCGAGGGAAAATTCAAAGAAAGTAGCCATTTCCATCAAAAAGCCCGTCTTTTACAACGGGCGGTTGATGACAATCTGTTGCCAGACTGCAAAAACTACTTTAACACAAAGAAAGGTGAATGTCAAATAAAAACATGTACGATTTATTTTTTGAGAGACAACGCAGGCGAACGTTGACGTTTCGCCGGCCGACGGGCAGGCTCAAGCTTGTTACGACTATAGCGATCTCCGTTTTCGTTGGGCTTGTTGCTTTGACATTATTGACCGGACTCCTCTTTGCCTGGTATGCCAAGGACTTGCCGCGGCCGGATAAGGTAAAACGAATTGAGGGGCTATCTACAGTAATCTTGGACCGAAACGGCGAGAGGCTTTATGACATTTTTGAAAACGAAAACAGGATTCCTGTCAAGTGGGAAGATATTCCTCAATATCTCAAAGACGCGACGATCGCAGTTGAAGACAAAGAATTCTACAAACACCAGGGGCTTTCTACAACTGGTTTACTGCGCGCGCTTTTGACAACTATTTTCCTCGGCCAAGTTCAGGGAGGCTCAACTCTCACGCAGCAGCTAGTCAAAAACGTGCTCCTAACGAAAGAACGCACCATTCCGCGGAAAATGAAAGAAGCCGTTCTAGCAATCCAGATAGAACGCAAGTACAGCAAAGATGAAATTTTACGAATGTATCTTAACGAAGCGCCTTACGGTGGGACGGCCGTTGGTGTAGAGGCGGCAGCTCAATATTACTTCGGCAAGCCAGTCAGTGGTCTCACTCTTGTTGAGTCGGTTATCTTAGCCGGTTTGCCCCAGGCGCCAGGGCTCTACTCACCTTTTGGCAAAGACCCCAAGGCATACATTGCGCGCGCCACACAGGTACTCCGTAGGATGCGCGAAGACGGCTATATTTCTGCTTTTTCCGAAGCAGAGGCAAGGAAACAGCTCGAGTCGGTGGTGTTTGCCGCGGGCGACGCGGGCTTGCGTGCTCCCCACTTTGTTGCGTACGTCAAAGAGCAGCTGGTTGATAAGTTTGGCTCAAAGATGGTGGAAGGCGGCGGACTTAAAGTAATGACGACGCTAGACTGGAAACTTCAGGAAAAAGCGCAGAAAATTGTTGCTGAAGAAGTTGATAAGGCTAAAAAACTTAGGGTCAGTAATGGTTCAGCAGTGGTTATTGATCCCGCTAGCGGAGATATTTTGGCCATGGTTGGCTCCAAAGATTATACTGCAACCGATAGCAGCGGGTTTAAATTTAACGTCGCTACCCAGGGCCTAAGACAGCCCGGAAGCGCCATCAAACCCATTACCTATGCCGCAGCCTTTAAAAAAGGCTACACAGCCTCAACACTGCTTCTGGATGTAGATACCAAATACCCCTCCGGGGATCCGGTGAAGCCCGAGTATAACCCCAAAAACTATGATAACAAGTTCCGCGGACCAGTGCAACTCCGGTATGCCCTAGGCAACTCGATAAACATGATTGCCGTCAAAATTACGGCGCTGGTTGGCATTAAAGATATCTTGCGGCTAGCCTACGATATGGGAATTTCCTCTCTTGAGCCAACTGATGAGAACGTTTTGCGTCTTGGCCTTTCGATTACCTTGGGCGGCGGTGAAGTGAAGCTCCTGGATCTAGTGAGTGCATTTGGAGTATTTGCGACCGGGGGCTTTCGTCAGGACCCAGTGTCGATTCTCAAGGTTGAAGACAGTAAAGGCAAGGTCATTTTTGAACACAAGATTGCCTCCCCACGGCGTGTGCTGGACGCTGGCATCGCATTCCTAGTTACCGATATTCTTTCAGATAACGAAGCCAGAAAAGAAATCTTTGGAGAGCGTTCCCATTTGGTAATCGCAGGGCGGTCAGTTTTTGCCAAAACCGGAACAACAGACGATAAACGTGATAATTGGACAGTCGGCGGAGCAAAGCAGCGCGTTATTGGAGTTTGGGTCGGAAATAATGATAACTCTCCCATGCATCCTTCTTTGGCCTCGGGTGTTACAGGGGCAGCACCGATCTGGAACCGCTTGATCCGCGAGGCGGTTAGAGATCTACCCGACGAGTCGTTTGACAGGCCGGAGAGTATAGTTGAGCTTGAAATCGACGCCTACGGCGGAGGCTTGCCCGCTCCCGGCCGCCCAACAAGAAAAGAGCGATTTCTCAAAGGTACGGAACCGATCGGGCCGGCAGGAATTTATCAAAAACTTAAGCTTTCTAAAAAAGACAACGACAAGCTTGCCAATTACGTGGAAGTGGCTAAGGGCGAATACGACACAAAAGATTTCGTGGTGTTTGCCGAGGCTGACCCGATTTCGACAGACGGCAAAAACCGCTGGCAGGAAGGGATCGACAAGTGGCTGGCGGGCCAGGGCGATCCCCTTCTTCATCCGCCGCGCGATTTCTATCAAGGCAGCGATCAAGTTGGGGTTTCAATCAAGGAACCCATTGATACACAGCGCATCGACAGTAACGATGTAAAAGTGAGAGCGGATATAGGCGCGAGCCTCGACATAAATAAGGTAGAAATTTTTGTCGATGGAAGTTTAGTAAAAACTGTTTCGGGAAGCTCAATATCCGAAACGATAAATGTTACTAATGGTCAGCATACGATAAAAGTGAAAGCCACAGACAGCAAAAGCAATACTTCGGATGCCTCAGTACGGGTTGCCATCAAAGAGCCCTTCACAACTCCAACTCCAACTCCAACTCCAACTCCTACTCCTACGCCCACTCCAACGCCGACATTAACCCCCACCCTTACGCCCATACCGACACCATAAATATTCGTATATTTACCGGGCATTCGTAGTATAATCGTATTATGCCAGAGTCAGAACAACCAATATCGCACGAAATTATTGAGGCAAGAAAAAAATTGCTCGATGAGATTGGCTATGCTTTTAAAACTCCTGAGCAATCCGATTGGGCTCAAGTTTTAGGAGTTGCGGAAGAAGATCCTAGAGCGGCTGGTGCAATACGCTTGTATGATATGCTCACTACCAACATGGTGTTGCAAGATGTCCATGAACTAATAGTGGGACTTCAACAAGCCAGGTATTTTTCTCTTAATGATTCGCAGGCTGTTCAAGCTGCAAAACTTATTCTGGTAAATGGTTTGGAAAATGATAATTTTTATGATGCAATCGTAAGGGTCAATAATAGTCTTGCATCAAATATTTCTCGCCTTAAAGCCTACCTAAGTCGATGATGCCAGGCGTAGTAACCCGTTAGACCGCAATACGTTGCCTCCAACCGTTCCCTAAACTCTTTGAAATTCAGACTCGCTAATGTTTATCTGACGTAAAATATTTTTGAGAGTTCCGGGTGCTATTTCGTGATGATGCGGGATCACACAGGTTTTCTTTGTTTCTTCGTTCCACCAGATTTCGTGGGTTCCGCCGGTGTTTCTTCGAAAAACAAAACCAAGCTTTCTGACTTTTTTGACCACGTCTCGATACTTTAGCGGCTTCATGCAGCAACGATCACGGGGACGGAAAATGAAGCATTGCTTGAGCGCCTTTCAAGTTTTAAGGGAATTTCCATACCTTCTTCTTTATAGAGTTCAATCAGAGATTGTGCTACACCAACGATTTCCCAGAGTGCTTCATCAACCGTATCTCCCTGCGCATAGCAGTCCGTCCAGCTGGGGCAAACTGCAACAAACCCGCCATTTTTTTGGGATTCTATTTTGACCGGTAAGTCATATTCGTCAACAGTAACATTTTTTCGTACCATATGTTTCTTATTATACTACAATGCTTTTAATTGTGCGTTAAATTTTTCTTCTGCTACTTTGAGGAGTTTTTCGCGGATGGGGCGGATGTCTTCTGTTGTCAGGTTTTTCTCTGGTGAAAGATAGGTGATATGGAAGGTACGTACGTTTTCGTAGGAATCAAGTAGGCTTACATCGACGACAAGGGGGTCAACCTTTTTGAGCGCTTCGATCATCGGGCCGATGGGAGTCTTTGGCGGCACGACGAGGGCCAGATCTTCGTAGCTGGGCGGATACTTGGGAATTGGATTGTAGACTTTTGTGGGTTTGGCGTCTTTGACCAGTTTGGAAAAGTCCATTTCTAAAACTGTTATATTCTCAACCAATTTCAGTGAGGCGTATGAGTTTAATAAGTTTGATGGTATACCAAAAAGAGAAAGCAGGGCTTCGGCTAACCCCTTTGCCTCGCAGTATCTGTTTCCCGTCCAAGCCACGACAAGAACTGGTTTTTCAATAGGTAAATTGCCTTTGCGGTATTGGTAGACCATGCTCAGTTCGAAGAGCTTGAGATTGCTTTCAATATTGAGATTCTGTTTGATCGTCGAAAGCATGCTCGGCAAAAGGGTAGGCCGCATATAGACCCATTCTTGACTTAAAGGGTTAGATATTTTATAGGCGGATTCCTTGTTCAGTTTAAATAAGTCCATCATTTCCTCAGAAATCATTGAGTACGTGTAAATTTCGACAAATCCCCAGTCGCGCAGGCGGACTTTTATTTCTTCTTCCCACGATAGCACTGGGTCTGGGACAACGAGTGGCGGCTCTGTGGACGGGAGTTTGCGCTTGATATTGTGGTAGCCGTAAATTCGCGCGACCTCCTCGATAATGTCTACGTCAATCTCTATGTCTCGGCGGAAACTGGGAACCTTAACAGTGACAGAGCGAGACCCTGTCAATACGGAAAATCCGAGAGGGGTTAGGATATTGACGATATCTTTATCGGCAAGACCGACGCCAAGGTATGCAGAAAGTTTTTCTTTAGAAACGCTGACTTTGTAAGGAGTGAACTGTTTAGGGTAAATGTCATAGATTCTGCTTGCAACGCTGCCGCCGGCAATTTGTTTAAACAACTCGATGCCCTTCATAATTGACGGATAAACAAGCTCGGAGTCCAAGCCTTTCTCAAAAAGACTCGCCGCTTCCGTTCGGATTGCCAGAGACATGGAGGTTTTGCGAATGTTGACAGGATTATATATTTGCATAAAGAGGACGATCGTTTTGGTCGAGTTTTTGACTGAGGAATTTTCCGCGCCCATAATGCCGCAAAGGTCAATCAGCCTGCCGCTTCCATCTTCGATGACGATATCATTTCCTGGGAGAATTCGCGTTTTGCCATCCAACGTTTCGACTCTTTCACCCTTTTTAGAAGCACGCAGAATCATTTTGTGGCCCAAAACTTGGTCATAATCAAACGCGTGAACAGGTTGTCCGTACGCGCGCATAATGTAGTTCGTGATATCGATAATATTATTGAGCGATCGATTGCCAGTAGCTTCCAATCTTTTCTGAAGCCACGCAGGAGAAAGCCCGACTTTTACGTTATCTATAACCACCGATGTAAAGCGGGGATTCAGTTGTGAATCTGTTTTAATTTTTAGTTTCTTCTCAAATTTTAAATTTGAAATTTGAAATTTTAAATTATTTTCGTATGGGTCATTGACAAGCTTTGCCGCAATTCCAAACCTAGGCATAATTGCCGCTGCTTCGCGGGCGATGCCTAAAACCGACATTGAGTCCGGCCTATTGCTTGTGACTTCGATATCGTAGATGACATCTCCGCTTACTTTATGCATCCGCTCCACCGACGGTCCGCAGAGCGAGAGACACTCCTTTATTTGAGAAGGAGTAGCCTTTGTAATTAAAAATTCGCGCAGCCAGGAATCTGGAACAAGGATATTCATATTTGAAATTTAAAATTGCTGCAGGAATCGTATATCATTGCTGTAGATTAAGCGAATGTCGTCCAGTTTCGTTCCGGATTTCATCATATAAGCACGCTCTACTCCCCAGCCGAAAGCAAACCCGTTGTAGTCTTGCGGATTGATGCCGCCATTTTTTAAAACGACTGGATGTATCATGCCGGCTCCTCCCAACTCAAGCCACCCTTCTTTACACAGCCGGCATCCTTTGCCCAGACAAATACCGCAGTTGATGTCTACCTCAAATGATGGTTCTGTAAACTGAAAATGAAACGGCCGCAATCGAATTTTTCTGTCAATTCCATGGTAGTTTTTCACAAAAAAATCAAATACGCCAGTTAAATTGCCAATCGAGACACCTTTATCAATATACATTCCTTCAAACTGGTGAAACATCGGGACGTGGGAGACGTCTGACTGCCGGCGGTAGCATTTGGCGATATTAATCATGCGGATAGGGAGCTTACTCTTCTCCATCTCACGCACCTGTCCGTTAGAAGTATGAGGAGTTAAGACAATTGATTGAAATCTCTTATTGTTTTCTAACTTTGAACTTTCTACGAAGAACGTCTCCCACTCGTCTCTAGCCGGGTGATTTGGCGGCATGTTGAGTGATTCAAAAGCATACCAGTCCCAGTCTACTTCCGGGTGCCGCACGCGCGTAAAGCCTATTTTTTCAAAAATCCGCGTTATCTCGGTAATCGCCTGAGTGACGATGTGGAGATGCCCCATGGGCGGCGGGATTCCTGGAGCCGTCATGTCAAAAAACTCTTCGCTTGACGCTTGACGCTTGACGCTTGACACCTCATTAAGTTGTTTTTCGATACTCCGCTTAACTTGATTAAGGACCGTCCCCGCCTGCTGTCGATCAGAGGCGATGACGTTGCGAATTTGTTTGGTCAGACTCGCTAGCTCGCTTTTTGAGCCAAGCAAAGCAATCCTTAAATCTTCAACTCCTAAAGACGTGTCTTCAAGTATTTTCTTTGCGTTTTGCTGAGCTTCTAAAACAAATCCTACATACTGAGCTCCTGACAGCGACTCTTGTGGTATGCTCACGGAGGGTTGAGTTTCTTCGATAGCATAGTAAATACGCACTTTATCGTCTTCGTTTTCGATTTTGGAAATTGTGATAGGACCAACCTCTGAAGTTTTGCTTACTTGTGTACCTCCGTCCGGAATCGGATGAAAGCCCTCGATTATCAAAATCCTGAGCGGTTTATTTTTTGGCAAATGTTGGGGGACGTAAGATGCGCGTTTTTGGAGTTCTTCCAGAGAGACAAACTCAGTGGTTAAGGCAAGATTTTTTTCTACAATCTCATTTGCTTTTTTTTCAATTACGTATTTTGAATCGATGGGTAGGGAGCCTTTGTACTCGATATACGGATTGCTTCCGTGTTCGCCCTTGACAGGGATAAGAAGAGGCGAAACGATCATTGCCGCCTCATGAACTATGTGGCCTGCGCTGTGCCGGCGCATGTTTCGGTATCGCCAGTCCCAATCGATTGCGCAATCAACGTGGTCACCCGCTTTTAGTTCGCCTTCGAGGATGCACTCGTGTACTACGTCATCGCCCTGCATACGGACGTGCTTGACTTTTGCCTTGCCGTTTGGTCCAACGATTTCTCCCTTATCGGACGGCTGTCCGCCGCCTTGGGGATAAAAGATTGTCTGGTCAAGCACGATGAGCGTGTCTTTCTCACTCCTTTCAGAGGAGACGATTTTTGCTCGATCATTCTGTCGATAGCTATCGGACAGATAAATAAGTTCAGTCATAGGTATTTTTATTGTATTGTCTAAATCGCTAAGCTGCAAGCTAAGCAATGCAATTACTATCCCCTATATGGACTTAATTTAAGTTGCCAATCTTGCAATAGTTTTTTTGCTCGCGGCTTATCGTCTATGTACCAGAGATCAAGCAATTCAGTTCCTTGATCACCTGTAACTGGAAGCACTGGTCGGTAATTGCGTGTTGTCCAGTAGGCCTCGTCGCCAGCCTGGCGAGCAACCACGTCTTCACCTCGTAATCTTGCCGCCGCCCGTTTTTCTAGAATTCTTATGTCAGTTTCCGCCATAATAATCACCTCCTTTTACCACTAAAAAACCTCCTTTCGGAGGTTCTCGGGTTTGAAAATAACTTTTTTAATTTTTATAAATCTTTATAACGACCCAAAGAACCTCCTTGTCTGGAGGCAAAAAAGAATGCAAAAAATGCTCTTTGTGTTGACATGAAGTTATTGTACTACAATACCAACCTTCTGCTCAACTGTTTCTACTCTCTCTTCAAGCTCTGAAACCTTTTCAGATTGAAGAATTTGTTCTTTCTCAAGCTTTTCATATCTGCCAGTAAACCAGTCTAGTTTTTTGAATAACTGATCAAATTCATCATGTAATGGCTTAAGCTTTTTGTCAAATTTTTCTTCAAGCGTCAAATCTAGTTTAGTATCAAAAAGCCAATCTAAATAACGCTTCGTTAACTGACCGTTTTGTTTGGGCATGAGCAAATTTTAATTAACACCCTTCACTTTGTCAACGACGGCGGAGAATGCGTCGGGGTGCTCGACGAGGAGATTTGCCAGGCTTTTGCGGTCGAGGTTGACGTTAGCCACTTTAAGTTTATGCATGAACAGGCTGTAAGAGAGCCCGTTTTGCTTGACCGCTTCTGAAATACGAGTAATCCAAAGCTTCCGAAAATCGCGCTTTCGAAGTTTCCTGCCCGCGAATGCGTACTCGCCTGCGTGTAGATACGCTTCACGCGCTACGCGCACGTTTCGTCGTTTAGTCATCCTGTAACCTTTGTTAGCCAAAAGTAGCTTTTTGTGTTTAGCGTGCGTAGTAATGCCTCGTTTGACTCTCATAGGTATTGAGCAATCATACGCGAATATGCCCGCGTTGTGATCTCTTTCGGGCGATTTTGGCGGCGTTTCCTGGTGCTGTTTTTTCTACTTCGCAAGTGGCGCGCTCCTTGAGTGCGGTGCATTATTTTACCGGATCCGGTTTTTCGGAATCGCTTGGTGATGATTTTTTTCGTCTTCATTTTTTTCATAGCTATGTGGTCTTTTTTATGCCACCAACGACCATCGCAACGAGCGTTTTCCCCTCGATCCTGGGTTCTCGGACGACTTTGGCGTTTTCTAAACTATCTAAATATCGTTTCATTACGTCAAACCCAAATTCTTTTTTATAAAGTTCTCTGCCTTTAAAAAACACATTCACTTTTAGCTGGTTGCCCGCATTAAGAAACTCTTTTCCATGCTTGAGTCGTGTGTCAAAGTCATGCGGTCCGATAAAAGGTCGAAGCCTGACTTCCTTGATTCCAACGTTCTTGGTCGACCTACGCGACTCTCGTTCCTTTTTTGCCTCTTGATACTTAAACTTTTTAAAGTCAATGAGTTTGGCCACCGGTGGCTTGGCATTAGGAGCAATCTCCACCACATCGTAACCTAACTCTTTTGCCTTCTGCAGCGCTTCAATTTTTGTGACTACCCCAATCTGTTTGCCCGTCTCGTCCAGCAACCGGAGTTGCGGAGACGCAATTTGGTAGTTGAGGCGGTAAAATTTACGCTTTTGATTCAATCTCGCTAGTTAATTTACGGAGAAGTTCCTCAACTGACATGCTTTTGAGGTCCTCGCCGTTGTGCTTGCGCACGGAAATCGTTTGATTTTCGACTTCTTTATCACCGATTATACCCAGGTACGGGACTTTTTGTAAAGAGCTGTCGCGGATTTTGGCCTCCATGCGTTCATTCCTATCATCCACCTCGACGCGGATGCCGACGGACCTGAGTTTTTCTGCAGCGTCAAATGCAGCTCGATTGTGCCGCTCAGCGATGGGAACGAGAGCTAGCTGTACCGGGGCCAGCCAGAGTGGAAAGTTTCCAGCGTACTGTTCAACTAAGATAGCGAGGAACCGGTCAAATGAGCCTAAAATGGCAATGTGTAATACTGCTGGTCGCTCCATCTTCCCTTTTTCATCCACATACGACAGATCAAAATTTTCCGGCTGGTTAAAGTCCAGCTGCACCGTCGTCAGCTGCCACTCACGGCCGATTGCGTCTTTTACCATAAGATCAATTTTAGGTCCATAGAAAGCAGCTTCTCCCTCACTGATGAAGTACGGGAGTTTTCTTTTTGCTACTCCGTCAATGAGCGCCTGTTCTGCTTTGTCCCAGCTTTCTGGTTTTCCCAGGTATTTTCCCGGTCGTTTTTTATCGCGGATCGACACCCGTGAGCGAAAATCATGAAAGCCAAAGATCTGAAAGACAGAGACCGCCAGATCCAGAATTCGGTCGATTTCTTCCGGAATTTGATCGTGACGAACAAATGTATGTGAATCATCCTGAGTGAGGGCGCGCACGCGCAAAAGGCCATTGAGCTCGCCGGCTTTCTCGTACCGGTATACCGTGGCATTTTCTGATATCCGCAGAGGCAACTCTCGGTAACTCCTTGGCCGCTCGAGATAAATTTGGAAATGGTGGGGGCAGTTCATGGGTTTTACCACATACCGCTCGTCCTCAATTTTCATCGGCTTCATCATGGCATCGTATTTTTGCCAGTGCTTGGACTGCTTGTAGAGATCGCTTTTGGCTATGTGGGGTGTCCAAACAAATTGGTAGCCGCGTTTCTCTTTTTCTCTTGTCAACCAAGTCTCAAGTGTTCGTCGAAGAAGTAACCCTTTTGGTAGGTAGATAGGAAGGCCTGGCCCCACGTTGGGACTTATGAGAAAAAGCCCGAGCTCTTTTCCAATTTTCCTGTGGTCGCGTTTTTTGGCTTCCTCCTGCTGCCAGAGGTAATCGTCGAGCTCTTTTTTGGTCGGGAAACACGTGCCGTAGACGCGAGTGAGCATTTTATTCTTCTCGCTCCCACGCCAGTAGGCGCCGGCGATTGAGAGGAGCTTAAAATACTTCAATTCAGAATCTGGGTGCTCGACATGGCCGCCGCGGCAGAGGTCCCAGTAATCGCCGGATTTATAAAATGACAGGGTCTCGCCCTGTCCGGAGAATTCGTCGATAAGCTCTTGTTTGAATTCGTTGTCCGGGTATTCTTTTTTGGCCTGTGCCACGGATAACTCTTGGCGCTCAAATGATTTCCATGATGTCAGAATGTCCCGCATTTTCGCCTCGATTTTCGGCAGATCATCGTCAGAAATTTTGACATTCCCGAAATCAAAGTCAAAGTAGAATCCGTTTTCAATTGCCGGCCCGATTGTCCGTTTGGCCTTTGGCCACAGCTCCATTACCGCCGCCGCCAAAAGGTGCGCGCACGAGTGGCGCAGATTATTAAAAAATTCACTATCGTTTTTCATATGTTTGCATCAAAAAACCACCTTCTTGTTGGAGTCCTTAGATAAATTTAGGGCGGTTCCATCCAACTTTGGTGGTCTCACTTAGCATCTTTACGCTGATGCAGCGCTTCTCTTTGAGGTTGGTAAGTTCTCATGCAAGCGAGAGGTCTAATTATTATAAGAATTATAGCGATTATAACTGGGAAGTCAAGCGGCATCGCGTTGGCCGCGGGGCTTGAGGACGAAGGGTTTTATAAGGGCGATCTCACCTGGTTTATTTTTGAATGTGAAGAGAATTTTATCTATGTAGTTGGCCACATCATCGTATAAAAAGACGTCGTTGACCAGGACATCTTCTCCTTGCGCAATTTGCGGTTCGACGCGCACTTTGCCGATTTTGAGCATTTTCCAAAAAATGTTCGGCGCATAGCCTTTGGCTTTTAGCGCCTCATTCCAAAATAGTGCGCGTTTGGTCGTGAAAAAAGGCGTCATCACCTCAAAGCGAATTATCCGGCGGTCAGTTATATAGGTTTTTGACTTCCCGTAGATGGTATTATTCCACCAAAATCCTACGATCAGAAGAATCCCGCTTAAGACTACCGAAGCGGTCTGTAGTGGTTCGGCCGCTCTTGTCAGCACAGATGCAATAAGCTGGAGAATTAAAAAAAAGAACAGTGAGAGAAAAACGAGGCGAATGAGTGCGACGTATTTGGCAAACTGATGTGGGGTCACGACATAGAGAGTACGTTCACCGGTTTGCTGCCCGTCAAATTCTATAGCCATGCACCGATTTTATCACATTCGGAACACGTAGGCGTGGTTGGTAGTGTCCTTCCGGAGGATTTTCCAACCAGGGAAGATGAAACTGTTTGAAATAACCAGCGTGCCTGGTTTGAGTTGACTCATGAGAAATCGTTCAAGTTTATCCATTCTCCACGGGAGAAGGTAGACGAATACGACGTCGGCGTCGGATAAGTTTGCTTGCCAGAAGTTTTTCCAGTAGACAGTATGGCCACGAAGTCTTGATAGGAGAACAAGAAACGGATTGATTTCATACCCGATTGAATCTGCGCCCTGCTGTTTTGCCAGTTCCAGAAGCCGACCGTCTCCCGAACCCAAATCATACACCTTCATCCTCTTTTTGAGTTTTGCCAAGCGAATCATTGAGGCAGCTGTGTTTTTTGTTGACGGCACAAACGGCGCGCCGGTGACAAAGGCGATTGTGAGAAAGAATATGAGGATGGCAAAAACGAGATTGAAGGCTAGAAAAAGGAATTCCATGAACTGGTGGTCGGTGGGGGATTTGAACCCTCGACATCTGCAATGTGAATGCAGCGCTCTACCGCTGAGCTAACCGACCTGCCTATTGGCTACCCCGCTTGTGTTGCCACGGTTCGCTCTGAGGAGAGGCCAAACTGTGTGCCGTGTTTTTTATAGCGGCCCCAGTACCCTAGTTTCTTTTTTCGGCTAGTCCACAGGTTTAGCCAGGAGCGGCTGTCTTCCACTTGTTGTCGAAGAATTTTGAGTATCCCCTTGAGCCGCTCAAAAAAGTTGAGGTGATATATGCCGGGATCAACAGGTGTTTGATCGACTTGGTTGGTTACTTCACTTCGCAACTGTTTGACCGAATGAGCCAGTGCCTTCAGCTCCATCCGGATTGCCTCAATTTTTTCCTTGATGCCCACTTCTTCAAGTTTTATCTGAGGGCGAGCTACGGCTTCCACTCGGCGGACCTGATAAGGGTTATATCGCTCGCGGGAGAGATCGACTGGTTGGTTGGGATGAAACTCACTTTGTGCGGGTTGAGTCGGAAGGGTTCCAAATAGCGATTTTAACGCGTCCCCTGCGCCTTTGCCAAGGACGTCTTTAGCAACAGACTTTCCAACCCCGCTGCTAAGATTTCTTAAAGACTCAATAATACTATCATTAACCGGTATCCTGGTAGGATTTTTTTGTGATGACTGAGGCCAAACTGGGTTATTCATATCGTACTATTATACTATACGGGGCAAGGGGATGAGCAAAATTTAGTTGATTGCGGCCAAAAAGTCAAGGGTTTTTTGACGCCGTAGAACCGAGGCCAGATAGTACCGCTGGGTAGACAACGCCTTACGCTCGTCGTCTGTTTTGGAAGACTTTATGACAGTATCGATGTCATCATCAGAAACCGATATGGCCTCTTTGTCTGCTATTTCCTCCAGCGCAAATTCGAGAGTGAGCGTGCGTTTTGCTTGCTGTTCATTCTCGCTGCGCAGTTTATCCACGCTTTTACCTGTCGAGGCAAGATACTGCTCGACACTGAGCCCGAGTTTTCTGGTTTGGTCAATCAACTCGGAGAGGAGCCGGTTGACTTCCTGATCAATAAGAATAGAGGGTAACAGAATTTCCACGTTCTCATAGACGGCCTTGAGAAGCTGATCTAGCGTTGGTTTGGTTGCCTGCTCTTTTTCGTCCGGCTCGGGTTCTTGGCCAGGCGTCCAGATTTTCTTTGTTATAGAAGACTTTAGGTCGCTGATGGCTTTTTTATATTGCTTAAGAGTTACCGCCGGCCGTTCACATGTGATTAGGCGCAATAGCCAGTCTTTGCCTTCCACCGCTTCCACTAGCTCGACTTTGGGAGTGACAATGGGTTTGATTTTTTGCGCAGAAGTAGCATTGTTATAAACATTAGGGATGAGCGCTTTGAGGACTTCTTCGTAAATTTTGCTTTTGTCGAGTTTTTGTTCGACGAGACCACGCGGAGCCTTGCCCTTGCGAAAGCCCGTAATTTCGGCGTTTTCAACCGCGCGCTCTACACAGAGTTCGTATTCTGCCTTAACTTCCGGCCATGGGATGGTAACCGTCAACTCTATAGTGCCGTCGCCAAAACGGTTCATCGCTGTTGTCATGTGCGAAAGTTTAGCAGATGCCTCATTGAAAGCCAAGGGGAAGCTGGAGGACCGGAGGAGAAAGGCTTGGATCATCAACGACGTAATTGGAAATTGAAGCAGAGAGGCTGGCGACATCTGACACAAATTTTAAAAACGCGCCTTGACTTGCTAAAAGAGAAGGAAGCCGCGCGCTCGTCGGGGAAGGATATGGCAGGAGCTTTCCTGTGACTACAGGAGCCTGCGGCTTTCTGGCGCTGATGATTCGAAAACCACTAAGAAGGAGTGAACCAATAGCAACAACTATGATTGCGGCAATAAGTTCGGCCCGGCGGCTCGTACGTGTTTGCTGTTTACAGGTATCATGCGGTAATTTTTCTACCGGCTGGACCTGAGGGGATTCTATATTGAGGTTGTTTTCCATATTAGTTTTGGAAACGCAAAGCACCGCCTAGCTCATGGAGGTAGCCGGTAGCATTGACAAGATACTGCCGCCCTTCCGCAATGCCTTTTTGGATTGCTGAAAAGCGCTGGTTTTGTTCATCTATTGTTGAGCCACGGAGCTCTTCGGCAAGTCTGCGAGTGATATCGACTTTTTGCTGATAGAGAGTTCGGACGTTGGAAATCTGCAAAATCCACCGGTCGAGCGTCGCCTGTTTTTCCGGAAGAAAAGTTCCTCGGTTGGCTGAAACAATAGCTTTGCCATCGGCAAGAACAATGTCGAACGATTTGGCAAGATGAGAAAGTTCTCCGAGGCTGATGGCTGAAATTGTCTGCCGCATGGAGGACTGGAGAACGTCGTAATGAGACTGGAGATCATTTGACGCTTTCGTTGCATCCTCGAGCGAACCAATCTGTGACACCAGGCTGCTGTGGCCTTCAAGAAATACAACCTCGTTTCGTATCAGCGTCTGGTAGGTGTTACGTTCAATTTGTCCCATGCCGGGATTTTCATTAATTTTTTCGGCCAGCAGAAGCAAGTATGCCCGGAGCAATGCATCACGGTGAGAAAGCATTAATTTCGTTGCCTCCAGAGCCGTCGTCTGGCTGGTAAGTGTACGGAATTTTAAGTATTCGTTTTTTGCTACTTTAAAATCCGAGTACTTCTGGCGGTAGACGTCAAATTGGTAAAGATAGTCCTTATATGCCTGACTGGATGAGGCCGATGCCGCAGATATCGGCATAATCAATAGCATAATCGAAAGAAGAAATTTCATCCTGTTGCCATCTTAACATCAAAATGCGCATTTCGGTAGTGCCTCTGGGAGGATTTGAACCCCCAACCCTTCCGGGATACGCTCCTAAAGCGTACGCGTATGCCTATTCCGCCACAGAGGCATTGGTCCTTAATATTATAGCTCGACAGGGATGGTTCGCGTAGAGGAAGGTGAGAAATCAGTTATTTTACCGATGAAGAAGCGAACGCTCTTTGGCCAGGCGTGCGAGGCTGCATACCTGCGTCCGATTTGTTCAGGAGTCGTCAACCCTTCATTCAAATATCCCTCGCGAAGCCCTCGGGATACCACCGCAATCCCCTCTTCCCAGCTAGTAAATACCGCGCCGGTTTGCCTGCCAGTATAGACTGCCCAGCCCCAGGCGTTAAACGAGTTGGAAGGGATGTGTTTTCCAAAAGTTGACTCGGCACCAGCTATGGCAGCAACGAGCTTCCAATCCAATTGGAATTTATCAGCATAAAATATGAAGTTTTTTGCCTCTTTGGCTAGTGGGGAATTATAGCGTTCAAGGGCCTCCTTTAGCCGCGTAACACGGTTGTCTTCATTGAACTGGCCAAAAGTAAGCAGGGCGGAAGAATGAGCTACGGATGACCACGCAGCATAAGCCGCGCTGGGATAAAGCGCGAAAAGAAATATGACCATGAGGGAAGTAATCAGGTAGATTGCCATTAAAAAATCCTAAAGCAATTTGTTTAACGCAAATCACCTTAGGATCTGGTAGTAAATATACCCTATAACTGTCTTTTTGTCAAGTTATAGGTTATACCTATAATATTTCAGACAATCTTTTCTATGAATTGTTTAACGCATTTGGTCCAAGAATATCCGTTTTCTACAGAAGGAGGTGCGTAAATTGCGCCGATATCCATAAGATCGCTAATACCGCGATCGTAAAATTTTGTGCGCAGATACTCAGAAACCCACGTTATTGCATGCTCCCAGTCCTTGAATTTTTTCCCGTGCTGTTGGCCGGTGTAGACGGCGATACCGAATGGGTTAAAAGAATCCATTGACGGTATGCGCTTACCCAGGTTTGACTCGCACATGGCAATTGAAACTACCAGCCTAAAATCAATGCCGTTTGCATCTGCTTTTTGGACGAGCAAATCCGCATATGGAGCCATAGGAGAATTGTGTCCTTCAAGAAATTCTTTTAAGAGCAAGCCTCGTGCATCGCCAGCAGTTATGCTTGAGCCTAGCACCTGGGCGCTCCCGGCCATAGCCGTGATTTGCTGGCTAGAGCGGCTCGGATACTGGTTGCTACGCATCAGGTCTTGCTTGCTGCTTGCCCCTAGCAGTGTCAAGTTGACTAAAAGCAGGATGAACGTGAGAGGAAACCACAATACAACAAGCAAGCTTTTTGCTATCATACATCCATCCTCGCACGGAGGCAATTTTGTGTCAAGTTTTGTGAGTCCGGAGCGATTCGAACGCTCAACCAATAGCTTAAGAGGCTACTGCTCTACCGTTGAGCTACGGACCCTTCGTCCCGCTTAGCGGGACTCAGGGGCAGGTTTTCCTTCACTCGTTTCAGTCAAAGTCTGCCCCAAAATAAATTTTAATTTCTTTTTTCTTGACCAGCCTTTGATTTCTATTTCTCTTTTTAATGCATCTGATCTTGTTGTAACGACTTCACTATAAATTAAACGAACTGGTCTTCGCACTCGTACAAACCGTGAACCAAATTTATTGTCGTAATTATGTTCATGTACTCTTCTTTTAAGATTTATGGTCGTTCCCGTATATAACATTCCATCAGCACACTCAACAACATATACATACCAGGCCATAAAAATTTCCTTAGGCGCATGTCCCGAGCTTTAGCGAGGGACTAGGGCTGAGTCCCGACGCACGTCGGGACGAAGCGCGCTCGGGGTGACTCGAACACCCAACCCCTTGTTCCGAAGACAAGTGCTCTGTCCATTGAGCTACGAGCGCTCATAGACCAGATTATACCAGCTCTTCCCTCTTTATGCGTACAAACCGGATCCATTCTTCGACGACTTCGAAGATTACTTTGAGCGGAGCTTCCAGGATAAAGTCGAAGAAGAATGTCAGAAGATTGAGCTTGGCGATTTCGTTGGAGAGCCAGCGGCCGGCTTTGAGGATCGGAAGAAAAAGAAAGTCCACCACAGGTTCCAGGACACCCTGTTTGTCGACGATTGCGTAGTCTTTGGTTGACTGGCGGATGCGATAGGCAAAAAAGACTACGAGCGCGACAAAAAATATAAACACAGTCTGGCTAACAAGGTTAAATTGAAGCGCAGACAAAATGAGGTGAATGACGAAAAACGTAACGCCAAACATCACCATGTACACAAGGCTAAAGATTGCCGTAAGGATCGGCCTGCGCACGCGCTCTTTGGCAACAAATATGTCTGTTTCCGCTTTAACCTCGTCAAAATGGTAGATAATTTTTTTGATGCGCTCGACAAGTTTTCTCGTATTCTCTTCGCCTGGAACCGAGATAAAGCCTGCTACGATAACCATGAGGATCGGGGGAAACAGAAGGTTGATGCCAATAGGCAGATACCGGACATTTTTGACAACGTAGACGTCGTAAGGAGCCTCTAAGGCAAAAGCAAAAATCATTTTGGTCAGTAGTATGTAAATGAACGAACGGATGACTCCCCTGCCGATACGAGCGCGCGTTTCCGTGTAGTGCTTGTGGGCCATCTGAGCAAGGTTTTGCTCCAAAACGGTGGGGTCCGTCAGCACGGTTCGCACTTTATCATCGCTAGTTAGAAATAAATCCCGGATGAGGAAAAATGCAGGCGTCTGTTTTCTGGCAAAGCGAAATAACGGCTCACCCATCGAGTCCTTGAGGTGGCCTTTAATTTGCTCGATTGCTGTCATTAGCGAGTCGACTTCTGCGCCAATATCTTCGCGGGTGACGTTAAACCAAGTCGGTTGGATGAGTTTGAGAAGTTGGTACACAATGAGGGGTTCGTCGGCCTGAGCAAACGCCCGCTGGACTGCGATGAAGGTCTGGATATTGCCGTAAGCCTCGTCCTGGTTTGGAAAAGTCACTTTTGTTCGAATTGCCTGATAGAAGAAGTTGGCCAGCGCATCTCGTTTTTTGGATGAGACGATAATTTCCTCTATTTCGGAAGCAGACAAACCGAGGATAGTATCCCAAGGAACCAGCTTTGGGTTTTTGCCAGCGTCATATTTGATGTACTTGACTTCGAGGTATCGATCGACGATTTTTTGTATGTCTTCAATTTTTCTTTGGTCTATGAGGGAGCTATCGATATAGCGGGCCCATAAAAGTTCGAGTACTAGATTTTCGGCAATCGTGTTCGAACCGCCGTTGATGATAATGCGTCGTTTGAGAATCCTTTCAATAGCAGCCCGGCGGATGAGGTGTTCTGCTCGTAACTCCACAGCGTTCCTTGCTTTTTCATAGAGGACTGCTAGGAGCGATACTGTGCGGCTGACGCTAAGCTGGGCCCCATCGCGCGGAAGTGGTTTGGGTATTTCGAACTCTTCAACCAGTGCTTCAACAGTTGGCGAGAATTCCATACTTTTTTAGTATAGCATAGTGAGATATAATGGGAGGGTATTTGGTGGCCGTAGCTCAGCCCGGTAGAGCACCTGCCTGTGGAGCAGGTAGTCGGGGGTTCAAATCCCCTCGGTCACCCCAAAATTTATAAATTGAGGCGTTGGTTAAGTAGGGCTAAATACTCTGACGAAGGGGAAAGATGCGGGTCGCCAGCGAGCTTGGGTATATTCTGGTAGGCTAAGTAAAACTGATATGGATATCGGGTGCCTGGGATTAGCCATGAAAACATGGCAAATAGCGGTTGTTGGTACTGAAAAAGAAACGGTGTTACGGCAACAATGCGCGGGTCAGTCCAGACGGTTTGGCTGGCAATAGTTATGTACTTGGTTATAGTATCTGGCGATAACCATGGTCCGCGTGCCCAGCCGGTTTCGGTAATGAAAACCGGAAGATCTCTCGTAAGACCTAAGTTTTTTAAAAGCGACAACTCCCACTCGTACGTGCGCAGCGTCCCCCTGCCCGAGGCATACGGCGAGCCAGAGAAGCCGGGATTGGGATACGAGTGCGACGTCCAGCCGTCGATAAGATCGAGAAATTCTGATTTGGCGACCAGGGCGCGCCTGAGAAATGTTTCCTCGTCCATTGAGACAAGCCCATTAGGAGCTGAAGCGTCAAGCCCTGCTGGAAGTATAAAGAATTCATCACTGGTTTCCTTAAGTTTTTTTGCAACTGTGCAAAATACTTCGGCATACTGCTCGGGGCTGACTGTGCCACCCCATTCGGCAGCGTGGTTGGGCTCGTTAAAGGCAATGACATAGCGGTTTTTAGTCGGCCACGGAAGCGCGTTGAGAAACTGCGCCCACTCGTTGGCATCCTCTTTTCTAGCCGCTACCCAGCCTTTGCCTTCCGTGCGGGTAGCCAGGCGGACAATGGGAATAAGATGTAGCCGGCGCAGCAGCAAAAAATGCTCCCTCCACGCATCAACGTTTCGATCGCCGTCAGTTACTACGAGCGTGACATATCCCCACGAGCCACCGAATGAGTTCACAAGCGGTGCTATGTCTTTGATATCGTTGGGATCAACGATATGGATGCCGTATTTATTGTTTTCGACTGAAAGCGGATCGTAGATGGCAAGACTTTGTCCAGTTGGAATAAGCAATAAAACAATAAAAAAAAGAAAAAGCTCGAATACTTTTCTCATTAGGGTTTCTCTGTAGGCTCTTGATTGATCTCGGCCGGTATTATTAGCGATTATACATTTTACTTTTCTTCCAAAAAAATGGCGACTCACTCGATTCTTGTAAGGCTTTTATATCAGCTGACATCAATCTTTTTATAAATAAGTCCGCATCATACGTATACAAACAGTACGCAATATATGCACTAATTTGGGCCACGTTGTCAAACCCCGCAAAAACGTCATATCCTTCTTGTTTTAATTTACGTAACGACTGCAAAGCATATGCCCACGCGTCTCTTTCGGATTGGGCAACAGATTTTGTTTCCTTATCGATATACCACTGGGGGAGAAGAGTATCCACGTCAAGTGTTTTAACTGTCTCCATAAATTTTTGTACAGAACCTTTTTGTTGGATTTCTTTTTTAGCCGCTATGGTTAGGTAATTTATCCATTTTTTTAAAACACTCCCCAGCGCTCGTAAATCATCCCATTGTGTGGCCGCGTGTGCTAGTTTTTTGTGAGAATGTCCTATCTCATGAAATAAAGAGAGCAAAAATCCCCTATACTTAAGTTCATTTTCAGCAAAACCAATTTTTTTCTCTCTTTTACGATAGTAAAAAAATTTATCTTTACCGAAAAAATGTGCTGGCGGTAAATAGAGAGCCAAGTCTAGTTCCCCCACGCTTTCTTTATGTTTGAGATGCAAGCTCACCCCCACATCGGATTCTTGTAATTCAATATCAAAATTCCTGTCTTGTGGAATAACTTCTTCAAGATTTTTTCTAATATCTCTCAAATGTTGATACATTTTTCCGATCTCCTCGGCAAGTTCTTCCTCGATTTTTTTATCACCTTTTGGTGGTATTCCCGGATCATAATGGGATCCTTGTATCTCAAAATTACTATCTGTCATATGTTAATAGATTAGAAAAACATCCAATGACGGGTTGCGCAAGCCGAGTCCCAAACTACTTATTGTGCGTTTGTTTGATGAAATCCGAACCTTTTTTGAACGGAACTGATGGCGCGCTTCGCGCGCCAAACTGAACGCTCGGGCGTGCAAAAAGGAAGGGGGTTGGGGGGAAGGAATTTTTGCCCGCCCTCGCTTCCCCCGCCGCTGAATTTCGTGCCAACGAAGTTATCGCGCCGCCTTATTTGTAAGTATAGGACAATTCTTTGATTTTACCAACCTAAAATCGGGCCTGATCAAGACTTTCCTTTGTGGTATCTTACTTTTCAATAACCGACTTACTGCGAGAACGCAGCTTTGAGATCGGATCGCGCTTTTTCCATCGCCGCTTTGAAGTCGGCAATGGCCTGCTCTAATGCTTGTTTTCGCGCAAGCATAAACGGCTCAAGTGAATCTTTGAGTTTTTCAATTGCTTGCCGGTCGCTCTTGAACTTCTCTTGCGCCGCTTTTATGCTAGTGCGGAATGTCTCGCGGACAGTTTTTGGATCAACGCCTGCGGCGCAGTCAGCTTTTGCTTTTTCAACCGCAACAGTCCGGCTGCTTTTGAATGCGCTTATTGCTGCGTCAACTGCGGATTTGCGCGACGCGATGGCCTGGTCAACACTCTGCTGGAATGATTGGATTGCCGCATCAATAGCAGTTTTTCTTGCCGCAACCGCCGCTTCAACCGCCGCCTTAAACGCCGCAACCGCTTGTTTCTGCGCATCAGTGGTTGCCCGCGCCTCTAAGTTAGCGAAGTGCTCAGCGCGGTTTTCGTCCCACCGAGACCGGTTTTCTGTCCTCTGTTCATTTCGTGCGCCCCTTCGCTCGGTAAGGTTATCCAATCGTTCTTGGCGCCTGGTCTGAAGTTTTGTATCCAGATCAGCAACTCTTTGATCAATCCGTAAAGTAATCTCATCAATTCTTGCGCAAAAGTTTTGCCCATCTCTTGATCGTTGCGGGTGGCTTGCCGCCAAAATCACAGCTGGCGAGAAAAGATGCATAGCCATCGCCATTCCGAGAAGACTGGTAAAGAATTTTTTAGAATTCATTTTCATTGTAGGATTGACCAAAATTACTTAACTCTTGACTATCGGCGTTAACAAGTGCGGCGTCTTTTTCCACATCGGCAAAGAGCGCCTGATCATCAGAAACAGCGGCGAGGATCGCGTTAACCGCGTCATCAACGTTGCCGGTGGCTGGTTTTGTCACCGCAACCGTCAATTCTTGACTGGGCGCGGTTATCGGCGCTTGGGGCGCTTTTGTTCCGAACTGATACGAGCTAAGTAGGACTACTACCACCACTGCGATAATGCCGAGGGGCCCCCATATTTTCCAGTTTATAGTCATAAGATCGTCAATTTTGGCTGTTATGTGATTCAAAGAGGGTCGACTTTGCACCTCTTCTCTGTATAAATAACGAATATTTACTCCATTTGTGACGCTACTGGTAATTTTATCCATTGTTTGCCTCAATGATTCACGAGGCGGGACAATTTTCTCTCTTTCTTTTTTAAGCAAACTGACGGTAGATAGTATTTCATTTAATTCTTTCCGGTGTTTGGGGAACAAATTCAAAATTTCAGCAGGAGTTTTTCCGCTGTCAAGGTATTGCAGCGTTTTTTCAATTATTCCCTCTATTTTTTTGTCGTTTTGATTGTTCATACAATTTCTTGTTTCTTTAAAATCTCCCGGAGGGCCTTCAGCGCCCGGCATTGAAGCTGCCGCACCGCTTCCTCTGTTTTCCCCATAAGGCTGGCGATCTCTTTATTCGGCAGGTCGTTTATAAATTTAAGCACCACTACTTCCTGCTGAATGTAAGTTAATTCCTGAATGGCGCGGTGAATCGCTTGGCTGATTTCTTCTTTCTCAATAATCTCAAGCGGACTACGTGCTTCATCAGGTATCTCTCCAAAAGTATTTTCTGGGTTATCAAGCAGAATTTCCTTTCTTGTTCGCCAGTGATCTACTACTGTGTTTCTCGCAATAGTGAAAAAGTAAGCGAGGGGCGATTTATTTTGTTCCTGAAAATTTGGCAGAGCGGAAAAAACCTTAAGAAACACAGTCTGGGTCAAGTCATTCGTTTCTTCCTTATCCCTGACGCGAGAATATATGTAACGGAAAACGGGAATAAAATATAACTCGTAAAGGCGGCCAGATGCCTTGGTGTCTCCCGCTTTCGCCAGTTGCATCAATATCTTCGGGTCATTTTGTGGATTATCTACTTTCATAATAGATAACGATTAGATTCGGTATTTGTGATGATAAAAGAGATTCAATTTTTGTGTCTTACTATTTTACTTTATTAAATCTTCTATTGAAACCCCCTGTATAAGTCAAGGACATTTGCGACATTCCTCCATTGTCGACAAATGACTGTAATGGACTTTTAAGACCTAGAGAATGATGACGGCGTTTGGTGTTGCAATAGACGTTCCAATCAGCAAGGCGTTTTGCAAACACCCGTTGATCATGGATGACGTCTTCATGACAGTCAATAAATTCTTCCTGCACGGTTCGGTTGTAACGCTCGATGAACGTGTCAATCTTTGGACAGCGGGGATTGATAAACAAGTGAGGAATGTTGTCTTTTTCCAGTTGCTTGTCAAACACTCCCAGGTTTTCCGATCCATTGTCTGACTGCCAGACCCTGACGGTTGATGGATATACGGACCTAAAGCGATGGTAGAAGTCCTTCATGTTTGTTGAAGTGATCCGCTTGTAGCGGAGGGTGAGGGCAAACTTCATCTTGGCATCAATGGCGCTCATGAAGTAATCCTTAACTCCATCGGTAACTCTCTCAACCGTATCGGAGAGGATGTGGCCGTAGGACTCTGGTTTTGGGCTGTGTTTGATGCGTAGCCGTTTCTTCTTTTTAGCCTCGTTTCTGGCCCACTTGGATTGTGCGTTGTGATAGGCCCTTCCGGCTTTCTGAAAGAAAAAGTGGTGCCTTCGGAGGGATTCGAACCCCCAACCTTGTCGTTAGAACCGACCTGCTCTATCCGTTGAGCTACGAAGGCGTGTTTTACTGTACAAAGAGCCATTGTACCAAATTGCTCGAACTTATTTTACCAAAAATTACTAATTAATCGCAATGACGGCAAGTAAAAGGGGTAAAGGGGAAAAGGAATTGCCGTCATTGTCTCATTGTTGCTCGGCCGCCTAACGGCGGCCTCGCAATGTATCATCGCAGTCGCGCTCGCTACCACTCGCGCTCCTTTCGCTCGCCCCTCGACTTCGCTCGGGGCTCGCTTTCTTCTGGAGAAATTTTCGCAAAAACGAAAGGGGAAATTATTTGTAGTTTTCCTTGCCCCGCCCTCCCGTGCGCGAAAAACATTTTTGCTCCCTAAGAACTTACAAAGGTTCTATTAGATTGTAGAGTTCCCACCCGCCCAAAAGAAAATGTGGCGGCGACCCCATCCTCGCTCGCAGGGCGCCCTAGGGGGCGGCTCGCCATTGTCTATTTTCTCTAAAATCGCCTACAGTCTC